>JANRLN010000516.1:0-4188 GCA_033762515.1 Planctomycetaceae bacterium
AGGCAGGCGCTGGAGCTCTTCGTCCAGGGCGCCGATGAGTTCGGCAAGTCCGGTCTGCGGTTCGTCGAACTCCACGTACCCTTGTTCTCGCTTCAGCGCGGCCAGTCGCGATCGCCGCAGTTGCAGCGCTGCATTGGTCGCTACCGTGTGCAACCATGCCGGCAGGCTGCGGGCGCAACTGCGCAGACGCCCCGCCTGACGCGCCAGAACCAGGAACGTGGCCTGACTGGCGTCTTCGGCCAAGTGTTCGTCCCGCAGTACGCGTCGACAGACCTGCCGCACCAACCGGCTATAACGCTCCACCAACAACGCAAACGCTTCTGAATCGCGGTCTTGTGCGAATCTCGACACCAACTCCCGATCCGAGTCTGTCACCGAGGCTGTCCTCCCTCTCTGGATGATGCACCCGCGCCGCCGAAGTGTTCAACAAAATTCTGGGGATTCCCAGCCCTCTGCTGCAACCGAGAGTTCTGGGGGGAGTGGGGTGTGTGCGGGGAATGTCGGCGGCCGTTCTTCATCGAGTTGACGCTCCGTCTGATCCGATACTCCTGAAGATGGACTGTGCCGTCTGGGCAACCGAGTCGGATCCCCGCGGCACGGGCCTGAGATCGAGGAGTCATGGATGATGATTTCTGGTGGCATCTGTCTGCGGGCTGTCGGATTCGCGTGCATCATGGCGGCGTCGACGGTGTCGGCAGCAGAACCCTACCTGTTTGGCGCCGGCTGGCGCTCGGTCGGGGAAACTCGCTGCACACCCTCCGCAGCGGAATCGTCGGTTGAGGTCCAGACGGGACGGCCGAACAAGCTGGTCGACGGCGCCGGCTGGGTGTTGGGGATTCCCGGAAAAATCTTGCTGTGGGATCGCCGGGTGAACAACCACAAGATCACTCCCGAAACGTCGGATGCGGTCGCCGCCTACCTGGAACGGAACCGATTGCAGGACGTCTGTGTGCGCGTGAATCAATACGACCCAGGAGACGAGTGGCGTCGGCTCACGGAGAATCGCGAAGTGGGGGCCGGGTGGCGGTACACCATCGGGACCCTCAGCGTCGTCGGCTATACGATCTTCCCGGGACGTCTCTTCGGTGGAGATCGCTACAACCCGTACACAAACTCCCTGTATGTTTACTCCGACATTCCTTCCCTCGCGATGCAGCCCGCCGCCTATGCCAAAGACGTCCATGCCCGCGAATATCCCGGCGCGTATGCTGCGGTGAATGAGCTGCCGGTGATCACCCTCTGGCATGAGACCATCGCCACGCGCGACGCCCTGACGTACCTCGAAACGCAGGGAGATCGCCAGGATTACATCGAGGGCCTGGAAGTGCTGCACCCCCACTACGGATCACGCGTCGGCGGTTCGATCGACAGTGTGATCGGCATCGGTCCGCTCGCGCAAATCGCCGGAGCCGTGGTGGGGCACGCGACCGGACACTGGCAGGTTCACCATCTGCCCAACGATTCGGCCACCGCCTGGGTCGAGTTGTCGGACGAGCAAACGATCGACCTTGTCCAGCGCTAACGGACCGCTGATGTCGCTTCCTGACTGACGCGCCTGTGCCAGACATCAACGGTCACAGCAACGTCAGATTCGTCCGCCGCCGATTTCCGCAAAGGGGAGCCGAGACACAGGTCTCGGCTCCCCTTTGCTTCGTGGGGAACACCCCTGCGGACACGCACGCGTGATCGGCAGGGACGACGCGGCCGGATCCAACGTCCCGCAATTCCTCAATCCCGTCCGTGATTTCGAGTTGGCGGCGGTGTATGCTGCCGCAACCTCTCTCCTGGCTGCGAATTCTCGGCAGCGATCCGTGCTGCTCGCATTCTTCAGGGAGCGACCATCCTTTCGCACCTCACCTCGTTCCACCTAGCGGAGTCGCATGCATGACCTCCTCATCGTCGTTCCCTCCTGCGCCGAGTCCTGCCGTCAACCCGCCGCGATCCCGGTGGGAGTATTGGCTCGTCCGCAGCGGAATGGCGCTGCTGCTGGTGCTCGTCGGATTCCAGGCGCACGCCCGCTTCGGCTATGAGATGTCGCTGAGAAAGCTGCAGGCCCGCTTGGCAGAGGCAGAGACGGCCCATCACGACGTCGAACTGCTCCTCAGCGATGTCCCCCAGTGCATTATGGGCTGGCCCCAGTGCAGCACCCAAACCGACAGTCATTGGCACGTCCGCACCTATTCCTGGCACGGCTTGACCGACACTTTTCAAATTCATCTTCCGTACGATGGCACGGAATCGAGGCCTGCCGTGATGGAAGTGGTCACTGCGGATGCGCCGATGCCCGAGGAAGCGGCGGTCGCCCTCACAGACGTGCCGAGTTCCGCGGCGTCCGACGCCATGAATGGTCCCGCAATGTCTGCTCCGCGAATGCCGGCGACAACCGGCATGGGAGGCGAAGCCGGTATGGGCGGCGGCCAACGTCCCGACATCATGGCCAGCGATGCCGACGGCGACGGCAAAGTGAGCCGCGAAGAAGCCCCGGAACGAATGGTTCCATTCTTCGATCGGATCGACGCCGATGCCGATGGCTTCCTCGACGCGGAGGAAGTCGCCGCCGCCCGCCGTCGCCGCTCCCGTCCGCCGGGCGCCGAGCCCGATGGCTCAGCCGCTTCGAATCGTCCCGAAGCGGAGCCCGTTGAATCGCCAGTGGATGCCGCGGCTCCGGCGAATGCGTCGGGTGAGAGTGCGGAAAGGAGTCCGTAGGTCGGCATTGGTCGTACGATCCTATCGACATCCGCGCCCGAAAGTCGGCGGAGCTGCTTTCCGTGCCGGGGATAGAATTCCGGCATGAGCACACTCCCCCCACCTGCTGAAATGGAGCGGGCGTACCTCGCGCGGGACGCCTCCTACAACGGTCTGTTCTTTCTTGGCGTCCGCACGACCGGAGTCTTCTGTCGTCCGACGTGCCCGGCCCGCAAACCGTTGCCCAAGAATGTGGAATACTTTGCGACGGCGAGTGCCGCCATCAGTGCAGGCTATCGCCCGTGCAAACGTTGTCGTCCGCTGGCCGTCGATGATCAGCCGGCCTGGGTCACCGAGTTGCTGGCCGACGTCGAACGGGACCCGGCGGTGCGCATGACCGAAGGTGATCTGCGGCGGCGCGGCATCGATCCGGCGACGGTGCGGCGCTATTTCCTTCGCCACTACGGAATGACGTTTCAGGCCTTCGCTCGATCGCGGCGAATGTCTGGAGCGTTGACGCTGATTCGCCAAGGAGGCGACCTTGACGACGCCGTCTTCGAGAGCGGCTACGAGTCCCATAGCGGCTTCCGCGAAGCCTTCGTCCGCACCTTCGGCGATCCCCCCGGCAGCTATCGCGGCGGGGACTGCGTGTCGTTGTCGTGGCTGCGCAGTCCTCTGGGGCCGCTCGTCGCCGGAGCCACATCCGAGGGGATCTGTCTGCTGGAGTTCTCCGATCGACGGATGCTGGAAGCCCAGTTCACGACCGTCCGCAAGCTGTTCCGTCTTCCCGTCACGCCGGGTTCCAACCCGCATCTGGAACACTTGGAGCAGGAGATCGAGGCGTATTTCGCAGGCACACTGCAGTCCTTTGAGGTTCCGTTGGTCTATCCCGGCACGCCGTTTCAGGAGCAGGTCTGGCGACAACTCCTCACCATCCCCTACGGAGAGACGCGGTCGTACGAGGATCTGGCCGTCGCGATCGACAATCCGAAAGCCGTCCGTGCGGTCGGTCGCGCCAACGGTCTCAACCGGATCGCGATCCTGATCCCCTGCCACCGCGTGGTCAACAAAGACGGCCAACTCGGCGGCTATGGAGGGGGCTTGCGCCGGAAGCAATATCTGCTTGACCTGGAGAGGAGGCGCTGAGCGCCGATCTTGCGAGGCGAGATTGGTGGTGCGCTCGGCCTCTACCGCGCGGAAATGCAATGATGCTTACAGGTTCATGTTCCACGACTGTGATCCCGGAGGGATCACAGCGATTAGCCGGTGGTCGCCGTCCGCGGCGCACCACCGGGCGACGGTATCGAGAAACGTTTCCGTTCATCCCGAAGGGATGACGGCCGCGTGGATGACGTTCGCGGCGCCGTCATTCGCCAACGCAATGTGCGTTCCGAATCGTCCCACACGTCGTGAACCATGCACTGTGCCGGCATCCCTCCGGGATGCGCGCGTCTCTCGTGCGTCACGTACCGGTGGTGCGCCGCGGACGGCGACCACCGGCTA
>JANRLN010000517.1:0-2489 GCA_033762515.1 Planctomycetaceae bacterium
CAACCACTGTGGTTGTCGGACGACGACCACAGTGCCCATTTGTCCAAGCACCTGTGATACAGGGCGATCCTCGCACATTAACTTTTCCAGACTGACAGGGATTGAGGTTTTTTTTGCGAGAGGTAGGATGGAAAGTTGATCGAGTTCTGATGACAATGCGGTATGCGTAGATCTACTGAGTCTACACACCCTGCGGGCCAAACGCAGTCGAGCTGGAAGATGGCGGGAATGCAAACAACTTCCTTCTCGTACGCAATCTGTGTCCGTTGTCATTCGCTCCATCCGCCTATGGTCTCGGGTCGAAGCGGTTAGGCAGGAGACGATCTTCGGCTACTCGCGTCGATCGAAACAGCACCGCGGCAAGATCGGATGTATTCTGCGGGAAATTCCTCCATCTGCCTTTGTTGTTCTCTGGATTCTCTCGACGTTAAAATGAAGAATTGATGAGCGAGTCTCTCAGAAAGAAAAAATCATGATTACAGATATGGCTCAGTTGTTGACGGCCGCCGTCGCCGAGTTTGCTGCTCTGCACAGACGTGTTGCCGAGCTAGAAACTGAAATCGCGAAATTGAGGGCGGATTTTTCCGGAAAACGACTCCCGTCGCAGGGTGACGCTCCGGAAACGCCCCTTTTGGAAGCAGTATCTGCCCCCCCGGAAATGGGATCTGAGACTCCCAACAACGGGAGTCATTATCCGCTGAATGTTGTCGCAGCACCGGCCCCGCGCGTGGTCCCGATCATTCCTCTCCCGCGTCCGACCGGGCCCACCGGTCCCTTGGCCCGACGACTCGAAGTGGCGTCGTCGCCGCCGCCGCCGGTCAGTACTGTTCCCGCGCCCCCGCCCTACGAAGACGAGCAAGACCCTCAGGCCTATCAACGTCGGCCGTTTGTCAAATGGCTCCCCACGACCGACGCCGAACTCCCCATGATCGAGGCGCGGTGCAAGTTGAAGGCGGCAGCCTGCCGCTGGGCCGACGAGCGCCGCAAGTTGATGGTGCAGGGCAACGACTTTCGAGTCGAGATCGAACCCAAAGACCGCGATCTCATCTGGCAAGCCAAACAGTTGCCCGACTGTTTCCTCTGGATGTCGCATTCGACGGCTCCCAATCCCGCCGACAGCAACGCCTGGCTGACGCTTGGGGGGTGCTTCGAAGTCCTGGCTGACGCGGTTTCCTTGATCCGCCGCATTCTCGATGAAGCCGACGACAGTTCCGAATACTTCGAGAAGGCGGTCGATCTTCTGGCAGAAGCACAGTCGGCCCTGCGGATTTCCGTCACCAAGATCGAAGGTCCTCCCACCGATCACGATCAGGCCCGGGTGTTCGGTTGGCTCAAAAGCGTGGCGATGGATCGCCAAATTTTCATTCGCCGGTACATGCGACTCGATGACCCGGCCGAACCCGACCGCTGGTCGGACTTGGCAAGCCGCATCACGAATTTCGATTCGACTTGGGAGAACGGTCGGAAAAAGAGCACGAACCGCAAGAAGGCCCTCGGCCGGATTCGCTATAAGCTCTCGCAGCTTCCCGCAGCCGATGCGCCCGACTGCTTCGCCGCCTGGGCGCTGGTCGCCGAGGACGTGCACACTCTGGTTGCGGAAGGCCTGCCCCCGAGCAACGTGGAATTGCGCGACCTGCTGGTGGACTACGTCGATCGACTGCCGGAATTGGCGCAGATGCCCAAGGGCTTCCAGTTAACCATCCGGGAAATCGACCGCTATCTCGCGTCCGCGCCGACGCGGGAAGACCGCAACGGGAAGGACACCCCCGATGAAATCTCGCCGCATGTCGTGGAAGTCTCCAACATGCTCGCCGGGAAGGCTGTGATTCTGATCGGCGGCGACCGTCGGGCTCAGGCAGCGGAAGCTCTCGAGAAAGCGTTTCATCTCTCTGAGTTGATCTGGATCGAAACCCGAGCTCACGAATCGGTTTCAGGATTTGAACCGTTCGTCGCGCGACCGGAAGTCGCGATGGTGCTGCTTGCCATTCGCTGGTCGAGCCACTCGTACGGCGAAGTGCAGGATTTCTGCCGCACCTATGGCAAGCCACTCGTGCGACTGCCGGGGGGCTACAATCCCAATCAAGTGGCGGCCCAGATCCACGAACAGTGCAGCTCGCGGCTGATTGAAGAGACCGCCAGCCCCACACGTTAGGCCAAACCAGGGACCACTGACGGGAGTTCGGAGCCGTCCGTGGTTACGCCACGTTGACGGTGGGGGCGTTCAGGGGCAACGTCGCCGCGGCATCCTGCATGGAATGCCCATGAATCCCCCGTTTGGAGTTCCCTTGGAGGAAGTCCAGAAACCGCATTCCCGCGGGAGATGCCATCATCGCCGACAAGTCGGCCAGAGCGGATGAAAGGCTTCCCGGAGTACGATACAAGCGGCGGTAGGCTGCCTTCAGTTCGGCCCGATCACTGGCGGCAATCCCGGCCCGTCGCATGCCCACGAGGTTCAGACCGACGCATACTCCGTGTCCGTCGAACATCAG
>JANRLN010000518.1:0-8019 GCA_033762515.1 Planctomycetaceae bacterium
CATCTTGACGGACGGCATCGGCCCTAGCTTTCTTCGCCCCGTTACCCTGCAGCAGGTTTGCCGCAGACTTGGCGTGTTTCGACGCCAACTCCTCGAGGGGAGCATCGTGCATCCGCTGCAGCAGTGCGCCGACGTCGATCAAGTGACAGAACACGGCGTCGAACTCGGGCGGCCAGTCGTGATCAGCCAGGATGTGCGCAACGCGGGTTACGTGCTGCAGCGTGTTCTGTGCATCGATCGCAATCCGGGGGGAGTCGGCGGGAATGCTTACCTGCAGCAATCGCTGCTGGGGATCGTTCCAGACTTCGGCGGGAATGTGTTCCGGCCGTTCCTTGGAATAGCACTTCCACGCCAGACGGCCGCAAACTTCGGTGTAGTGTTCGATTCGCTGCAGAAACACGGACGGCGCGTTAACGAACTCGCCGGGAGGCTTCGTAGCCCTTTTCTTTGCCATTTGAACCAGCTCCTGCAGCCGGTTGCCCTGAAGTGAAAAACGCAACGGGAAGGGGTTCAGGAGTCCCCTTGTCGGATGGCCGTCCTATCCCGCGCGTTACACCCACGATATCCCGCTGGCGACGAGCGCCTAGCCCAATCGCTTCACGCCCTCGATAGCCTTAGCTTCCGCAGACCGGCTGTAATGCGCGGTCATCATTGCGTCAGAATGCCCTAGCACCGCCTGCGCGACTTCCACGCCCAACTCGTTGACCAGCTTCGTCGCCGCCGCATGGCGCAATTGATGAGGCACGAACGGTGCCACGCCAGCCGCTACGCATGCCGTCCGTACCGCCGCCGAAAATGTGTCGCCACGGACTTCGAAGAACCGTTTCGAGGGATCGGCCTTCATGTAACGCAGGAGAATCGCCTGCGCGGTCGCGTTGAAGACGAGAAACCGGCGCTTGCCTTTGCGAGCGGTCTTGTGTTCGTGAAGTTCCGCAATCCACGCATCGGGGCGACGTTCGATCATCCCCCCTGTCAGCCCCAGGATTTCCCCGCGGCGAGCGCCAGTGAGCGCCAAGAGGCGCAGGATGTCAGCGTGTACGGGCTTCAAGTGCGGCATGACGGCTTCAACATCTGCCGCTGTCGCCGCTTCTCGTGGCGTTTTCTCGTGTGCGGTCGTCTCGCCGATGGAAAGGCCACGAACCGTATCGAGTCGTGCAACGATCTCAGCGGGCACCAACTCCCATGAAGCGCCCCATCGGAACAGTTGCTGAACTCGCTTCGTCTGCCGGTTGACGGTATCCCGGCTCCACGGCTGACGGTCATCTGAACCGGCAACCATCGCATCACGGAGAAGGCGCAGCCTCAGCGGGCCGAAATCTGTGACCAGAGTTTTGCCGAACTGCTCACGCAAGACGTGAAACATGGCCCGCCACGCCAGAGCACCGCCGCGAGAGTACCTCGGAAGTTCACGGGTCACGAACTGCAGAATCAGTTCGTTGATTGTCAGCGCTGACGTTTTTACGGCATTCACGGATTTTGGAGCGGAGATATCTGCCAGCCGCCCCTTTGCGTGAGCAGTCAGAATCTCCGCGTACCGAGTTTGAGCCTCGGGAGTACCGGCCCGGCCAAGAGAGATAAAACGACCGTTCACCTTTGTGAAGGCGCGGCCAGTTTTATCGGCGGAGAGTTTCGGAATCGAGTTCTTCGGACGCCCCATGATGCAGCCCTCAATCGGTAACGGTGCAGTTCTGCACCGAAATCCCGCTTGCCTGTGCTGCACGTCTGAACGTCAGACGGTATCGTAAGTCTCGATTCAGCAATCGTTTACATCGAATGGGCGATACAGGATTCGAACCTGTGACCTCTTCCATGTCAAGGAAGCGCTCTAACCAACTGAGCCAATCGCCCGGCATGAGGGTCGCTGGCGACCCGCGTGTCTGGAAACGATAGGCGAGGGATGCCGCAGGGTCAAGTGAAGCGTGCTGGGAACTCGCGATCTCGCGACGGTCGCGGCGGAAAGGATCGAGGGGAGCGCGGTCGACACCAGCGCCCGGTCTCATTACAGTCAGCGTTTCCCCCCCACGAAGGACCGTTCATGTTCGGCGAAGGCACTCCGTTTGATCTGCAGATGCACCTGTTTCGAATTCCGATCCGGGTCATCCCCACGTTCTGGATCATGGCGGCGGTGCTGGGCTGGGACCCGGATCGGTTCGACCTCGTCTTCCTGTGGGTGATGTGCGTCTTCGGGTCGGTGTTGTTTCACGAGTTGGGGCACGCCCTGATCGCTGAAGCCTTTGGTTACCAGCCCCACATCGTGCTGCACCACTTCGGCGGCTACGCCGCCTTTCAACCCGGACGCGACTGGAGCCCGTTTCGCTCCTTGATGATCACCCTCGCCGGGCCTCTGCCCCAGTTCTTCCTGGGAGTGGTGATCCTCGTTGCGACGCCGTTTCTGCTGGAGTATCTGCGGGGCCATCTGGATGAACGACCGTACGAATACGTCGCTCGAACGATGTGGTATCTCGTCTGGATCAACGTGGGCTGGTCGCTGATGAATCTCCTCCCGGTGCTCCCGCTGGACGGCGGACAGGCCACCCGTGCGATTCTGGAAGGGATCGGAGTGCGCGACGGCCACGGCATCGCGATGAAGATCAGCATCGGCGTCGGGGCGCTCGTCGCCGCCGGCATGTTTCAGATGGGAATGCAGATGACCGCGATGATGTTCCTGCTGCTCACGGTGCAAAACCTGCAGGAACTGCAGGCCCGCCGCTGGTGAACCCGCCCGGAATGACGGCGACCGCGGGATGGAGGAGGAAACCGTCCTCTGAAGATGGATTAGATCGTTCCCGCATCCACTTTGGCTTAGAAACCCAGCCCGATGCCGTTCAGCAACCCGGTCTGCACGCTGCCGTTCTTGAACTCGAACATGCCGGGGAACCGCTTGGCGTAGGACTTGTTCGGACCGGGGCAATACTGCCGGCTGTTGCCTTCGATGGCCGCGATGCCGGGAATGCGGGCCGCCAGGCTGGCCGAATGCAGGAAGGAATAGCCGGGGCACGACAGATCCTGCACGCACAGGAACATGCCGAACTTCTGCGCGGCGGCGGCCAGCAGCAGCGATTCCGTCTGCCCCTTGCATGCCTTCAGGGCCACGCCGGTGTAGCCCTGTTCGCGGCTGAGAAGCAGAGCGTCGTAATCGACGAGTGACTCGTCAATCACCACGGGCTTCAGCTCCGCGGCCTTGTGCATCTTGTTCTCGGGGTGGGCCTTCAGATCGCGGTGCGTCGGCTGTTCCACGTATTGCACGCGGTCGAAGGCGGCGGGCGATTTCTCGCGGATGGTCTTGAGGAAGTCGACCACGTAGTCCACGTTGGCGCACTTCTCATTGAAGTCGAGCGAATAGACCCAGGTCTGACAGCCGCGTTTGGCCTGCGCCTCGACCGCGACTTTCTCGACGGCGAGCACGCGCTCCACGTCCCAGGCGAAATCTTCCCCCGAGAGCTTGATCTTCATGTGGGTCAAGCCGTTGTAGGGAATCCAGTCGGCGAGCGTCTCGGGAATGCCGTCGCCGATCTTTTTCGTCACGTCGGCGGCCGTCAGCGCGTCGAGCGCTCCGACGAGGTGATACAACGGCATCGTGGCCTTGGGTTCCCGCGTGGTGTACTGGTCGAGATACTCCCCTTTGAACTGGTCGTCCAGGTATTCCGACAAGTCATGATTCATGAACTTGGCTGACAGCGTGTTGTAGCAGTTGGCGTTGTGCAGCCGACCGTAGGCGTCGTGCAGGGCGGCGTCGAACGGACTGGCGGCCACCAACTGGGCCAGGTCGGGCATCGTCTCGGCCAGTTTCATCCGCTGGCACAGAGTCTTCGCGGTGTGCCGGTATTCCGCCGACAGGTGGTAGCTGAGGTCGATGGGGTGTCCATACTCCGTGCAGACGCTCCCGAGTTCGATGACTTCCTCGCAGAATGCCTTCATCGCCTGCTCCCCCTGCTCGGCGGAGACGGTGCTGGAAGGCCAGGCCCAGATGTTGCCGACCGGCATGCTGCCAAAGCCGGTCTCGTGGTGTTTGCCGTCGCGGGACTCGACAGTCAACGTGCAGTTCAGCAGGAACGACTTGTCGATGACTCGTCCCCCAAACTTCAACGGGGCGCGAAACGCCAGCGGTTCGACTGTGTAGGCAGCGAACTTAATCCGGACATCCGTCGCTTTCGGCATCTCCAAGGCTCTTTGCGGAAGGGCAGTTCGGACAGATTCATCGACGCGTGTGGATCTTAGCCCAAGGGGGAAGATCGATCAAGAAACGATGAGGGAAGGCGGAGGGGCTGCGAGCCGCGTGCACCGGTCCCACCCACGCCCTGCTTTCACTCCGCATCCCCAAACCAACGTCTCACGCGATCCGCGCGGCGGCGCAGCTTGCGGCGGACATCTTCCACCGAGTCGCCGCCGGCGAAAACCGTGCAGAGCGGTTCCCCCCGCTCAAAGCGGGCGCCGATGCGGGGAATGTCCGCAACCAGGGGAACGCTCCAGGGGGAGCGCGGCTGGAGGAGTCGCGACAAGTCCGGGGCCACGGCCTGCTTGCGGGCGTAGAGGATGAGTTTGCCCAGCATTGGCGACGTTCGCCTGCGGGTCGCGGAAAACGGCACAGGCGTCGGCGGCGGATTGCAGTCCTCCGGGAAATGAGCCCGCCACTGGTCCGTCAGGAGCGCCCGATGCGCGGTCAACTCCAGGAGCTCGCAGGAGGCCGTGTACCGTGGGTTCACCTCGATCAAATGCAGTCCATCGTCGGCGAAGATAACGTCGATCCCTATCAGACCCGCGAATCGGGTTCCCACAACCAGTTTTCTGACGGCCGCGGCCAGCATTTCGGTATCGAGTTCCGGCCGTGCGATCGGACCGATACTGCCGCAGTAACAGAAGGGCTCGGGGGGCGCGCTGACCGGATCTCCAATGAGCTGCAGCATCCAGCCGAGGCAGGTGACGGCTTCCGGTCGGACCAACAGTAGAGCCGAGGCGGATGTTCCAGCGACGTATTTCTGAAAGTAAACGGCGTCTTGAGTTGGTAGGAGTCGCTTCGAGCTCGTTCGTGTGTGGAGTGTGATTCCAATACCCCCTCCCCCCCGAATCGGCTTTCGCAGCCAGGCGCCGTCCGCAGGGAGATCAACCGGGGTCTCGCCAGTTGTTACGCGTCGAAGCGTGTGTGAGAACGTCGAGAACATCTCAAAATCCGTCCCACGAACTTCTGTAGCCGGCAGCCCCAGCGCGCTCGCAGCCAACTGCAGTTGACGGGGATCTCGGAGAATTGCCAGTGATTGGGAATCCCCCCCCAGCAGTCGTCCGAGGTACAGTTCGTAGGATTCGATCGTCGAGACGATGGAGCGATAGTTCTCAACCGCGCCGACATAGATCGTCGCCGACGCGGTTGTCGCCTGGAACGCCCGCGTCAGGCCGGCGGGGTAATCCGCGACCGGCAGCACCTCCGCCACCTGATGCAAGTCCTGGTCGCCGAATTGATCGGCGCACACCGGCCGAAACCCCGCGCGCACCGCCGACCAGGCGGCCGCGCGGGTGCTGCAACCGACGATCAGCAGTCGCGGGCGGGGATCGACATGGGCCGGAGGCAGCACCGAGAATCTCCTGGGTTCGCGGCGTCAGTCGCCATCCGCAAAACGGCAGCCACCGCGTTCGCTTTCTGTTGTACTGGACCGAATCCCTCTCCGCGATGATGATGGATCGATCGGAAGAGTGGGCGGCGGCGGCGCTGCGACCAGTTTTCACGGAACGTTGTGCGTCGGCGGGGAGAGCGTTTGCTCGATGAGACTTCTGCGAGGCCTGGTCCGTGTCGGCGTCTACCTGTGGGTTTTGCCGGGCACCGGCGTCGGACTGATCGGCGTCCTCTGCTCCTGGCGGGAACGGGGCCGGATGCGCGTGGTCGACGGCGTGCTGGAAGCGACCGCGCCGAAACTCCTTCAGCGTCTCAGCCGGGCCTCGGCGGTGGGGGGCGGGATCAGCGCCATCACGCTGGGACATGTCGTTCTGGGCCAGGATGAGCCAACGCTCGATCAGACCCGTAAACACGAGCGGGTGCATGTCCGGCAGTACGAGCGCTGGGGGCCGTTCTTCATCCCAGTCTACCTGTTGTGCAGCGCTTGGTTATGGTGTCGCGGTCGTCATCCGTATCTCGACAACCCGTTCGAAGTCGAGGCCTACCGGGCCGACGGTTGGCCGATGTAAGACGCGCGATTGTGCCGGATAGTCGCTGCGCGCGGGCCGACGCCGCGGTTCGGCTCAGAAATCCCCGCGGCTATCAAGGTTGTTTTCGGCAGGCCTCTCACGCCATGACCTAGATTTCCGTCGCGGAACTGTTGGAAAGTCCGCGCCGTCGCTCCTGACGTTCCCTCCGCTCGCCGAGTTTCGCTCTGTGACCACACCCATCACTGCCGAAGCCCCCGCACAGTCGGATGCCGGCTGGCTGCTGCGCAAGGTCCTTCAAGAACCAGGCAAACGTCCTGCCACCGCAGCGGCAGCGATTGCCTCCGATTCCTCTGTCCGCCTGCCAGTGGCCACGTTCTTCCCGGCGCGTCCCAATTCGTTTGACGCCCTCGACATCCGCAGTCGCGACCTGGAATCCATGATTCTGCGACTGCTGCTCCAACGGAACGGGCAACCGGGCGCCGGCATCTCGGAAACCTTAAAGATCCAGTTCCGCCTCATTGAGCCGCTGCTGAAGAGTCTCCGCGAGCAAAGACTCCTGGAGATCCGACAGTCGGTCGGCAGCCATGACTACGAATACCTGCTCACGGAAAAAGGACTCGCTCAGGCCCGGCAGGAATCGTCGCGGTGCGCCTACTGCGAAGCGGCCCCCGTTTCTTATCGCGACTACGTCCGCAGCGTCGAGATGCAGTCCCCTTCCCGCGCCAAGTTGACCAGCGACAGCCTCAAGAAAGCGCTGGGTGATCTGAGCATCCATCCCCAGTTGCTGAGCCGGCTTGGACGGGCGATCACCGGCGGGCGGGCGATGTTCCTCTGCGGGCCACCGGGAAACGGCAAGACCAGCATCGCCGAACGCATGGTCGGCTCCTACACCGATAGCATCTGGATTCCCTACGCCGTCAGCTTTGGCGGCGAGATCGTCCGCCTCTTTGACCCCCTGGTCCATCATCCGGTTGCTCAGGACGGCAGCGTCGGCAACGCCGCCGATGAGCGGTGGGTGCGGATCCGTCGCCCCGCCGTGATCGCCGGCGGGGAACTGGACCTCGATGCCACCTTTTTTCGCGTCGACGCGCAGAGCAAACTGATGCAACCCCCGCTGCATCTGAAGAGCAATGGCGGTGTCCTGATCATCGACGACTTTGGCCGCCAGCGGGTCCGTCCCAACGAGCTTCTCAATCGCTGGATCGTCCCTCTGGAGTCGCGGGTCGATTATCTGCCGCTCCCATCGGGGCGGTCGTTCCGCGTGCCGTTCGAACAGTTCCTCGTCCTCTCGACCAATTTAAAGCCGACGGAACTGGTGGACGAAGCCTACTTGCGGCGCATTCCCTACAAGATCGAAGTCGAAGGCCCCACCACCGACGAGTTCGTCCGACGCTTGCGCTGCTCGGCGGAACAATTGCAGTTGACGTTTGCGAGCGACGAGGTGATCGCCCGGCTGCTGGAGGTTCACTTCCTGCAGACCAAGCGCTCGATCCGCTTCTGCCACGCGCGGGATCTGCTGGTGCTGGTGCAGCACCAATGCGAATTTCATGGCTTGCCGCCGGTGATCACGCACGAGCTCCTGGACGAAGCCGTCGCCACCTATTTCTTCGCGGGCGAGGCGGAAGCGTAAGGGCCACGTCGCAGCACGCACCGACTCGCCGCCTCCCGTCGTCATCCTCCTCGCACGGCCCACGCCGGCAAGACGCTTGTGTCGATGTGCAGTTGCGGCACGAGCAGTGTGTAGGTCGCCAGTACGATCAGCGCCACCCCCGCAAGATCGAGGATCAATCCGTAGGTCACCATCTGCGACATGCGGATGCGCCCGGTGCCGAACACGATGGCGTTGGGCGGTGTGCCGATGGGGAGCATAAACCCGTTGCTGGC
>JANRLN010000519.1:0-2416 GCA_033762515.1 Planctomycetaceae bacterium
GAAACCGCGCAGGGGATGTTCGTCAACTTCAAGAACGTCTGCGACAGTTCGCGGGTGAAGATTCCGTTCGGAATCGCCCAGATCGGCAAGAGCTTCCGCAACGAGATTACGCCGCGGAACTTCACCTTCCGCTCGCGCGAATTCGAACAGATGGAGATGGAGTTCTTCTGTCATCCGGGCCAATCGCTGCAGTGGTATCAGTACTGGCGCGACCGCCGGTATCAATGGTACATCAACCTGGGGATCTCGAAAGAAAACCTGATCCTTCGCGAGCACGCGAAAGACGAACTGTCGCACTATTCGGTCGGAACCGCCGACGTCGAATACGCGTTCCCGTTCCTCGACGCCGGCGAGTACGGGGAACTCGAAGGCATCGCCCACCGCGGCGATTTCGACCTGCGGTCGCACATGGAAGGAAAGCTCTGCAAGGAAAACGGTCAGCTCGTCGTTGAGAAGGGACCCGACGGCAAACCGAAGTACCAGGGAAGCGGCAAGGATCTGACCTACTTCGACGATCAATCCCGCGAGCGCTTCATTCCGCACGTGATCGAACCGGCGGCCGGATGCGATCGGGCGACCCTGGCGTTCCTGTGCGAAGCCTATCACGAGGACCAGCAACCCGACGAAAAGGGGGTGATGCAGGAACGCCTGGTTCTCAAACTGCACCCCAAGCTGGCGCCGATCAAGGTGGCGGTCTTTCCGCTCATCAAGAAGGACGGCATGCCCGAAAAGGCGGCGGAAATCTATCGCGGGTTCAAGAAGGCGGGAATTGCGGTCGCCTACGACCAGCAGGCGGCCATTGGCCGCCGGTATCGCCGGATGGACGAAATCGGCACGCCGTTCTGCATCACGGTCGACGGCGACACGATGTCGCAAGACACCGTCACCGTCCGCGACCGCGACACACTGCAGCAGGACCGGGTGGCGATCAAGGAAGTTGTGGACTACGTGCAGGCGCGGCTGCGGTGAGCGCACATAATAGAAGCCCACCCATAGCAATAGGTGGGCTTCTGAACGTATCATGGAATGAACACTGAAGCGGAGTCGCTGATGTCATCCCCTGCCGCCGTCGACGCTTTCGAGCGTGGAACCGACCAGATTCTCCCTCTAATGACAGAGGATCAGGCCCGTGCGCTGCTGTCATTCCAGGGCGACGCGAGGCTGCAGGCGCGGATCGAGGAACTGGCGGCATTGTCGACGGAAGGGGAGCTCTCCGAGGTCGATCGCGCGGAATACGAAGGTTACGTCCGCGCCAACAAGTTCATCGCCATTCTGCAGGCGAAGGCGCGCAAACGTCTCACGACAGCAGTCTGAGTCATGGACGCTCAACTGCGGGATTTGGTGCGGAGACGCGCGGGGAACCGCTGTGAATATTGCGGATTGACCCAAGCGGAGTCGCCACTTGCGGCATTGCAAGTCGAGCACATTCGACCCCGGAAACATGGCGGCAGCGACGAAGCAGAAAACTTGGCGTTGGCCTGCATCGACTGCAATCTGCACAAAGGGAGCAACATTGCTGGCTACGATCCCGAGACGGATCTAATGACGCCGCTCTTCCACCCGCGCCATGATGGTTGGGATCATCACTTTGAGCGAGTCGGCGTCGTGATCGTCGGGTTGACCGATGTTGGACGCACGACCGTTGTCGTCCTCGATTTGAACTCGGACGACCGGCTTGATTTGCGACTGGCAGCGGACAACTCCGCCTGATGTTTCCAGTTGCGGAATGAAAACGCCCACCCATAGTTATGGGTGGGCTTCGAGTGCTTCATATCACTTCCGAAACATCGCATCCCCGGGATTGCCGCGGGCGAGGATATACGCCAGCAGATCCAGCACTTCGTTCTCGTTGAGGGGTTTCAAGAGGTCCTTCGGCATCAGCGAGACCGGCGACAGCGACTGGGATTCGATGTCGGCCTTTGCGATCTTCGCCAGCTTGGTGGCGTCTTCCTGGTCGATCGACATCGTCAGCGAATCCGGGGTGTCTGAGACCACTCGGCCGGTATAGACCTTGCCCCCGGAGGTTTCGACGATTGTCGCCTTGTACTGATCCGAAACAATCTTGCTGGGGTCGAGGATCGATTCGCACATGTCCTTGAGCGAAAAGCGGCCGGCGGCCTGGGTCAGGTCGGGTCCCGTCGCGCCGCCGTCGCCGTTAAACCGATGGCAGACGATGCAGCGCGTGGCGGCGAACATTTTTTCGCCGTTCTTGAAGTTGCGCCCCTTCAGGGGCTTGTCGCTGGCGAGGGCCAGAACGTCGGCCATGGTCCATTCCCGTCCAGGACCTTCCGGCTTGGGAAGTTCGGGGGCGCGGTAGGCCGGGCGGGCTCCCATTGCTTCGATCGCCAGGCGCTCTGCCTCGCCCGCGTTCTCGAAGGCCTCGCGATCGATGTTCTGGATGAACTTGCGGTAGCTG
>JANRLN010000520.1:0-12967 GCA_033762515.1 Planctomycetaceae bacterium
TTCTGGTGATCGAGAACTGGTGCTTCCAGACCGGAATGAACTGGCTTTCTGCCAAGTGGGCCATCGTCCGCGACGCCATCCGCGCCTACCGCACCCACCCCCACTATCGCCATCTAAACCCCGCCACTGCGTAACTCCTAATGCGTGATGGTTGCGCCGAATGCGCAGTCATTGGCCCATGCATTGTCAGGGCGATCCCGATTCTATAGAATTCAGTGAAACTCCCGCCGGAATTTCCGTGGGCTCGCCGTTCCCAAAACGTCGGCCGCGGTCCTACCCCAACGCCAGAATCACCCCCACGGACTTGGAGTCCCTGAGACCAGTGGTTCCTCTCGGTTGATGGACTTTGCCATGCATCGCCTCGCCACGTTCGATCGCTGGGTGCCTGTGATGGGGATCGCGGTGACGCTCTGGCTGTCGCCGGCGTCGGCCGACGAGCCGCCCGCAGGGCAGTTGATTTATCAGAAGCTGTGCGCCGCGTGTCATGGCAAGGCTGGTGAAGGGGTGGCGTCGGCGTACTCGAATCCCCTCATCGGTGATCGCTCCATCGGCGAACTCGCGGCCTATATCGACAAGACGATGCCGGAAGGGGAGCCGGAGAAGTGCAGTGCCGAAGAGTCCCGCCATGTCGCGGAGTACATTCATCAAGCCTTTTATTCGCCCACGGCGCAGGCCCGCAACCAGCCGGCGCGTGTCGAGCTCTCGCGACTGACTGTCCGGCAGTACCGGCAGTCGGTGGCAGATCTCATCGAGAGCTTCCGCTGGTCAAACCGTCTGAATGATCAGCATGGCCTCAAAGGGGAGTATTTCAAGAATCGGCGGTCCCGCAAGGAAGACCGTGAGATCGAACGCCTCGATCCCGTGGTGAAGTTCGACTTCGGCGAGACCAGCCCCGACCCCGCCAAGCTGGAACCCAAGGAGTATTTCAATCGCTGGAGCGGCGGGGTCTTCGTTCCCGAAACCGGCGACTACGAATTTGTCGTGCGCTCCGAGAATTCGGTGAAACTGTGGGTCAATGCGGGTTGGGAGACGCCGACGATCGACGTCGGAGTCAAATCGGGAACGGATACCGAATACCGGGCGACGATGTTTCTCATCGGCGGCCGCGTCTATCCCCTGCGTCTGGAGCATTACAAGTCCCGCGAGAAAGTGGGGACCATCGAGCTCCTCTGGAAGCCGCCGCACCGCGAACTGGAAACAATTCCCGCCCGCTGCCTGACGCCCGAGTCGTTCGCGGAGTCGTTCGTCGTCACCACGCCGTTTCCGCCGGACGATCGCAGCGTGGGCTACGAGCGGGGGACGTCGGTCTCCAAAGCCTGGGACGAAGCGGCGACCAACGCCGCGTTGGAGACGTCGGCCTATGTCGTCGCGGAAGCGAATGAACTGGCGAATACCAAGAGCGATGCGGGAAATCGCGTTGAGAAGCTGAAGGCGTTTTGTGCGCAGTTCGCCGAGCGCGCGTTTCGCCGACCACTGTCCGACGAAGATCGTAAGCGGATCGTCGATCAGCAGTTCGCCGAGGCGTCCCACATTGATGTCGCCGTGCAGCGCGCCGTCCTCCTGACGCTGCTGTCGCCGCGGTTCCTGTATCGCGAATTGGAGGGGGACAACGATTCTTACAACGTCGCCTCGCGACTCTCGTTCGCCTTGTGGGATTCCATTCCGGACCAGCAATTGCGGGATGCGGCGCGAAAAAACGAACTGCAGTCCCCCGAGCAGATTCGGCGACAGGCCGAACGCATGGTCCGCGACCTGCGCTGCGAAGGAAAGCTCCGCGAGTTTTTGCATCAATGGTTGAAGATGGACCATTTGCACGATGTGTCCAAGGACGAGAGTCTCTACCCCGACTTCACCGCCCCGCTGGTCTCCGACTTGAGGACCTCGCTCGACCTGTCGCTGGATGAGGTGATGCGCAGCGAGACCGCCGATTTTCGCGAGCTGCTGCTCAGCGATGCGCTGTTCCTCAACAGCCGTTTGGCGAAGTTCTACGGCGCGCAAGTTGAGGAGAACGCTGATTTCCAGAAGGTGGCGCTCGAACCACAGTCGCGGGCCGGAGTGTTGTCGCACCCGTTCCTGCTGGCGGGGTTCGCCTACCACGGCACGAGTTCGCCGATTCATCGCGGGGTGTTTGTGGCCCGCAACATCCTCGGGCGTTCTTTACGAACGCCGCCGGTGGCCGTCGCTCCGCTGGCTCCCGATCTGCACGCAGATCTGACCACGCGGGAACGGGTGGTTCTGCAGACGAGCCCGGCGACGTGTCAGTCGTGCCATAGCCTGATCAATCCGCTGGGTTTCGGTCTGGAGCACTTCGACGCCGTCGGCCGATATCGGGACCGGGAGAAAGGCAAGGCCGTCGACGCCGAGGGGTCCTACATCACCCGCAGCGGTCGGGAGATCAAATTTCGCGGCGTTCGCGAACTCGCCGAATTCCTGGCCGCGGATTCTGAGACGCACGCGGCGTTTGCCGAGCAGTTGTTTCAATACCAGATCAAGCAGCCGATTCGCGCCTTCGGGCCGACCACTGCCGAACAATTGACCAAGAAATTCCAGCAGCAGGGATTTCACATCCGCCGATTGCAGGTCGAGATCGCCGCCGCCGCGGCGCTGATTCCCGACAGTGAACACAAAGTCACAAGCTCACCCTAGACACCCCGCCCGGCCAGGAAAACCCGTCACCGATCGAAACTGGACGCATCAAACCTCGCAATTTCCACAAGACCTCGCCTAGAATTCCGTCTCCCACCTGACTGCCGCCCACCGGAGCCGCGTAATGCCTCGCACTGCCAGCCGTCGTGAATTCCTGCGTGATCTGGGTTTGAGCGCGGCTGCGCTGCCGTTCATGCTGAATCTACCCAGCCTCGGGTTCGCCAATCAGAGTCAACGGAAGCAGCGGCTGGTGGTGATGTTCAGTCCGAATGGGGTCATTCCCGACAAGTTCTGGCCCGACGCCGAGGGGCCGCTGGAAGCCTTCAAACCGATCCTCTCGCCGTTGGAACCGTATCGCGATCGCACGCTCGTACTGAACGGCGTCTGCGACAGGATTCAGGGAGACGGCGACAACCACATGCGCGGCATCGGTTGCCTGCTGACCGGGACCGAGTTGTTCCCCGGCAACATCCAGGGGGGCTCGCATACGCCGGCCGGCTGGTCAAGTGGTCTGTCGATCGATCAGGAACTGAAGAACGTCCTGCAGGCCCAGACGGAAACTCGCACGCGCTTCGGTTCGCTCGAATTCGGCGTCATGGTTCCCGACCGGGCCGACACCTGGACCCGGATGTCGTATTCCGGACCAAACAAGCCGATCGCGCCCATCGACGATCCGTACCAGATGTTCGGCAAGCTCTACGGCCGCCTGCGGGATCAGGCCACGCTGCGGAGCATCCTGGATGACGTCCGGTCGGATCTGCAGAAGCTCGGAGCGCGCGTCAGCACCGCAGACCGAAAATTGCTCGAGGAACATGCGACCTTCGTACGCGAGATGGAATCCGAGCTGCAGTCGTCGGGCGACCTGACGCTGCAGCATGCCGTGCCGGATCTTGAGGCGGGAGTCAAAGACGAAAACGACAACATGCCCACCATCAGCCGGATGCAGATCGAGCTGCTGGTCAACAGTTTCGCCAACGACTTCAACCGCGTCGCCACGCTGCAGTACACGAACTCCGTGGGGCAGGCAAAGATGCGCTGGATCGGCGTCGACGAAGGTCACCACGAGCTGTCGCACGAACCCGACACCAACGAGTCCGCGGTTGAGAAGCTCACAAAGATCAACACCTGGTACTGCGAGCAATTGGCCTATCTCGTCAAGCGGCTGGCTGAGACCCCGGAACCCGGCGGGACCGGCAGCCTGCTCGACAACACCACCATTGTCTGGACCAACGAGCTCGGCAAGGGGAATTCGCACACCCTGAACGACATCCCGTTCGTCCTGGTAGGGAACGGCCTCGACTTCCGGATGGGGCGGTCACTCAAGTACGACAAGGAACCGCACAACCGGTTGCTCTTGTCGGTGGCCCACGCGTTCGGTCATCGCCTCGACCGCTTCGGCAACCCCGATTACTGCAGCGCCGGCCCGCTGCACAACCTGACGTAATCGACGCCTTATTGCCCGGCGGTGGCTTGCGGTTTCGCGATTCGGTAGACGTGCGTCTTGGACCGCAGGATCAGCGAATCTCCCGCAACGGCGGGCGATGCGTTGAACCCATCGTCGAGGTGATTTTCGGCGACCAGTTCAAAGTCGCGGCTGGCCTTGAAGACCTGAATCTCCCCCTTCTGCGAACAGCAGTAGATCATGCCGTTGGCGCACAGCGGGGAGGACCAGTATTCGCCGGGAAGGCGCTTGGTCCAGAGAACTTCGCCGGTCAGGGCATTCAGGCAGGACGCAACGCCTCCGTCGTTCATCATGAACAGCGAGTCCCCGATCAGCAGTTGCGACGAACGTTTGGGGACCGACTTGTTCGTCCGCCAGACGATCTTTTCCGTCAGATCTCCCACCCCGTCGGGATTCACCGTTACCAGAGGGTTGGGGCCGTCGGCGGAGTTGATGTAGACCAGGCCGTTGCCGTACAGCGGTCGCGCGGCCGCATTCATGCCGCCGTGACGCACCATCCACATTCGCGCGCCCGTTTTGGGTTCATAGGCGATCGTGGCGGATGCGAAGGGGCTGATGAGCATTTCCTTCCCGCCGGCTTCGATGAGAATCGGGGTGGAATACCCCTTCTTGGCGTCGCCGTCGGTGGTGCCGAAATCGACATTCCGGTCCTGCCGCCAAACCGTCTTACCGGTGTGCTTGTTGAGCGCGGCAATGTACTGGAAATCGAAGCCATCCATGGTGAGATAGAGCAGGTCACCGTAAACGATTGGTGAGGACCCGGGTCCGCGGAAGTGGTCGCAGGGGAGGTCGTCGCGCTTCCACAGAACCTTACCGGACGGCAGTTCCAGGCATGCGGTTCCATAGGCCCCGAAATGGACGTACGCGCGTCCCTCTTCGAGATTCGGCGTCGGCGAACCATAGCTGTTGGTGGCGTGCGTGAATTGCGGCTTGATGACTTCAAAAAGAACCAGATCGTGCAACACCTTTCCGGTCTGCAGGTCGAGGCAGACGGCGGACAGCTTGAGCGGCTGTTCCAGCTGTTTCTGTCCTTCGGCGAGGTTCTGAATCTCGGGAGCGTTTGTGATCCAGATCTGCTGACCCCAGACAACCGGCGAGGACCACGCCCGGCCCGGCACCGGGGTTTTCCAGACGATCTCCGGCGACCCTTCGGCGAATGTGACCGGAAGGTTCGTTGACTTCGACGTCCCGTCGCCGCGCGGCCCACGAAATTGATTCCACGGCAGGTCGTCCGCGACGATCCCCTGCACAACGCCGAGAGACATCCACAAGACCGCCGTCCGCGACAACCACCGCATGAGCCGCCACCGAAAAAAGAGTTGAGAGTTCAGGGTTGAGTGTTGAGGGACGCTGCGGCCTGGTCTCCATGGCGCCGCCGTCGCCGAGCGGTGCGGCTACTTCTTGCCGCCGAGGCTGATCAGGTGCTCGTTCGTCCGCAGGTAGAGCCGGCCATCAGCCACGGCTGGAGTGGAATGGCAGAGTTCCCCGAGGGGGTTGACGGCCAGCTCCGTCAGATCTTTGTCGGCGGCAAGGACGACGACGTCGCCCGCGGTGTTGATTGCATACAACCGGTCCTGTACGCAGATGGGAGAGCCGTAGAACGTCCCACCGATGCGTTTCTGCCGGTAAACTTCGCCGGTCTTGCCGTCGACGCAACTGACGATTCCGGCGTCACTCCAGAGGAACAGCAGATCCCCCTTGGCCAGCGGCGTTGGAACGTATGGGGCGGCCTTGTCGATCTTGTACGCGACTTTGCCCGACTTGGGGTCTGAGGGCGTACCGGGAATCACTCCGACCACGTAGTTGCCCCCGCCGCCGGATCCGCAGCTCCCGATCAGAATGTCCCCCGCGGCGATCACCGAGGAGCTGCAACTCCGTTTGTCAAAGAGTCCGGTCACTTCCCAGTTCACTTTTCCGGTGAGGGGATCGATCCCGCTGATGCCGTAGGATTTGCTGTTGAACAGCAGTTCCTGCTTGCCCTCTGGAGTGATCCGGACACACGGCGTCGAGTAGGTGACCACGTCGCTGGCCCGTTCCAGCTTCCAGACTGGTTCTCCCGTCATCCGATCGAGGGCCGTGAGGAAGCTCTGTCCGCCCCCTTCGACGTCTTGTTCGTTGCTGACGATCAGGAGTTCGTCGAACACAATGGGCGAAACTCCCCCGCTGTGCTGGCTGACGAAGGGCCCCAAGCTCCGCGACCAGACCTCGCGGCCGTCGTGGGTGAAGGCCTTGACGCTGTATTCGTCTGGAGTGGTCCACGACGCATACACGTGCTTGTCGTCGACGGCACACGTCGGCGAGGCGAAGCTGTTGAGCTTGTGCTTGCGATGCACCGCCAGCGGATAGTCCTTAGTCCAGACGACTTGACCGCTGGTCGTGCTGATGGCGAAGACGAACCGGCGACCGGTTTCGTCATTGGCTCCCGTCAGAAAGACGAGGTCCTTCCAGATCACCGGGGACGAATGCCCCCCAGCCGGAAGGAGTGTTTTCCAGTGGTAATCCTTTTCGGTCCACGTCGTGGGGATTCCCGCGGCATCGCTCAATCCGGTCCCGTTGGGGCCACGAAACCGAGTCCA
This sequence comes from Planctomycetaceae bacterium, assembly GCA_033762515.1. Lineage (GTDB taxonomy): Bacteria > Planctomycetota > Planctomycetia > Planctomycetales > Planctomycetaceae > DSVQ01. The sequence continues at coordinate 6,685 of JANRLN010000520.1, forward strand.
TTCTTGCGCGAGAGCGCTGCTTGCCAGCGACGTTGCGCCGACGAGCGCTCCAAGGCAGACCACCATCGTTCGAATCATGAACATCCCTCGCCAAACGGAAGCATCAAGCTCGATTGATAGATTAGCCCACCCGCGACTCGGCGTCCACCGGGCGACTTGATGAGAGGTCATCGCAAAACACCGTCGACATTGACTTTCCCCTGCCACAAGGCTCAGATCGCGACAGCCGGTCATCCATCTGCAAGGCCGATTCAGGAGATTCAACGTGACCAAGTCGTGGCATGTTCCGCTCGTGGAAGGGTTGGCAGTGGTCGGAATCGCTGTGGGATTGGTCGCCTGGGGTGCGGACGATACTGCACCGCTCAAGCTGACGGTTCGGTCGCGGCTCAAGACGGACACCGACAGTCCCGCCGCGCCGGTTTCCAAGACGCTCGAATGGCAACCGCGCGAAACGGCGATCATCGTCTGCGACATGTGGGATCGACATTGGTGCAAATCCGCCGAGCGCCGTGTGGGCGAACTGGTCGGGCCGCTGAACGAGATGCTCAAGGCCGCGCGGAGCCAGGGGGTGTTCATCATCCACGCCCCGAGCAGCGTCACCGATTTCTACGCCGGGACGCCTCAACGGACATTGGCGCAGAACGCCAGGTTTTCCGCGACGCCGATCCCCCTGTCGACTTCGCCGCGCTGGGGGACCGCGTGGTGCTGGACCGACGGCGCCCACGAGGGGGTGCTGCCGATCGACGATTCCGACATGGGCTGCGATTGCATCGAGAAATGTGCCATCGAGCCCCCGTGGACCCGCCAGAACGCGGGGATCGAACTCTTCCCCGGCGATGCCCTCACCGACAACGGCCAGGAGACGTGGAACCTGCTGCAGGAACGAGGAATCCAGCATGTGATCCTCTGCGGCGTGCACTTGAACATGTGCGTTCTCGGCCGACCATTTGGGATTCGGCAGATGACCAAGCTCGGAAAAGACGTGGTTCTGCTGCGCGACATGACCGACACGATGTACAACCCCGAACGTCCGCCGGGTGTCAGCCACTTCGCGGGGACCGACCTGATGGTTCGTCATGTGGAGACGTTCTGGTGTCCGAGTTGCGACAGCAGCGACATTACCGGCAAGCCGCCGTTTCGATTCCGGATGACGTCCGGCGCCCCATTCACCCGCTGACGCGGCGGCAGTTTTCGCCGATAACCGCTGGCGAAACCGCTCTTTACGTCAAACCCGCCATGTGTCACACTCCCCCAAGCTGAGCGGCGGACGGACCCGCTGTCGGCGCCGTTTTTTCCCAGGCAGGGATGCCCCGATGAGTGTGTCGGTCGTCGTACCCATCTACAACGAAGTCGAGAATATCCCCCTGCTCTACGCAGCCATCGCGAATGTGATGCGGCCGCTCAATCAGGAATGGGAACTGATTCTCGTCAACGACGGCTCCCGCGATGGGTCCAGCAAGGCCCTGGCGGAACTCGCGGCGACCGATTCGCACGTAAAAGTGATCGAATTCCGCAAGAACTACGGGCAGACCGCGGCGATGCAGGCCGGCATTCAGGCGGCTAGCTGCGACGTCACCGTTCTCATGGACGGCGACCTGCAGAACGACCCCACCGATATTCCGATGATGCTCGCCAAGCTCGACGAAGGCTACGACCTCGTCCACGGCTGGCGCAAGAAGCGGCAGGACTCGTTCCTCGATCGCAAGCTGCCGTCAAAGATCGCCAACTGGATCATTTCCAAAGTGACGCAGTTTCCCGTGCATGACCTCGGCTGCAGCCTGAAGGCGATTCGCACCGAGATCGCCCAGGAACTGCAACTCTACGGCGAAATGCACCGCTTCATTCCGATCCTGGCTCACTGGCGCGGCGCCCGTTGCGTCGAGGTGGTGACCAATCACCATGCCCGCCGCTTCGGCACCTCGAAATACGGGCTGTCCCGAACCACCCGCGTGATTCTCGACCTCCTCACCGTCAAGTACATGATCCACTACGCCGCCAGCCCGATGAAGTTGTTCGGCATGATCGGCCTGGCCTGCATGGGCCTCGGCGGCGTCTCTGGTGCGGCCACCGCCTGGATGAAGGTCGCGGCCGGGGTCGACATGACCGGCAACCCGCTCCTCCTGCTGACGTGTCTGTCGGTGATGCTGTCGGCCCAGTTCCTGTTTCTGGGGATGCTGGGCGAACTCTGCTCGCGAATCTTCTTTGAAGTCCGCGGCATGCCGAACTATGCGATCCGACACACCTGGAATTTCGAATCGCACACGGTCCCGGCGTTCGATCCTCAGCGCCGCGCTGCGTGAACTCACGGCTCATTGACGCAAATCGAAGCCCGGGGATTGCTATCCACGGGCTTCGAGTGCTCCTTGCTGCGACGTTCCCAACCCCGCATTCTGCAAACAGGTGAACGCGATGCGGAGTTGATCGTACGACACCTCTCCATTGAGAGCGTCGTACGCGGGCTTGAGCCGATCGAGCGGCAGTTCTTGAGCCACGATGCGAATCCGATCGAATGTCGCCCAGTCCAGCCAGGGCTCGGGCGAGGTGACCCCCTGTTCGGCCAGATAATGGGTCAGGTACTGCGTCGTCGTGGAGACCGCCCGCCCGAGCGTCTCGGCGACTTCCGCGATCGATTTGCCTTGTCGGAAGAGGGCGTCTGCCGCCCCCTGCGAAGAATTCCGATCCACTTTTTCGACTCGCGACACCACCGACGGTTGACTGGTCGTCAGTTCATGTTCGGCGCAGTAGGCGACGATCGCCTCAACGAACGTCGCTCCGTACTCCGCCGCCTTGTGATCGCCGACACCGTGGATCTGACGAAACTCGGCCGCAGTGACGGGGCGCACGCGGGCCAGTTCCTGCAGCGTCACGTCGCCGAAAACCACAAACGGCGGGACGCCGCGGGCCTCTGCCAATTGTCGCCGCAGCTTTCTCAGATGATCAAAGAGACCGGCATCGACCCCCACCATCGAAGACACCACGCGCGCCGGTGCTGCAGCCGGCTTGGTCTTTGAGGGCTGCAGCAACCGGGGCGTCTCCTCCCCCTTGAGGAGTCTGCGTCCCGACGGCGTCACTCGCAGGACGCGGTACTCCCCCTCCTTCGCCAGAAAGCCTTGTCCGGTAAGTTGCTCGATCCATTCGCGCACGGCGTTCTTGCGGTGATCCTTCAAAAGTCCATAGGTCGACAGGCGGTCGTGGCCGTTGTCGAGAATGCGTTGATCTTTGGAACCTGTCAGCACCTGCGAAACATAGTCGCCGCCGTAGTTCTGCTCCACGCGCACGACGCAGGACAAGATTTTCTGCGCCACAATCAGCGGTTCGGGCACAAGTTCCAATTGATTGAGGCAGGCGTCACAGGCCCCGCACGCCGGCCGCTCATAGGTCTGCCCGAAGTATTCCACCAGCGCGGCATGCCGGCACGACACCGACGTGCAATAGCGTTCCATCTCCCGCAGGTTCAGCAGCATCTGCTCTTTGGCCCGGCCCGTGAGATCATCCTGCAGCCTCTGCCAGGTGATGAAGTCCCCGGGGCCGTAGAACAGGCAGCACTCCGATTCGAGGCCGTCGCGACCGGCGCGGCCGGTTTCCTGCTGATAATGTTCCAGTGATTTCGGGGCCGACGTGTGGATCACAAACCGGACGTTGGGTTTGTCGATCCCCATTCCAAAAGCGACGGTCGCCACAACGATGTCGATCTTCTCGTTGAGGAAGGCGTCCTGATTGCGATGCCGTTCCACATCGGTCAAGCCCGCGTGATAGGCCGCTGCTCGGTAGCCGGCAGCGCGCAATTCCGCGGCGGTGGCGTCGACCTCTTTGCGGGAGATGCAGTAGATGATTCCTGCTTCCTCGCGATGCCGATCCAGAACTTCGCGGACTTGAACGCTCACCGATTGCCGGCGCAGCACCCGATACGTGAGGTTCGGACGGTCGAACGAACCAACGATAAAACGATGTTCGCCGTGGCATAGTTGCGCCGCGATGTCGCAGCGAACCTGCTCGGTGGCCGTGGCCGTGTAGGCGTGCACGCCGATGTTGGGGAACCGCTCGCGCAGTTGGCCAAGGAGCCGATACTCGGGCCGAAAATCGTGCCCCCACGAGCTGATGCAGTGGGCTTCGTCGATGGCGAAGAAGGCGACGGGGGTCTCCTGGAGAAAGTCGAGCATCCGTTCGGTGCAGAGCCGCTCCGGAGCGACATACAGGAGTTTCAGACGACCGCCCCGAATTTCGTTCGCCACCCGGCGGCGTTCTTCCGCCGAAACCGAACTGTTGACGGCCGCCGCCGGAATGCCGCACTCCGTGAGGGCGTCGACCTGATCCTTCATCAGGGAGATCAAGGGAGACACGATGACCGCAAAGCCGTCCATCACCACGGCGGGGACCTGATAACACAGCGACTTTCCGCCGCCGGTGGGAAGCACGACCACCGAGTCGCGATGTTCGAGGACGGCCGTCATCGCTTCGAGCTGATTGGCGCGGAAGTCCTCATAGCCCCAGTGCGTGTGCAATGCGGTGCGCAGTTGTTCGAGTTGGGGATGAGGAGTCATGGATAGCGCTCGGAAGCCCAGGGTTCGCGAAACCTGGGCTTCTCAAGTCTGATGTTCCTGCCTTCACATTGTTCGTGACAATCACACCGCCGGCGGTTCCGCTTCAGCAAACAATGTCGCCAACGGGAGTGAGAATCCTGGGAGTAATTCTCCCCCGTCAATCACATCCCTCTCGGTGATAACCACGACCTCTGTGAGACTGCGATGCCGGAACATCCGACGCGACTCGGGATACAAGATCCATGCTTCTTCCACGCCGGATGACAGATAGTCCACCACCTTCTGGTCAAGATCGTCAGCAACGTTCGACGGGCTGACGATCTCGACGGCAAGATTCGGCACGGTATCCCAAGCCATTCCGACGTGGGGAGGTCCGGCCCCCCAGCGGGCGTAGTGCACCAGCGCCACATCCGGCTGGCGACGCAGCAGCGGTTCCGTTCGGAGTGTGAACAGAGTCTCCATCACGGCCATGCCGATGCGCTGCTGGCGGGCGGCAGTCGACAGATGGTACATCAATACGTTCGCCAACACCGTCGAATACGCACTCATCGGCTCGACCTCCCGGTATTCTCCGTTGACGACTTCGTACGGCACGTCCCCTTCGTCAATGCTGTAGACGTCGGACTCGATCAACACGCCCGCAGATGCCATCACCGTCTCCTGAGATTCCGAGAGTGACTTTCAGCGACGCACTTGATAATACGCGAACAGGTCCCCTTCGCAACTCCTATTTCACCACCATGTTCAGCAACTTCCCCGGCACATAAATCACCTTGGCAATCGTCTTTCCCGCGAGGTTCTGAGCGATCGATTCGTGAGCCTTCGCCGCGGCTTCAACCGCGGCTTGGTCGGCGTCGGCGGGGACCGTGACCTTGCCGCGGACCTTGCCGTTCACCTGCACCGGGACTTCGATTTCCGATTCGACCAGCAGCGCCGCGTCGTACGTCGGCCAGGGTTCATAGGCCAGCGACTGCGTGTGACCGAGCAGTTCCCACAATTCTTCGGCAGCATGGGGAGCGAAGGGGGACAGCAACAGGACAAACGGCTCCAGCACCGACTTCGGGCGCACCTCCATCGAAGTAAACTCGTTCGTGAATTCCATCATCCGACTGATGGCGGTGTTGAACGACAGTTTGTCGAGATCGTCGGTGACGGCTTTGATCGTCTTGTGCAGAATCCGCAACTGACCCCGCGTCGCGGGGACGTCCTGCACGGCGGAGGACAACGCAACCTCATCGGCCCGTTCCTCCACCATCAACCGCCAGACGCGCCCGAGGAATCGGAAGACGCCGTCGACCCCCGCCATGCTCCAGGGCTTGGTGGCTTCGAGCGGGCCCATAAACATCTCGTACATCCGCAGCGAATCAGCCCCGTACTCCTGCACGACGTGATCGGGGTTGATGACATTGCCCCGGGATTTAGACATCTTGAACGAGCGGGCGTCGACGACGATCGAGGGGTCTTCCTTGAGAATCCAGGCGTCCCCTTTCTTTTCTACATGCTCGGGGTCGACACGGACCGCACTCACCGTGGTGCCTGACGTCGTCGTTGACCGATCTCCTACTTCAATGACGTCGCGCGCCGAGACGAATGCGCCGAGGGGATGCGACCCCTCGGCTTCTGGTTTGATGTCCACCGTCGACTGTCCGCGGTTCACTGCCCGGTACGCCGTGAACTCCATCTCTCCGAGAATCATCCCCTGGTTGACGAGCCGCCCGAACGGTTCCGGCGTGGTCACGTGC
>JANRLN010000521.1:0-15237 GCA_033762515.1 Planctomycetaceae bacterium
GCCACTGGATTTGGAGCGGGGGGCGCGGGAGCGGGCGGATTCGGGCAAGGCGCCGGCGGCTTCGGCCAGGGAGGAACCGCCGGCGGGGGCGGCGTAGGGGGATCGGGATTCGGCGGAGCGGTGAATCAGCAGAATCAAGGCTTCATCGGTCGCAATACGAACGCCAATTCCTTCATCGGGCGTTCGGCCCAGGGCCAGATGAACGGGCAGGGAAACACTGGTCGTCAAGGCGGACGGCAGGGAGGGGGAGGGAACCGCTCGCTCGACCAGGGCCTCCTCAGCCAGCTCAACGGCGGCCAGAACGGCGGTAACGGGGGATCCCAGCAACAAGCTCCCATTCGCCCGCGATTGAAGGCGGCCTTCGACTATCCGGCGGCGAACGTGGGCTCCGTCGTCTCGACGGCTCAGGTGCGCTTCGGCAAGCTCTCCGCCCGCTTTCCCCAATTGGACCAGGTCCAGGTCACGCAAGCCGACGACGGAACCATCCGGCTGACGGGATCGGTCGGCTCTCGCGACACTGCCAAGCTCGCGGAGAGTCTGCTCCGCCTGGAACCGGGAGTTCGCAACGTCCAGAATGATCTGGAGTTCCCACCCCCGGCCCCAGAGTGATCTCGGAGCGCCCCGGGTTTCTCGGAGCCGCCCCGGTGATCACGGAGCGAAGGTAGCTTGTCGCCGCGCGTCTAGCGTCGTGGATCCGTCAAAGTTCGTCCGGGAGCGCGAAGCCCGTCGAATTCTTGCGGGACGAGATTGCCGGAGAATCCCCCCAACCGATCAAATATGGCTGGTTGCGGACCGGGCATTGGCAGCGGCCGTACAGGAATCTTCGTCCGCTCAACCTTGAAGCTGTACGGGTAAGTGCCGTAGCTGGAACTCGTCACCCCTGCGCGCATGGTCCCCGCATAGCCGTCCAAGCCCGGCAGCATCGTGACTTTCACGACCGCCGTTTGACCCACTTCGACCGCTCCCGCATGCACGGCCGCCGCGGCCAGAGAGGAATCGCCCGTGTAGATGTCGGTTCCCCAGACGCTCCCTCCGATCTCGCCCCTCAGTTGAAAGTAGAGGGGCTGATTCAGCATTTCGCGGTACTCGTACAGTCGACCCGGTGAAGGAAGCACCGTGACATTGGCGGAATCCAGGCCGCGCTTCAGGGCGCGAATCTGTTCGCGGATCGCCACCGCTTCATCCAACTTCGCCTCACGGGTGTAGTGATCCTGCAGCGCTTGAAGTCCCTCCATGGTCTTGGCACGCAAGGCCTGCAGTTGCTTCTCCACCGCAGCCTGAATCTCCTCGACCTGTTTCTCGTGAGCGTCCATCAATGCCTGGGCATCGTTCGGCAACGGATCGGCTGCCGACCCACCGACCGGCAACACCCAAAACCCCAGCAGACCAACCAGAGCGCAACGAATCATGGCGTCTTCCTTTTTGGTACGGTCATCACGAGCACACGCGGAAATTGCGTGCGTTCAGCAACTGAGACTTGGCCAATGGAGTCGAAGTTCCCAACTTTCCGGGAATCGAGCGACGCTGGGAGCTCCGCGAAAGGGACATCCAAGTTGTCCGAATGCAGTCCGTCGGGACGCGACTCAGCGTTCGACGATCGACGCAGCACCCCGCATCCCGAATGACGAGACCGCGACTTCTCACTTGTCCCGCCGTACCGGGCGGCGTTAGCATAAACTGTTGACGAATTGTCTGCAATGTGTTTTCCACCCCGGTTCGCGGCCTGAACACGACAACGCCCGTGGTCATTTGATGTTCGCAGACGCTGCGATAGTCTCTACTTTGCCGGTCCAGGATTCCCGCAGGGACTTCTCCTCAGATCGGCGTCCGTTCGGTCGCTGACTTTGACGCGACTGCGAACGCTTCACGCGCCGTGAAGGCGCCGCTGGATTTAATGTCAGACAAGGCCTGTCATGACCAACTGGTATCGCATCGCCAACGCCGACCAGATTCCTTCTCCGGCGGTGCTGCTCTATCCCGATCGAATTGCCGAGAACCTGCAACGGATGATTCGCGGCGCCGGCGGTGCAGAGCGACTGCGGCCGCATGTGAAAACCCACAAGCTGCCTCAAGTGGTGCAGATGAAGCTGCAGGCCGGGATCACCAAGTTCAAAACCGCCACCATTGCTGAAGCGGAGATGACCGCCGCCGCCGGTGGACGGGATGTCCTGCTGGCCTATCCGCTGGTTGGCCCCAATGTGCGGCGGTTGGTCGAATTGGTGCAAGCCTATCCACAAACGCAGTTCTCCACATTGGTCGATCATCCGCGAACCATCTCCGAACTCGGACAAGCCGCCGTCGCGGCAGGCGTCACCATTTCCACCTTCCTCGATCTCGAAGTGGGCATGCAACGGACGGGGATCGTCCCCGGACCCGAAGCCGAGCTGCGGTATCATTTGCTGTCGAAGACTCCCGGACTCCTTCCCGCCGGTCTGCATGCGTATGACGGCCACCTCGTCAACACGGATCTCGCGAAGCTCGCAGCTGAAGTGCAAACGGCATTCGCCCCTGTCTGGACCCTGCGCGACCGCTTGCGGTCGCAGGGGCTTGCAGTGCCGAAGGTTCTCGTGGCCGGAACGCCCACCTTTCCCCGGTTTGCGGGACTGCAGGACGTGGAGGTCGGTTGCGGCACGACGGTGCTCTGGGACGTGGGCCAAGCCGACGCCTGCCCCGACCTGGATTTCCTAAACGCTGCCGTGTTGTTGACCCGTGTGATCAGCATTCCCGGACCGAATCGCGTGTGTGTGGACCTGGGTCACAAGGCGGTCGCCGCAGAGATGCCGCAGCCGCGGGTGAAGTTCTTGAACCTGGAGGTCACCGCCGTGATTCGTCACAGCGAAGAGCACCTGGTCCTGGAGACTCCCCGGACGGATCTGCAGCCCGGAGATGTGCTCTACGCCCTTCCGCGTCATATCTGTCCCACGATGGCGCTGCATCAGGATGTGTGGGTCGTCCGCGATCGGCGAGCGGTCGAAACATGGCCGGTCGTCGCCCGAGTGCGGCGGATTCACATCTAGCTGCCCCCATCGTTGGGGGGAATGAACGGTTGCGGTTCGTTCTGGAGGGCATGCTGGAATCACGACGCCGATCGGGCGTACGATAGCCGGGAATCAGGGTTTCAGTCTTCCGCCGAGTCGGGACGCTTTCGGCTCGTTTCTCGTATTGCGATCACGCGCCTATGCTGCCTTCCATCCCGGCCATTCAGTCTGCCATGCGCGAATTCGGTTTCGACGGCTGGCTGCTTTACGACTTCCGCAAGACGAATCCGCTGGCTCGGCGGGTGCTGGGGTTCGACGACGCTGGACACAGCACGCGGAGGTGGATGTACTTCGTCCCGGCGACGGGTGAGCCGCGCAAGCTCGTGCATCGCATTGAGTCCGGGGCTCTCGATCATCTGCCCGGTGAAAAGACGGTCTACCTCAAGTGGCAGGAGTTTGAAGAGGGCGTGCAGTCGCTGGTGCAAAGCGGCCGGCGGATCGCCATGGAATACGCCCCGCGGAACTCGAATCCCTACGTCTCACGCGTGGATGCCGGCACTGTGGAACTGGTCCGCAGTTTCGGTGTCGAGGTGGCTTCGTCCGGCGATCTCGTGCAGCTCTTCGAGGCGGTCTGGGATGACGAACAATGGAGCCTCCATCGAGCCGCCGGAGAACACACGAATTCCGCCTACGCGCTGGTCTGGAAGTTCATTGCCGACCAAGTCCGCACCTGCGGAGGAACGAATGAACGGGCCGTGCAGCAGCAGATTCTGGCGCACTTCGAACGGAATGGTTTGGTGACCGATCATCCGCCGATCGTCGCCGTGAATGCTCATGCCGGCGACCCGCATTATGAGACTGCCGACGCCCCGATTCGAGCCGGCGATCTGGTGCTGGTGGACCTCTGGGCCAAAGTCGATCATCCGCGCGGCGTCTTCAGCGACCTCACGCGAATGGGCTACGTCGGAGCGACCGTGCCCGGCGAATACGCCGAAGTGTTCTCGATCGTCGCCGCAGCGCGCGACGCCGGGATCCAATGCGTGCGGGACGCGTTTGCCGCCGGACGACCGCTGCCCGGCTGGCAAGTGGATGACGCCGTGCGCGGAGTGATCGAACGGGCCGGCTACGGCCGTTACTTCGTCCATCGCACCGGCCACAGCATCGGCCGTGAGACCCACGGAAACGGGGCCAACATGGACAACCTCGAAACGCATGAAGAACGCCTGGTTCTCCCCGGCTGCTGCTTCTCCATCGAGCCCGGCATCTACCTTCCCGAGTTCGGCATCCGCAGCGAGATCAATGTCTTCATCGGCCACGATCGGGTGGTGCACGTAACCGCCGGGGAAGTGCAGACGGGGATTCAAGCGATTGTCTGACATCATCGTTGAAACCTCAGCGACAACTGGTATCGTGCCACAGGGAGTTGCTGGTTTCCGATGCGTTGAGAGAACGGGGTGACATGCCTTCGTCGCCAAGTCGGAGGTTCCTTCGTTGCAGGAAGACAGTGCAAGAGCCTTGCGCTTCGGAGAGTCGCGAGTGCTGCTGGAGCTGGTCTTCGGGCATTCCAGGATGGGGTGACTCCCGAAGCGATCGCGCAACGGTACGATACGTTGATGCTGTCGGACGTTTACGCTGTGAACGCGTATGACGTCCGACATCGCAGCGATGTGGAACAGCACTTGGCCTCGCGTGAACATCAGGGCAACGAAAATCCGCAACAATTCGCGGCCAGTCAACACCCGGTCATTGATGTTCGCGAGCGGCTCTTGGCACGGAACCCAACGTGACGGCAAGCGATGTTGCGGTTCCTCGCGGACGAGAACGTCAACGGCGATATCAGACGTGGCTGACTCCGGAGGCGGGCTGAATTCGACATCGTGCGCGTTCAAGATGTCGGACTGGCAGGGGACCAAAGATCCGGAGATTCTTTCTTGGGCGGCGGATCATCAGCAAATCTTGCCGACCCGGGACCGCGCCCTCGGAATTTCAAAATCGTGTCGAATTCCCGCATGCTGAACATTCTCAGGTCTGAATGCCGGCCCCCTTGGAGTCATGTCATGAGCAACGATTCAATTGCGGGATGAATCGCTGAAAGGATCCTCGACACGTGGGCATTGTCATCGGCATCGATGAAGCCGGATTGGGGCCGAATCTTGGCCCCCTTGTCGTGGCGGCCACCGTCTGGGAGATCCCCGGCGAACCGGCGGAGTTCGATTTCTGGTCGGAACTGGCTGCTTCAGTCACGTCCGATCCGCAGTCCGCCGACGGCCGACTGCTGATTGCAGATTCGAAGGCGTTGTTTCAGCCCCATCAGGGACTGGCGCGACTTGAACGCAGTGTGCTGGCGTTGTTGCTGGCGGCCGGGGTCAACTGCAATTCGCTGAGGCGGTTGTGCGCGTTGTGGCAGTCGAATGAGGACTGGGCCGCGACGCCCTGGCTGCGCGAGGCGGACGTCGCGCTTCCTTCCGAGTCGTCGCTTCCCGAGGTCCAACAAGCCTGCAACCAATTGATGCGCGGACCGGCCCGGCTGCTGAGGGTATGGTGTCGCATCGTGGGGGCGACCGAATTCAATCGGCTCCTCGACACCGGCAATAAGTCCGACCTTGTCACGGGATGTCATCTCGAATTGCTGCAGCGGGCCTGTGCGGAATTCGATGGCAGTTCCGTCCTGGTCCAAAGCGACAAACACGGGGGCCGAAATCGTTATGCCGCCGCATTGAGTCATCGGTGGGACGGCGACTGGGTGGAGACGGTGCGGGAGTCTGCGGAGCAGAGTGTGTATCGCGTGGGCCCCCGCGAGATACGATTTGAACCGCGCGCTGAGCGGCATCTCCCCGTCGCCGCGGCGTCGATGATCGCCAAGTACCTGCGTGAACAGCACATGGGGATGTTCAATCGCTTCTGGCAGGCTTGGATTCCCGGACTGGCTCCCACGCAGGGTTACCCGGTTGACGCTCGGCGCTTCGCGGACGCCATTGAATCGGTCCGAACTCGGCTCGCAGTCCCCCGAGAAGTATTCTGGCGTCGAAAATAGTCGTGCATCGTCTCGAGTCACGGAGCTCTGCGGCCGGGCGACGACCGGCCGCAGAGTGAGCACCATCGCGATGTCCGTCATAAACGGACCGGACCATTTTTTCGACAACTCCGTGGAGGTTTTTTTGTTGCTGCTGTGGTCGAAAAGTAACGCACCATTCGAGTGCAGACTTGGTCGCGGACCCGGCTTCAATTCCGTGGATGGAAAAGTCAACATTTCTGGATCGGACGGCATTCCATGGCGAACATCTTGGTTGTCGATGATTCCAAATTCAGTCGTGGACGCCTCGTGAGTACGCTCCGCAGTGAAGGTTTCCACGTCTCGGAAGTGGAGAACGGCACCGCGGCACTGGAGCACATCCATGCGCTGCGCCCGGATTTGGTCGTCACAGACCTGCTGATGCCGGAACTGGACGGGTTCGGTCTGCTTCAAGAATTGCACGAGCGGAATTGTTCGATTCCGGTGATTGTGGTCTCCGCCGACATCCAATCAAGTTCGCAGGCCGCCTGTCGCGAGTTCGGTGCGCGCGCCTTTTTGAACAAGCCCTTTAAACCGGAAGATTTGCTCACGGTGGTTCGAGACATCTTGACGGCGGCAACGCAGGAGTGTGCACCATGTTAGCGACGCTTTCCGAGGAACGTCTCGCCGACGCTGTTGATCTCCTGAAGGAACTGATCAATGTCGGAGTTGGGCGGGCCGCGGCTTCGCTGAGCGAGTTGATTGGCCTGCGGATTGAACTCTCAGTCCCTGAGGTGTGGACATCGTGTGATGGTCGGGAGATCTCCGGCGCCCTCAACGAAAGGGCCGCCATGGTGGTGTGGCAAGAGTTCACGGGAGACCTGTGCGGACGGGCCGCGCTGGCGTTTCCGGAGGCGAGCGGACTGAGTCTGGCGGCGCTGCTGGCGGGCAGCGACGTTCCGGCGTCGGAACTCGACCTCGAATTGAGCGGCGTCTTGCTGGAGGTCGGCAACATTCTCCTCAACGGCATGATGGGAACCATCGCCAACGAAGCTCACAACACCCTGCAATACATGCTCCCGGTGCTTCATTGCGGCGGTGATGCACTCACCCGCGTGCTGCAGAGCGACTCGTATGAATCGATGGAGTTGTTGATCGCCGATGTGCGGTTCCGGGTGCAGGAACGCGCGATCAACGGTTCGATTGTGATCGGTTTCTCGTTTGGTTCGGTGCTGCAACTCCTGACCTCCGTTCAACCCGAGTTGCCGGTTCCGAATCTTGAATCTTTCGAAGACCAGGTTTTTCAGGCGGAATAGCGACGGTGAGCGGAGCGCTGCGGAGCGACCGTCATCCGGCTCCCGGACCCGTTTGAATTTTGAGTATCGATGTTCGTTCGCTGAGGAATTCCATGACGTCCCTGGTCGCTGGTCTCGATTCGACGACATTGGACGGCGGAGCGCTGTGGCACATGGTCCCCTTGGGGATCTGCGTGTTTGACCCCGATCTCGTCGTGCACGGCTGGAACCGTCAGTTGGAGTCGTGGACAGGTCTGGCGTCCGCCGACGTCGTCGGCTGCAGGCTGACGGAGATTTTTCCCGACTTTGCGCTCGCTCGTTTTGGGGGGCGGATTTGTGCGGTGTTCCAATCCGGCATGCCGACCGTGTTGTCGGCGACGCTGCACCAGGAGTTCCTCCCCATTCGGAACGGGAACTCTCCAGACGCGCCGTCGATGATCCAGGAAACCCGCATTCTGCGCCTGTCGGCGAATCCTCCGCGGGCGGTGGCCACGCTGGCCGACATGACCCATTCCATGCGGCAGCAGCAGTTGTTGCGTCATGACCGGGCGCAGCTGCTGAAGACGCAGCAGGCCCTGGAGTCGGCCAATGCCTCATTGCAGGAGAGCCTTGCTCTCTCGGCCGCAAACAACGAAAAACTGCTGGCGGAGATTCATGAACGACGGCAAGTCGAGGCGGACCTGCGTCGGCAGACGACGGAATACATCGCCACGAAGGCCCGTGAATCGAAGCATCGCCAGCACCTGGAACAGCTCGTCCGCGATCTGACGATCGCCCGATACAGCGCCGAATCGGCCGCCCGGGCCAAGAGCGAATTCCTGGCCAACATGAGTCACGAAATCCGCACGCCGATGACGGCGATACTCGGCTACATCGACATGCTGCAGGACCCGGACGTCGCCGCGGAACTGCGACGCGAAGCCAAGGAGTCCATTCACCAAAACGGCGAGCATCTGATGGAAATCATCAATGACATGCTCGATATTTCCCAGATTGAAGCTGACAAGATGACGGTCGAGCCCGTCGCCCTCCCTGTTCGCGACACCGCGGAGAGCGTGGTCGAAATGATGCGGCCGCGTGCCGCGCAGCAGGGTCTGGCATTGGACATGCGAATGGTCGAACCATTGCCGCCGACCTTCGTCTGCGATCCGGTGCGATTCCGCCAAATCCTCGTGAACCTCGTGGGAAACGCCATCAAATTCACGCCGCAAGGAACCGTGAACATCAGCGTGAAATGGCTGGAGCCTTTCACCGCTCGCGGACGCCTCGCGTTCACCGTCGCCGACACCGGCATCGGAATGCCGGACGAAGTGCTGCGGGAATTGTTCCAGCCCTTCGTTCAAGCCGATTCCCGCATGACTCGAAAATTCGGCGGAACCGGCCTGGGGCTGGCCATCTCACAGCGGCTGGCCAAACTGCTCGGCGGCGAGATCCAGGTGACCAGCACGCTGGGAGTCGGCAGTACGTTCACGGTGGAATTCCCGTGCCCCGGCGAACCGGCGCCCCGGATCTTCCCGCAACCCGGTTCGGAGACGAAGGCCGCCGCCCCACAACCGAACGGAGCGCTGGGCGGGATGAAGATCCTCGTGGTCGACGACGCCGCAGACAATCGCAAGCTTTTGTGCTTTCATCTCCAGAAGGCCGGGGCCGTTTACGAGACTGCCGAAAATGGACAGGAAGCACTGGAAAAAATCGCCAACGCCGCAGATCATCCGTTCGATGTGGTGCTGATGGACATGCAGATGCCGGTCTTGGATGGCTACGCCGCCACCGCGCAGCTGCGTCAGCGGGGCGATCAAACTCCGGTGATCGCCGTCACGGCCCACGCGATGGCGGGAGATCGCGAAAAGTGCCTGCAGGCCGGCTGCAGTGATTACCTGACGAAGCCCATTCAACGCGATGTGCTGGTGTCGACCACGGTCCACTGGCACCAGAAATCTCTGGCGCTTGCGGCGCAATGAGCATCCCGAGGCTCGCGTGCAGTTTCTCGGGTCTGGAAACCCGAAAAACTGCACGCGCCGGATGACGCAAGGGGACGACCAGCGACGCCTAGATGTACTCGTTGATCAGGTTCTCGATCCATTCCTGGCGGCCCGATGCGTTCGCTGCGATCTGGCCCTTCTGCAGCACATATTGCTCCAGGCTTGCGAACGAGGCGGTTCCCGCTTCGATCTGCTGACCGACGCCGCTGTTGTAGCTCGAATACCGTTCGGCGATGAAGTCGCTGAGGACGTTGTCTTTGCGAATCGCGGCCGCGATCTTGGCGCCGCGGGCAAAGGCGTCCATCGCACCAATATGGGCATGGAACAAGTCAATCGGCTCGAAGCTTTCGCGACGAACCTTGGCGTCGAAATTGACACCCCCGGGGGCGAGACCCTTCTGATTGAGGATCACGAGCATGCACTGCGTCGCCAGGTAGATGTCGGTCGGGAACTGGTCGGTGTCCCAACCGAGGAGCAGATCGCCGGTGTTGGCGTCGATGCTGCCCAGCTTGCCGTGAATCGACGAATACTCCAGCTCGTGCATCATCGTATGGCCCGCCAGCGTCGCGTGGTTGGTTTCGATGTTCAACTTCACGTGGTCCCACAGGCCGTAGCCGCGGAGGAAGTTCATGCAGGCGGCGGCGTCGAAATCGTACTGATGCTTGGTCGGCTCCTTCGGCTTCGGTTCGAACAGGAATTGACCGGTGAAGCCGATCGACTTGGCGTAATCGACCGCCATGTGCATGAAGCGGGCCAGATGGTCCAGCTCGCGCTTCATATCGGTGTTGTACTGGGTGTGATAGCCTTCACGGCCGCCCCAGAAGACGTAGTTGACCCCGCCGAGTTCGTGAGTCACTTCCATCACTTTTTTCACCTGCGCGGCGGCGTAGGCGAAGACATCGGCGTTGGGGCTGGTGGCGGCGCCGTTGAGGTACCGCGGATGCGAGAAGAGGTTCGCGGTTCCCCACAACAGCTTGATGCCGGTCTTGTCCTGCTGCTCCTTGAGGACCTTTGCGACAGCGTCGAGATTCTTGTTCGACTCAGCGAGCGTGGCACCTTCGGGGGCGACGTCGCGATCATGGAAGCAATAAAACGGCGCCTGCAATTTGGACATGAACTCGAAGGCGACTTCGACGCGCTTCTTGGCGTTCTCGATCGAGTTCGTGCCGTCGTCCCAGGGGCGGAGCATCGTGGGGGCGCCGAATGGATCGCTGCCCGTGCCGCGAAAGGTATGCCAGTAGGCGACGGCGAACCGGAAGAGGTCCTTCATCGTCTGGCCTTCGATGACCTCGTCGGGGTTGTAATGCTTGAAGGCCAATTTGTTCTTGGACTTGGGACCTTCGTACACGATCGTGGGCACGTCGCTGAAGAAACTCATGGGGACCGCTTTCGCAACTAGGAGCGCCGCAGCCGCAACCGATCGCCGGCGCGACAACCACAGCAGAACATCATTCGAAAAGAGTTTAGCGGCCCGACCGGTCGACCGCCAAGAGTCGCGATCCTGGTGCGCATGTTCCGCCGAAATCCACGAAGCAGATCACGCCACGCACGACCGCAACCGACGGAGCACAACAAGTGCGATCAGCACCAACACCGCCGCCGGAATCCAGTTCGACGGACCGAAAACCGCCGTCGCATTCAGGATCATGAATGCATAGAAGCTTTGCAGGGGGGCATAGACCCAGTATCGGCGGGGCCAATGGCAGTCGAACCACCATGCCGCGGCGTCGATGAGCCAGGCCGCCGTGAAGGCATAGTTGCAGTACAGCCCGGCCCCCGAATCCCAGCCGGTTTGAGACAGAGTCTGCTCGCGCGTATGTTCCCAGGCGGCGGCATGGCTCCAGGCATGGTAGTAGTGAAACGCGGCCGCCGCATGCATCAAGAAGATTGCGACGCCCAGCGTCCAGACGAGTCTCGCCCGGCGCTGCCAGCGATCATCGCGCGGACGGGATGCGTCAATCAGCAACCGAACGACGTAGCACCCCACCGCGGCGCGGGCTGTCCAAGCCGTGATGGCTACACCCAACGGAGTCGGCATCCCAGTGATCGCCTTCACATCGATCGGCAGACCCCGACCGTCAGGGAGCGGGACTCTGTTCCGCTTCACGCGCCGACAGCGAGATCGTCGCCAACGTTTTCAGAGGCGTGGTGATTCGAGACGTCGCCGCGAGATAGCCCGCCAGGATCAGCCCCATCGCGGCCAACAAACCCGCGAGCAGCAAACTCGACGTCAGCGAGTAATTGTGCGGGAGTTGATCGGCGCTGAGTCCCTGCATGAAGCGTCGATGCTGCCAGCCCGCGGCGGCGATTGCCGCGCTTCCGGCGATGACGAACGCAACGCCAACCAGCGTCGACCCGTGCTGGCCGCCGATCATCCACCCCTGGTGACCCATCAACCGCAGGAACAGTCCAAATTTGGCAACCAGGAACCCCACCCCCAGAATCGAGATCCCAGTGCGAATCCACGCCAGCAGCGTGCGCTCTGACGCGAAATACACGCGCGGATCGGATGGGGGGCTTGGGTCGGTCATGGAATCGCGAAACCGCCGGCGGTGTGGGTGGATTCCGAAGAGCGTTTGGGATGTTACTCAGTCGGTTCGGCAGGGACGTCGGCCGTGGAATCGTCCACCAGATCCGCCGGGATGCGCGCCAGGGAGACCACCTTGTCGTCATTCATCCGCATCAGCCGCACCCCCTGGGTGTTGCGGCCGATTTCGTTGATGTCGGCGACGCGGAGCCGTTGGATCTTCCCCTGCGACGTGACCATCAGGATCTCGTCCCCTTCGGCAACGGCGGCAATCTTGACCACCGCGCCGTTGCGGGCCGTGGTGCGGATGTCGCGAATCCCCTTGCCGCCCCGATTCTGACGGCGGTAGCTCTTATTCGAAGCGTCCCCTTCTTCGGCGGGTTCTTCGACATCGTCGGCAGCGATCGCCTCCGTCTCGCGGCTCGGGGTAGGTTCGTCGTCTGCGGCAGCCTCGTCGCCGTTGGCGTCTTCGGTTTCGGTGACGACGGCATCGCCCCCCATGCCAAAGGGAGTCCGTTTGCCGTAGCCATTTTCGCAGACGGTCAACAGGCTGAGTGCGGGATCCGCCACCACGGCGCCCACCACCACGTCGCCGCTGGTGAGTTTGATTCCCCGGACGCCGCCGGTGTCGCGACCCATGGCCCGTGCCTTGGATTCGTGGAAGCGAATCGACATCCCTTTCGAGGTCGACAGCAGCACGTCTTCGCCAGGCGACACGAGAATCACGCCGATAAGTTGATCCTCGCGCAGATCGATGGCGATGATTCCCCCCGTGCGGACATTGCTATAGGCGGAGAGCTTGGTCTTCTTCACCACCCCCCCCTTGGTGCAGAACATCAGGAACCGGGCCTCGTCGAACTCGCGTACGGCGACGCAGTTGACGACCTCTTCTCCTTCCTTCAGCGACAGCAGATTGACCATCGCCCGCCCCTTGGCGGTGCGGCTGCCCACGGGCAGGTCGTAGACCTTCTGGCGGAACATGCGGCCGGTGTTGGTGAAGAACAGCAGCCAGGCGTGCGTACTTGCAACGAAGAGATGGGCCAGCGCGTCGTCGTCTTCCGCCTTGGCCCCGATGATCCCCTTGCCGCCCCGATTCTGGGCCTGATAGGTGTTCAGCGGCAGCCGCTTGATATAGCCCCGTTGCGACAATGTCACCACCATCGGCTCTTCGACGATGAGGGCTTCGCGGTCGTAGTCGCCGAGTTCTTCATCGGTGATCTCGGTCCGCCGCTTGTTGCCGTACTTGTCTTTAAGGGTCTGCATGTCCTCGCGGACCACGGCCCGGATATTGGCCTCATCCGAGAGGAGTTCGAGATATCCGCCGATGTCCGTGAGCAGCTTGGTGTGCTCGTCGGTCAATTTCTCCCGTTCGAGGTTCGCCAGCGAGCCGAGCTGCATCGAGACGATGGCTTCGGTCTGATTCGCCGACAGCGAATACGTCTCGCGGACGCCGTATTCATCCTGGAAGAACTGATAACCGGTGTCGCCCAGGGCGCGAGCGATCAGGGGAGCCGGGATCTGGATCTGCTGCAGCCGCTCTTTCGCCTCGGCGCGACTCGGTGAATTGCGGATCGTGCTGATCACCTGATCGATGTCGATCTGTGCAATCAGCAGTCCTTCCACGGTGTGCTTGCGCTTGCGGGCTTCGCCGAGAAGATATTCCGTCCGCCGGCGGATGACGTTGACGCGATGCCGCAGGAACTCGGCGAGCAGTTCCTTCAACGTCAGCAGCTGCGGGCGGTTTCCCACCAGCGCCAGTTGGATCATGCTGAACGTCGTCTGCAGAGGCGAGAACTGATAGAGCTGGTTCAGCACCACGTCGCGATCGGCGTCGCGCTTGAGGACCACATGCAACCGCACCTGCCACGGGGGGAGGGTGCGATCGGTGAGGTCGATGATTCGCGAGATCCCCTTCACTTTGTCGTCGCGGACGAGCTGTTCCAGCTTCTCTCGGATGCGGTCGCGCGTTTCGAGATAGGGGATCTCAGTGATTTCGATGATCTCGGTCTTGTTCTCGGTGATGAACTCCGTCCGCGCGCGCACGGTGATCGTCGACCGGCCGGTCAGATAGCCCTGCCGCGCGCCCATGCGCCCGCAGATGACTCCGCCGGTGGGGAAATCGGGCCCCGGGACGAGGTCAATCAGTTCATCAACGGTGGCTTCCGGGTTGTCGATCAACAACGTGACAGCGTCGCAGACTTCCCCGAGGTTGTGCGGGGGGATGCTGGTCGCCATTCCGACGGCGATCCCGGTTGATCCGTTGACCAGCAGGTTGGGGAACCGGGACGGCAAAACGACGGGTTCGCGACCGCGCTGGTCGTAGGTCAAGGCGTAGTCGACGGTGTCGCGTTTCAGGTCGTCCAGCATTTCTGCAGCAACTGCAGACAACCGGGCTTCCGTATAACGCATCGCCGCGGGGGGAAGGCCGGCGAGCGAGCCGAAGTTCCCCTGCTTGTCGACCAGGACTTCCCGCATGTTCCAATTCTGGGCCATGCGGACGAGGGTGGGATAAACCGAGCCCTCACCGTGGGGGTGATAGTTACCGCTGGTGTCGCCGCAGATCTTGGCGCATTTGACGCGGCCGGAATTGGGGCCGAGATTCAAGTCATTCATGGCGACGAGAATGCGTCGCTGGGAAGGCTTCAGCCCATCGCGCGCATCGGGGAGTGCGCGGCTGATGATCACGCTCATGGCGTAGGTGACGTAGCTGGTCCGCATCTCATCCTGAATGGCCACTGGCACCACCCGCGGATCCAAATTCGGCTCGGCAGGGGTCCCCGGACCCAGGTCTCCATCACCTGTGGACAATCTGTGCTCTCCTCAACGCTGTGCCGCCGCGGAAAAATGTTCCTAAACGATTTCCGTAAAACAGCTTAGGAGAACGGCGGCGAACCGTATGCGCAGCTGGAATTCTAGCAGTTTTCAGGGGGGTTCACAATGTCGTCCGCGAAGCGGGGCATACCGCCGTCGGGCGCTGGTTCCCAGCGAGCAAAGCTCCGGAAGGCGCAGGGTTCAGCAGTCAGCGAACCCGGCCTACGGAGCGGCGGGAATCCGTGGTCATGTCCGATTCAGCACGAGCGGGTGGTGGTCAGTTCCTTGCTCTGGCTCAGATCAGG
Source organism: Planctomycetaceae bacterium (assembly GCA_033762515.1). Classification (GTDB taxonomy): domain Bacteria; phylum Planctomycetota; class Planctomycetia; order Planctomycetales; family Planctomycetaceae; genus DSVQ01. The sequence goes on from JANRLN010000521.1 coordinate 14,891, forward strand.
CGGGACGCGACGTTGGTCGCGTCCCGCCGTGTCCTGATCCGGGACTATTTTTAAGGATGGGGATCATCAAGTTGCCTCGACGATTCATCCGTGAATGATGCGAAGATGGCGCGCGATCCTGAGGGCGCACGGGGTGCGCTCTCCGGCGAGAGTTGCTGCTCCCGCCGTCGCCCACGACCGCGGAGTCGGGCAGGCAGCGACACGTTCAAGTCCCGACGGATGTGGTTTGACCACTGCCGGTGTGTGCACGCGCGTCCTGGTCTCGCCCCTGGCGGCCGTTCTCTTGGTCGTGAATGAGTCGACCCTGCTGCGACAGGGCATCCACGCGGAACCAGCTCGCCCGCGGT
>JANRLN010000522.1:0-4241 GCA_033762515.1 Planctomycetaceae bacterium
AAAGGGCCGAAGCGAGAGCCGTTTGCCAACGCTGCCGCGACCGGACTGGGGTCAGAATCTGTCGGAGTTGCCGCTGCATGACTCGATCCTTACGAATGAGAAGAACGAGACGTCCCCGAAACGGCCGTCGCGGGAGTCGACGCACGATGAGACATTCCGGCGTCGACACTTTTCCCGGAGACGCGAGATACTGTGCCGGACTTTTTCGATCGCCGCAAGAGGGGTTGCGGGGTGAATAGTGAGAAATCAATCCTGCGCAGGGCGACGTCCACAACAAAGAGGCAAATCGCCGTCGTGAGCAGCCACGGCCATAACGGAGTGGTGCGGGAGGTCGTCTCCGCCGGATCGCGACGAAAGACATCTGTCGGCGCGACGTCGTAACGCCCGCCGGTTGATTGCGACAGCGATTTCAACAACACCTCATTGGTCGCCTGTAACTGGAATTCGTCGGGATAACCCACGACGACTCCTCGCGATTGTTGATGTAACAGCTGACCGTCCTTCTCCAATCGGGCCTGCAATTGCCACGCCCCCGACACCGGCAACTGCAAATCGACTTCGTAGCGCCCCGGGGCGGTTTGGGGAACTTCGAGGCGTTGCTCTCCCAGACGCGGGTCGATGACCGTGAAATGCGCATGGGCATCGTTGATGAACCGCCCATTCGGGTCGACGGCGTCGATCTGGAGATGCGCTTCCCCGCCGCGCCGTTGGACATCCACCAGCACCCCCTTCGTGTCGCTCTTGCGCATCACGTGTCGCACCAGCTGCGCCCAGAATTTGCTGTAACCCGGCCATGTGAGCCATTCAGCGGCCCAGCGGCTCTTGGCATCGGACGTGAATGCGACGCTCATGCCGAGGCCATAACGCCACCAGCTGAGTAGGGGGTCGCCCGCCTCGCTCACCAGAATGACCTCGCTGGTCGGTTTCGGGCGCGTCACAACATACCCGAGCAGGAACGGCGCCTCTTCCATCGCCAAATCGGCCAGCACCGGGGTCGAACGAATCACTTGCGGGAGAAAGGGTTGCTCATTGATGGCCGATTTGCCGGCCGTCATCGTCTCTTTGGCGAAGATCTGCGGGATTGATGAGGGGTCGTCGGTGAAGTAGTACCGACCATTTCCGGTCTCCGCGATCTGCTCCAGAAGCTCCTTATCCGGATCGCCCACTCCGACGGTGGAGACCGTCATCCGAGCCGCCGTCATCGCGCGAGTCATGCCGTCGAAATCGCCGGGAGAGGAATAGCCATCCGTCAGCAGGATGACATGCTTCAACTTGGCCGACGCGGCGTTCAACGCATTGTAGGCGTCCTCCAGACCGGGATAGATTGACGTCCCCCCGCCCGCTTCAATCGTGCTGATGCGGTCTATCACCAGGCCTTTCTGCGCCGCGGAGATCAATTCCGAGACGACATGCGAATCGCCGTCAAACGCGATCACGCCCACCTGATCTTTGTTGCCGAGGAGTTCCACGGCCGCCTTAGCGGCGTCTTTCGCCAATTCAATCTTCTCTCCCCCCATGGAACCCGATTTATCGATGACAATCATCATGGCCAGCGACGGCTTTTCCTTTTCCTTCTCGAAGTCGCTGCGCACCGGCAGGACGTCTTCAATCACCGTCTTGTAATATCCGCCGAGCCCGAAAGACTGATCCCCTCCCAACATGAGAAATCCGCCGCCGAGATCGCTGACATAAGTGCGGATCACTTCCATTTTTCGCTGCGACAGGACGGTCGCGGGAACATTGGAAAGAATCAGGGCTTCATAGTTTTGCAGATCCGAGAGTTCCTCGGGTATTCCTGGCGGGGGACGCGTATCGACCAGCAGCCCCTCCTCCTGCAGTGCCCATTCCAGACTCTGGGCCAGTTCCGGCTGACTGTCGATGAGCAGCACCCGAGGTTTGCCGGCGGCAAAGACCAGACCCGAACCCGCGTTGTTGTCCAGCAACGTGTCGCGAAACTTGTCGGACTCGAAGGCGCCGGCGGCGTCGCGCGGGCGATTGATGCGAACTGCGAATTCGGTCTGCCGATCGGTCTGTTGCTGAAAGCGGAACGAATTCGCGCCCGCCCTGACCGTCTTGCGGGCTGCGATAATCCGGTGGTCCCCCTTGAACACCTCGATCTCGATCTCGTCGTCGTGATTGGAATAGACCGTCACATCCACATAGAAGGGCTCCCCTTGCGCTACTTGTGCCGGTACGAGAACATCCGCCAATTGAATTTCCGGGTCGTCTCGGGTCTTGAGCGGGGATGTGTCGATCCGCAGCCGACTTTGCATGGCCGCTCGGAGCGAGTCTCCCACGGTTTCTCGGCCGTCGGAGAGCAGCACGATCCTGGGAACGAAGTCGGGTGGAATCGCCGCTGCGGCGACCTCGATGGCAGCCTGCAGGTTGGTCGCCTTACGGGCCGGATCTTCAGAGCCGTTGAGCGATGGAGCGGACTCGGCCGTCGTTTGAGGTTCCGATCGTGCGGACGGGGGCTTCGTAGAAAACTGGTCCGGCTCGGCGGCAAACGGCAGAATGGCAAATCGACCCGCAGGATTCGCGTTCACTGCCGCTCTTACGAATTCGTCGGCCGCGGCCGACGAGCCTTGATCGACGCTGAGACTGCGGTCGATCGCGAACACGACGAAGACTTCGTCGGTGGGGGTGACCAGAGTTAAGCCGGCAAGCGCCAACGTGAGCAAGATGCAAATGGCGCTGCGTAAGCCAAGCGACACCCTCTGCTGAACGCGGGGCAGATCGACAAGGCTGCGAAGGTAGTAATACGCCAGCAGCGGCAACAGAATTAATGTTGCCAGCCACTCCGGGGCTGCAAAATCGAGAACCATCAAGCTTCGATCCTCACCGACCGATTCGTCGCCGATTCTGGGAGCAATTCCCTAGGCGATTTTTCGACGCTGATACATCCACCATTCCCCGCCCATCAACGCCCAGGCCAGCAGAGTCAGATAGAACCACAGGGGATGCGTCAGTCCCGCAGTGGCCAGTGGTTGAGTTGCGGGCGCGTGACCTCGATCGCGCAGGTCGCTTTCTTCCGGGTCGGTCAAGTTGCAGGCCACGGACAATTCGGGAGCGTCTGAGTTCGATGCGGCAGCCGTCGCAGTTTCGGTCGACGGAAGCCTCATCGACCAAACTCCGCAGGTCTCTAATGGGCCGATCGTCACCGTGTGGTCGATCACTGGAAGCAAGGACTTTTCTCCCGCAGGCGACTCCAGCTCGATTCGTGCAAGGTTTGTGGAAGTTGAGTTCTGAAAATCGCGGGGCAGCCGAATGTGTTGCTGCGCACCGGCCGCGATGGCGTCTCGCAATTCGCCGCCGCATCCTTCAAACCAGGCCAGTGCGTTGCTAAAGAGGATTGGGAAGGCCGTCCGCAACGGCAGATCCCCCTGATCGAGATTCACCGTGAGGACCAGCACGCGCCCCTGCGGATGCGTCACTGCGAAGTAAAGCGGATCCCCAGCTTCCGAAGATGCAAGAATCGTGGCAGTCCCGGCAGGCTTCAGTTTGAGGGCTTCGGGCAATAACACATTGTCCAGATGTACGTTGGCCATCAGTCCTGAGTCGCGATCCTGCTTTGCCACCAGCGGGTGTTCGAGTCGACCGGCGACCTCCCAGAACGGAGAGGCTGACTCTGGTTGGAGAACGACGACGTCCCCGGCGGGCCACTTTTCCGGAATGGTCTTGTGAAACACGGTGACCACCCCCTGTTTCGTGGCGGACGGCGGCGTGGGAGTGACCTCCAGATCCACCAGCGGATTGGCCGTGAAGACTCCCTGCAGAAAACGGTTCCCCGATGTCACGAGGACCACCGGCTGTCGTCTGCGGCTGGGGAGTATCGCTTGCGCGACGTTGTCCAGAGGGAGGGGATCTTCATGGCGAATCCGAGCCGTCAAGAGGCCCCCTGATGCGGAGGTCTGCTCGATGTGCCTCGTCCAGCGTTCGCCCGCGGCCAGCTTCAACGGCCAGACATCGACGAGGTTCTCAGCGAGTTCAAGTTCCAGCCGCGACTCCACCGGGTCGGGAGACAGGTTTCGCACCTCGACCAAGACTTGATAGCCCAACGGATCGAGCAAACTGCGGCGCACCTGAAAGCGAGTGATGGCGACGTTCCTGGTCGCCGCGCCGAGGGGAATCCAAGTGGTCTGCGCGTCGGTGAGCGCCGGACGTCCGGGGATGGCTTCAAACCCTCCGTCCGAGAGCACCACAAGTTCGCCGTTCGGGTGGCTCGCGAGCAGTCGGCGTCC
>JANRLN010000523.1:0-14976 GCA_033762515.1 Planctomycetaceae bacterium
CCGGTGTAGCGTAACAATCTCAACAGCCGCTCACATCTCGCGACGAGATCTTGCTCGCCCGACGCCCCTTCGCCTCGATCAGGAAGACCAACATGGCCGCGCCGCCCGCTGAGGACACGGCGCCGCCGTCGGTCCCGAATCTCGACGCGCTGCCCGTGCGCGCGACGCAGACTCGGTTCGTGGTGTTGGCCGTGCTGTGCCTGTTGTCCGGAGTGCTGTACCTCGACCGGATCTGCATCTCGGCCGCCGTGGATGCGATCCAGGCGGACTTGAAGCTCTCCAACACCGAGATGAGCTATGTGCTGATGGCATTCACGCTCGCCTACGGGTTGTTTGAGGTGCCGACGGGACGCTGGGGAGACCGCATCGGCGCCCGCCGCGTCCTCACGCGGATCGCCGTCTGGTGGTCGGCGTTCACGGCCTTGACGGGAGCATGCACGTCACTGGGAATGCTGGTCGCCGTACGGTTTCTCTTCGGCGCCGGCGAGGCCGGGGCGTTTCCCAACATCGCCCGCGTGATGTCGCGGTGGTTCCCCGATCACGAGCGCGGACGTGCTCAAGGAGTGCTGCTGGCGGCATCGCAAATTGGCGGAGCGCTGGCCCCCTTTCTGGCAGCGGTGCTGATTCAAAGCGTTGGCTGGCGCTGGACATTCGCTGTTTTCGGCGGCGTCGGCGTCGTCTGGGCGACCGGCTTTTACTGGTGGTTCCGCGACGATCCAGCCGAGCATCCCTGGGTGAACTCGGCGGAAGCGGCGTACATCGGGCGTCGAGCGACTTCGGAGAACACCCATGCGGCCATTCCGTGGCGCCTCGTCGCGGGGAACCCGAGCATCTGGTTCCTGTCGCTGATCATGGCCTTCGGATCGTTCAACAGCTACATCTACTTTTCCTGGTTTCCCAAGTATCTCAAGGCGGCGCGCGACGTCGGCGCCACCGATGCCGGGCTGATGGCCTCATTGGTCCTCGGGGGGGCCGCGCTGGGGACATTTGCCGGGGGCATCGCGCTCGACCGCGTGGTTCTCGGCGGCGGCGTGCTGCGGCGACGGCTCTTCGGCGGCTGCGCGTTCGTGGGAGCGGCGGCGTATCTTGGAGCGGCTCTGTGGACTGAAAATGCCTGGATTGCGGCGGGCCTGACCGCGATGTCCTGCTTTTGCACACAGTCGACGCAGCCCCTGTGGTGGTCGTGCGCCATCGGGATCAGCGGCCGACACGTGGGGGCGCTGTTCGGGCTGATGAATTCCGTCGGTGTCTTCGGGGCGATGAGTTCGCAGTACCTCGTCGGTGCGCTCGCCGACCGGTTGGGGAAGCTGGGCTACAGCGGCAGAGCGCAATGGGACCCCATCTTCTACATCGACCTGGGGGTCCTGCTGGTGGCGGCGCTGTTGTGGTTCGCGTTCGTGATGCGGTCCGTTGAACCGGTCGAAGCGCCGCTGGAGGGAGAGGACGCGGTCGAGAAGTTGTGAACGAGCCCGCTGGAAATCGCGGCTACGTTGCCTCTACGGTCCAAGAAACATCTGCGCTTCAGATAGGTAGAAACGCGGGTGGTCGACACGACTGCTTAGCGACATCGGCGGCATCGAGATTTCGAAAGTCCGCGGTACCAGTCTCTCTGTGATTTGCCTGAGATTTCATCAGTCGCTGTCGAGATTTCGGGACCATTTCGAATGGAACCACGCACAGGTTTTGGCGTCTGATAAATTTTGCGAAATTTTCCGGAGTCCCATTTGACGCTGCCCCATTCATCGGGCACTCTGCGACCCGATGCCGAGGAACTGTTGCGCGCCCGCCCACCAACACATGACGACGCCCCCCGTTTTGACCTCCTGTTTCCGTGACTGAATTCCGAAGGGATGCATGATGCTGCTCGGGAGAGTAGCCCGTCGATTGTCGGGCTCCGCCGCCTGTGTTTTGCTGCTGGCGGCAACCTGCCAGCCGAAGATCGTTCTGGCGCAGACGGCCGAGACGGTCACTCCGATCGTGCGCACGGCTGTCGGCGGGGCCTCAGACGACGTTGCGAGCGAAGCGCGGGAATCGCTGCTGGACGGCTTACTGTCGCTGCTGCCGCGGTTCGTCTTCTCGACCGAGAAACAGATCGGCAATGACGATCTGTCGTACAACGACCCTGAATTCGCGCCGGACGCACCGTGGGTGACCTGGCTGGACGGTAAAGGGCGCGTCTGGATCTGCGGCTACGATGAAGTGACCGGCGAGCTGATCCCCAGCGACGGCCGGGGGACGTTCGTCGCAGAAGCCGTTCCTCTCATCAGTCCCTTCACCTCAACCGTAACAGATCTGGGAACTTACAACGGACCGGAATGGGGGCGCAGTCGGCGCGGACTGAGCGTTTACTACGTCCAGGGGGATCGAACGCTGGGATACCGTGTCGACCGCTATCGGATGGCCGACGGCCGTCGCGAGACCGTGACCCCCCAGGGGCTTCCCGTGGCGCTGGGGGCTTTCCCCAGCCAGGATGTCGAGGACGGTTTCGAGCGGCTGATCTTCGGCCGCTGGGTGCCGCGCCCGGAGAACGGAACGTTCATCGTTGCTCAGTGGCTGAATGTTGGAGGACTTCGCCCGCCGCGCGAACTGCCGCTGCAAACCGTGGGCGTTTCAGGGCCAAGGTGGCTGCCGGGAAGTCGGGAGATCATCACTAACGCCGCCGATCGCAACGGCATCTCGCAGATCGCCATTTTCGACACCGCGACCGGCGCAACGACGCTGCTGACGGAGGGGCTGGGGCACAAATTCGACGCCCAGGTGACCGCCGCCCCGGAGTACGGAGGCCTGCGTGTGATGTCCTGCCTGATCGATCGAACAACGATCGCGCTCTATCGAGAATCAGAGACGGCGGGAACCCCCTGGCAGCGGATTCGTAACGTCTCGGCCCCGTTCCGATCGACGGACGACCGTCCGATCAACACCACAGGGGCGGACCTGTTCGTCTACCAGGGGCGAACCTACCTCACCTACGTGGCGGGAGCCGCTTCCATCGAGAACCGGGTGTGTCTGGCCTCGGTGGACGGCAACGTCAACACCACGATCAGCGGCCGCACCCTCGGCGGGTTTGATCCCGAGGCGGTGATCTCCAACGGCCGTTTGTTCGTCTACTTCCTGATCGGGGCCCGCGAACGGGGAACGACCAACGATCTCCACCGCGCTCATGTGCGGATTGTGAACTGACCCCCCGGCGGGGGCGGCGGCACATCAAAATTGCCCCGCATGGATTCGAACCATGACCAAGTGATCCAGAGTCACTCGTGCTACCGTTACACCACGGGGCAGTGGTTTCCGCGGGAAGGTTTCCGCGGCGGCGTCGAACCGACGGACGTTGTTGAAGCGGGAAGTATAGCGGCGGAGGAGCGTCTGCCAATTCCAGCGACCCAAATTTCTTCCACAGTTTCCGCGGCTCCGCCCCACGAGGCACTGAATCCCGCAGGCAGCAATCCGGCGACAACCTCTTTCACGAGTTCGACTTAAGACTCATTCGCGGGCTGCCGCGTCGAGTTTCGCCGCAATCTCCGGCGGCATCGCTGCGGATTGCATGGGCGACCCGGACGGGAAGACGCAGAAGACGGTTTTCATTTCCCCGACGGCTAACCGTTGTTGGTCTCGCGTAAACTCATAGGACGTCGTCAGCGAGCGATCGGTTCGCTTCAGAATCGTGATGCCAATCTCCACGACATCTTCGTAGCGGGCGGGCGACTGATACGAGCAGGTTGCCGACACGCGCGGCCAGCCGTATTCCAGACCGTCAGGAAATCTGCCCGCGATTTTGAGCTCGAGCGAGCGAAAAAACTCGTGCTCCGCCGCCTCCATGAAACGGAAGAAGTTGGCGAAATGGACGATTCCGGCCATATCGGTGTCGCAGAATTCGACGCGACGGGTGGTTTGAAAGTGTGGCATACCGGCAGCGTAACGTCGCAGTCGGAAATCGACAAATCGCGGCCGGAGTTACGCGGCTCGCCGCGGTGGGTGATCGTCCGCCAGCCGCTGCGACAACGACGCGTCGCTCCAACTCAGGGCGCGGAGCACGGCCGCAAGGGTCACGATCGCATCGCAGGTGGGAACCGCCCCCCCCAGCCAGAATCGCCGCGAGGGATCCATTCCTGCCGCGGCCTGACACCGACGCAGCGACTGACGGAACTCCGCGAGGGAGGCTTCAGGCAGTTCGAGCCACCACGGTCGATCCGAACGCGGCAGGGAATCCGCGGCGTCGAGTTGCGACACCGGGCGAACGTTCCAGACGTCTTCGTTCAGCGGCGGGGCCTGCCCCGCCGCGAGAAAGACTCGGTCGGCTTCCGGGGGGCGATCTTCTACTGTGGAGCGCGCCAGCCAGGGAATGAAATTCTCGACCGCGGCTCTCCGGCCGGTTTCGTCAAAGACAGCGCACGTTTGCCCATCTTCTCCGATCCACATCCCGACATCTCCACCCGACCCAACAATCGCGGCGGCCATGCGGCTTTCTAGAGCCGGATGCTCCGGCCCCGGGGCCTGCCACTGCGAACCAACGTCGAGATGGAGTCGACAGGGCAACTCCGGGAACGTTCGCTGCAACGACCGCCCAATCACCGCGGAAGGGGTCACGCATGTGACATGCAGCGGCCGCAGCGCGTGGAACTGCCTGCGCAGGTGCAGCATGTACGGTTTCGCAGCGGCGTAGGTCGCGACCGATCCGGCCGAACGCGTCAGTCGCCCGGCGGTGAATCGGGCTTGAGAAATGAGTTCCGGCAGATCGGTGGTCGCGGAGAGAAACTCGCCGGCGGCCCCAACGATGTCGAAGCCCGTCCAACTGGGGTCGCGTCCTGCGCCGGTGATCATCATCCCCGCATCGGCGGACAGATGCTGAACGACAAAGGACCATTCCGCTTTGGAGACCACGCCCAGGTCGAGCACGCGGCAGCCCGACTGCCGCAGACCCGTCACCGCGCCGATCGCCAGATCGGGAGACGAGGGGCGCTCATCGTAGCCGACGACCACCGTCAGTGAACGGCGTGCGACGGGGCGCGCGGCCCCTTCGTCGGCCGGAAGTTCGGTCCAGCGTCGACCGACGAGCGGATGACGCTCCCAGAGGAGCCGGGCCAAGGCACTTCCCCAGCGGACGGCGTCCTGCCGCGTCAGATCATTGAGATAGCGCCCCCGAATGCCGTCGGGAGCGGCGATCCAGCCTGACTGCGCCGGCTGTGGCGGAGCGCCGTGACCGCTGAAAGGATTCAAGACCGCCAGACCGTGATCATTCCGGTGCGGACACTGGTGACACTTGGCATACGCACCGGCCAATCGCGCCAGGTGGACCGAGCGGGGAATGGAATGCCCGTCCCCTGGGCAGGTGTAAAATGTCGCCGGCGGAGGTGGAATACAGAACATCGGCGTTCGCGCGAACGAGAACGGAACATCTTCGAATTGGCTTTTAGGTCGTGGAGTTCGCATGGTCAATCCCGGATTGATCGGGTAGAACAATCAGGAACGTCTGGCAGCACTGCACTCCACCCCGCTGCACGGCGAGACTCTCGCGAAAGTCTGTCCATGCTCTCGTTTGAACCGCGCGCGATCATCTTCGACTGTGACGGCACCTTGGCCGACACAATGCCCAGCCACTACGAAGCGTGGCAGAAGACGATGCTGCGGTATGGCGTCGAATTCGACGAAGACGAATTTTACGCGATGGGGGGCTGGCCCACTTGGCAGGTCGCCGACTATCTGCTCAGCCGCACGCCGCCGAAATCCCCGGTGACGCCTGACCAAATTGTCATCGAAAAGGAAGCCGAATTCGAGACCGTCCTGGGTCTCATTCGCCCGATCGAACCGGTGGTCGAAGTGGCTCGCCGTCACCATGGGCAATTGCCGATGGCGGTCGCTTCCGGGGGACTCCGCCGGATTGTCGATGCGATCCTGCTCCATATCGGCATCAACAGTCTGTTCCAGACGATCGTCACCTGCGAGGACGTCACCCGGCACAAACCGGAGCCAGACATCTACCTCGAAGCCGCCCGCCGTCTCGATGTCGCGCCCGAATTGTGCGTCGCTTATGAAGACACCGACCCCGGCGTTCAGGCGGCCTACTCGGCGGGGATGCAGGTGGTGGATGTGCGGTCGCTGTTTACGCCGCGGCGGGTGACGGGGAAGTAAGAAATCCGAAACCTCCGATCCGAAATTCGAGAGAAATCGAAATTGAAAAAGCAGAAAACGGGTCGGCATCGCACGGGGTTTTGAATTTCGAGTCTTGCCGTTCCTTCGGATTTCGAGTTTCGGATTTCCCCTTTTTTTGTCGTGGTCTCAGTTGAGGCAGGACTGCTAGTACGCCGCTTCCAAGATTTCCAACAGATCCGGCTCCGTCGGCTGGCGCCCGTTGAGAAGCATTAGCCGCTTAATACCGAAGGCCTTGCGGGCAAGCGTCGGCAGTTGATCCCGCGTCACTCCCAGTTCGCGAAGCTGCTCGGGAATCCCGATGTCGCGGCGAAGTTGCTCCACCAGAGCAATCCCCCGTTCCGCGGCGACGACGTCGCTGACGCCTGCCGTGTCGGCGCCCAGGAACGCCGCGACCTGAGCCAATTCGGGGGTGCGCGTCGGCAGGTTGAAACGCATCACATACGGGAGCAGCAGCCCGTTCCCGGCTCCGTGGGACACGTGCACCGCGCCGCCGAGCGGGTATTCCAGGGCATGGACCACAGCCACCGCACAATTGGAAAAGGCGAGTCCGGCCAACGTGGCCGCGAGCGACATCCCTTCGCGGGCGGCCAGATTCCGCGGTTCACGAACGGCGGTGACGAGGTGCCGGCCGATGAGACGCATGGCCCGTTCCGCGCACATGTCTCCCAGTGGATGCTTGCCGTCGTAAGGGAATGGTTCGTCAACGGGGACCGCCAGTTCGTGGTAGCGGACCGCGGTGAAGGCTTCGATGGCGTGTGTCAGGGCGTCAATGCCGCTGTCGGCGGTCGGTTTCGCGGGACAACTGAGCGTCAGTTGCGGGTCGACGACGGCCGCCGCCGGTCGCAGGTACGGGCTGAGGGTGCTCACCTTGAGGTGTTGCGACTCGTCCGTCAGGACGGCGGCGTGCGAGACTTCGCTGCCGGTCCCCGAGGTCGTGGGAATACAGACCAGCGGCAGAATCGGGCCGGGAATCTTTCCGAAGCCGAAGTAGTCCCGATAGCTGCCGCCGTGGGTAACCACGGCGCCCGTAATCTTCGCCAGATCCATATTGCTGCCGCCGCCGACAGCAATCAGGACATCGGGCGCGCAGGCCCGGACAGCTGCAATGACTTTGTCGGCGACGGCGCACGTCGGTTCGGGTTCGCCGTCGAGGGAAACTTCGAAGCGGAAGCCGGCGTCCTGGAGCGGTTGGACCACCTGAGCAACCACGCCGGCTTGCTCCAGAGTCGCATCACCGAGGACAAACACCTTCCGCGGCGACCAGGGCTGCAGGAATTTCGCCAGATGTCGAATCGACCCCGACCCGAACACCAGCCGGCCCGCGGAGCAGAAGTTGAAGAAATTCCGACCGAAGATGTCCATCAGCGAGGGCCTTCAGAAATGCCGTGTCCCGGATGAGGAATATCATCCGGGACGACGAGGGAGTTGCAACTGAGGGGGGGATCGCGCGGACCTTGTCTGCCGCTTCCGCAGTCAGAAGCTCCAGATCTCAAACGCCAGATCTCAAACACGCGCCAAGAGTCAAATCCCAAACCAGATCTTCAGTCTGCGAGTTTGTGGGATTTGGTCCTTGGGATTTCTTTGAGAATTGGTGCTTCAATTTTGGGATTTCGGCCGTTGATCTGCGGCATTAGCTGCGTGCGGCCAGCAGTTCCACAGGCACCGGCTCATATTGGCCGGCAAGGTTGCGGACGGCGTCGTGCGGGTTCATGTTGAACAGCGCGCGTCCGCCGGTGCCCCAGACGCCGTCGCGGTAGTGGAAAACGGCGGCTGCGTCACGCACGGTTCCGACCGCAGCAACGCCTTCCATATCGCCCCCCTCGACCGCCTCGAAGCGAATGTTCACGGCGACGAACGCAGTCAGGAGTCCGGTTTGCTTGTCGAGGGCGAAGGTGACCTCATTCTGCCAATCGCACTCGATCCATCGCAGGTCGCGCGGCTTCCCCTGCGTCCGCGCCAAGTCGAAGAAGCGGGCTTCCAGCATTTCGCGGCGCAGGCGGAAGATCCGAATCCCATGCCGCATTTCGCGACGCCGATAAGCCCGTGCGATGGGAACCAGTCCGCCCAACAGGGCGACGATCCCGGCTAGAATGCTTCCCCCGATGATCCACGGCCACATGGCATTGCCCCTTCGGCTGGCTCCCGCAGCGCTTTTCCACCCCCAGAAGGTATCTTAGCAGTCGTCAACCCCACGCAACATTGGGGAGTCGGAATTTCTAGGGGGATGCTGCCGGCGGGACGTCGGGAGCCGGCAGGTCGGACGCTCCATCGGGATTTGTGTTTTCCCGCTCGTGAGTCTCGAACAACTCGTCCACGAGGGTTGTGGCGTAGACCCCCGCCGGCAACGTGAACTCCAGCCGGATCCCGCCGACATCTTCCGCCGCAGTCAGTTCGCCCGGACGAATCAGATAGCGGCGGCGCGTTCCCGAAAGGAGGTCCCCGAAACCGCCGAAGGATGCGAGCGTGAGTCCCGACTGCTCCAGGATTCGGGCTTCGCGGAGGGCGGGTTCTCCCTCAGGCTGCTTCATCTTCAAACCGAACATCGGACCGGTCAGCGCCGTTTCTCCCGCAGCACAGCGGATTTGCTCTGCAGCGACGTCCTCGACGAGAAACTTGCCGCCGCTCGCGACCACCTCCATAACATCCCCCGGCAGGACCGTCGCCATGAGCTGATCGTCAATCCGGGCGGCGAGCGTCCGATTGAACAGGTCAGACTGCACGGACGACAGCGCAAGCTTCAGCAGGAACTTCCGCCGCGCGTAGGGGATGTCGCGCGGGGTCTTGCGACCGGCCAGCAGGTCGTATCCCAACAGCAACGTTTCTCCGTCGCGACCGAAGCGCTGATCGCCGAAGTAATTGGCGAAACCCAACTGTCGCATTCGCTCCAGGGCTGGCTGGAGGGTCTCCAGCACGGGCTCCGAGACGGATTCGTCGTCCGCGCCGGAGTTGCCGAGAGTGCGGACCAGAATGGTGAATCGGTTTCCCGCCAGATGTCCCGTGCGGAGCTTGTTGCCATGCCGGCGCTGATCAAGAACCGAGACGCGGTCGGACTCCAACAAGGGGATCCGATCGACGGATTTGGCGGGAACCGAGAGCCATTGGCGGGTGACGGCGCGCCGGTCTTTCATCCCGGCGCAGCCGATGTCGGACTGCGAGATTTCCAGCGAACGGGCGACGTGCCGCAGAAGCTGCTCAGCCGGGAGATCGCGTTTCTCGATCCAAAGGTAGAGATGCTCCCCCTCACCGGAGGGGAGGTACGCGGGAATTTCTTCCACCACGAAGTCCTCGGGAAGCTGCTTTAGACAGCCCTTTGGACGTGCGGCAACGGATGACAATCGCGGCAGCGGAGTGGGAAGCAACGGTGGGCCTTCGCGCGGGATGTTTCAGAACTGATCAGCATTCGGTCCGCGACTTGCGGACCGAAGCGTCGGCGGGATTTTCCAGCATCGTAACAGTCGAATTGCGAAGCCGCTGTGCAGGCGTGCCGCGTTTTTCCACAGTCCCCCCATTGAGTTTGATATTGCCTGAGTTGCGGAAGATGGGATAATTCCAGATGCCCCGCTGCAAGCCGGGGGGGCAACGCTGGCAGGAGGCGGCGTCCACAATCCCGTTTCGAGCGGACACGGATGTTTCGCAAGTAACTTTCGCAACCGGAGTGATCGCGAGGCCGGTCGTTGTCTGCCGGTCCGTTGAGATTTCGCCAGTTGCGACCGTCGCAAGCAGGCGCTACGCCGTCGGCGGTTTGATCTTTCCCACCCTCGCGCAAGCGACCACGGACGGTCGGCTTCCTCTCCGGGTGTTCCTTGTCCCCGAACGCAGTAAACGGCTGCGCCGCGGGAACCCGGAACCGGCGGGGGGAGTCATAGTCATGGAGACATCACGCGTAACGAATCCTGAATCAGACCCAACCACGCACAGTTGAAGGAGCGGTTCCGTGGGCACAGGCCGAGCACTCTTGGAGCGCATTTCCGCATCGCAGAATGCGGAGCAATTCCGTCAGGAGCATTGGCAGGGGACGTTCGAGGAATACCTCGATATCGTCCGCGAGCATCCTGAGGTCACCCGGTCCGCTCATCAGCGCATGTACGACATGATCCTGTCGTACGGTTCGTATCCCGTGGACGAAGGTCGAAGGGACGGCCTGATCCGGTATCGTTTCTTCGACGATCCCGACAACGACGGTGAAGACGCCATCTTTGGTCTCACCGAGCCGTTGATGCAGCTCGTCAATGTCTTCCGCAGCGCCGCCCTGAAGTACGGCGCCGAGCGTCGCGTGCTGTTGCTGCACGGTCCCGTCGGCAGCTCGAAGAGCACGATCGCCCGCCTGCTCAAGCGCGGCTTGCAGCGTTACAGCCGCAAGCCGGAAGGAGCCCAATACACCTTCGGCTGGAAAGAAGACGACGGCAGCATTTCGTGGGACCCGATGCACGGCGAGCCGCTGCAGCTGATCCCCGCGGCGGCGCGCGAGGAGATCTGCGCCTCCTTGAACGAGGGTCGCGATCCCAACAAGGATCAGATGGTCGAAATCGTCGGCGACACCTGTCCGCTGGCACGGTTCTACTTCCGCGAACGGCTGGAAAAGTTCGGCGGTGACTGGACCAAGGTCTTGCAGACGGTGGTCTGCAAACGGTTCTTCCTCTCGGAGCAGGACCGCATCGGGATCGGCACATTTCAGCCCAAGGACGAGAAGAACCAGGATTCCACCGAGCTCACCGGCGACATCAACTACCGCAAGATCGCCGAGTTCGGCAGCGAATCGGACCCGCGGGCCTTCAACTTCGACGGCGAGTTCAACGTCGCCAACCGCGGGATGATCGAGTTCATCGAAGTCCTTAAGCTCGACGTCGCCTTCCTGTATGACCTCCTGGGGGCGTCTCAGGAACACAAGATCAAGCCGAAGAAGTTCGCTCAGACCGATATCGACACGGTGATCATCGGGCATACGAACGAACCCGAATATCGCAAGCTGCAGTCCAACGAGTTCATGGAGGCCCTGCGCGACCGGACGGTGAAGATCGATGTCCCCTACGTCACCAAGCTGACGCACGAACTGCGGATCTACGAGAAGGATTACAACCCCAGGCGCGTCCGCGGCAAGCACATCGCGCCCCACACGCTGGAAGTGGCGGCCATGTGGGCCGTCCTCACCCGGTTGGAAGAACCGAAGCATCACGGACTCACCGTGCTGCAGAAACTCAAGCTCTACAACGGCAAGTCGCTCCCCGGCTTCACGCTGGAGAACGTCGAGCAGTTGCGAAAAGAGGCCAAGCACGAAGGGTTGCAGGGGATCTCGCCCCGCTATGTGCAGGACAAGATCTCCAACGCCCTCGTGAACAATCCCGACGCCGGGTGCCTGAACCCCTTCATGGTCCTCAACGAGTTGGAGGCCGGTCTGCGGCACCACTCGCTGATCCCGAACGAAGAGTCGCGCGAGGCTTATCGCCGGCTTATCAGCGTCGTCAAGGACGAGTACACCGACGTCGTCAAGAACGAAGTGCAGCGGGCCATCGCCGCCGATGAGGAGGCCCTCACGCGGTTGTGCGCCAACTACATCGACAACGTCAAGGCGTACACGCAGCGGGAGAAGGTCCGCAACAAGTTCACCGGGCAGGACGAGCAGCCAGATGAACGGCAGATGCGGTCGATCGAAGAACGCATCGATATTCCCGAGACCCGCAAGGACGACTTCCGCCGCGAGATCATGAACTACATCGGCGCGTTGTCGCTCGACGGGAAGAAGTTCGACTACAAGACGAACGAGCGGCTGCACAAGGCGCTCGAAATGAAGCTGTTCGAAGACCAGAAAGATACGATCAAGTTGACCAGCCTGGTTTCGAACGTGATCGACAAAGACACCCAGGAGAAGATCGACGTCGTGAAGAGTCGATTGATCCGCAATTTCGGTTACAACGAAGAATCGGCGACCGACGTGCTGCAGTACGTCGCCAGCATCTTCGCCCGTGGTGATGCGAAGGCGGGAGGCTGAGTTCGCCGCGTGAAGCCCAGGCTGAGCCAAGCCTGGGCTTCCGGGATGTCATTTTCGTGTCTGTTGTGTGCGGACCTGCGGACCTGCGGTTGTGCGGAGTTTTCCGGCCTCGCACAGCGATTCGACCGCAGGGACAAGCCCGGTAGGGAATCGACTTCGATCCTGAGCTGGGCGTCGTTTTCCCGGAATCAACGCTCGCGTGAGAGAGACGTCGTGTCCGACCCTGCATCCCCCGTTTCCGACCCCGCGCTCGGCGAAATCCCGCCGATTCCGCGTTCGCGGCGCGGCGATTGGACGTGGGAGCTTGTCTCGCAGTATCCGAAGCAAGGGGAATGGACCGAAGAGCAGTATCTTTCCCGCAGTTTCGAAGGGTTGGTGGAGTTCGTCCATGGTGTGTTGGACTTCGTTGACCCGCTTTACCCTCCTGAAGAAGGCGGCCCGCCGAGGTCGAGACGCGGCGACTGGACCTGGGAGCTGGTGACCGAATTTCCGAGGCAGGGTCAATGGACAGAAGTGGAATACTCGTTCCTGACGGAAGAAGTGCGAGCTGAACTGAATTCCGGGTGTCTGGAGTTCCTGCCGATGCCGACTTGGATCCATGCCTGGATTATTGACTATCTCCATGATGCGTTAAAGCTGTTTGTGCGTGCAAGAAATTTGGGGAAGACCGGCACAAACTCGGTGCGCGTGCGTACGACGCCAGGCCACGTTCGCGAACCCGACGTGGTCTATCTGAAATCGGAACGAATCCCGAATCCGCGACAGCCATCGAACGGCGCGGATTTAGTCATGGAAGTCGTCAGCGAAGGATTTGGCGACCGCAAGCAAGACTTAGAAGAAAAGCGGGTCGAATACGCGGAGGCTGGCATCCCCGAATATTGGATCGTCGATCCGGAAACAGAATCGATCACAATTCTGATTCTGCCCGTTGACGCCAGCGAATACGCGGTGCATGGAGAGTTCCGACCGGGGCAACAGGCCACGTCGGTGCTGTCCCCCGGCTTCAGCGTCGACGTCGCCGCCTGTTTCGCGGCGGGAAATCCACCACAGGAGTCATCAGACTCGTCACCTGTCGCGTAGTATTGGAATAGGACTCGACGACGGGTCCAGCCGCGACGAAGTATCGAGGGACCGATCATGCCACGCCTCAACCAAGCACTCCTCAGCCTCTCTGAATCATCAGCGGCATCTTCGTTGATTCCCAGCACCGCCGGTTAATTCCACGCTCAAAGTTCTGCCACTCATTCTTCCCTAATTGCCGGCCTGAACCATGACCCGAGCCATCGATCGCGATAATCAGCGCTTTAAAGAGATCGTGCGGGGCAAGGTCCGGCAGAATCTCAAGAAGTACATCACCCACGGGGAAGTCCTCGGCAAGCAGGGCCGCGAGGTGGTTTCGATCCCCGTGCCGAGCATCGATATCCCCCACTTTCGCCACGGCAAGAAAGGCTCTGGGGGAGTCGGCCAGGGGGACGGCGACGTCGGCACCCCCATCGGAACATCGCCCGATGACGGCGACGGCCAAGGGCAGGCGGGGGAAGAACCGGGTCAGCACATCCGCGAAGCTGAAATGACCATCGACGAACTCGCGGAAATGCTCGGCCAGGAACTGAAGCTCCCGAAGATCGAACCCAAGGGGCAGAACACGATCAAGTCGATCAAAACCAAGTACGACAGCATCCGTCAGACCGGACCGGATTCGCTGCGGCACTTCAAACGGACGTATAAACGCGCGCTGCGGCGGCTGATCGCTTCCAACGACTACGACCCCAAACAGCCGATCGTCATTCCCACCCGGGAGGACGAACGCTTCCGCTCATGGACGGAAAATCCCGAACCGCAGGCGAACGCCGCCATCATTTACATCATGGACGTCTCCGGCTCGATGACGGACGACCAGAAGGAAATCGTCCGCACGGAAGCCTTCTGGATCGACACGTGGCTCAAAAGCCAATACGACGGCATCCAGCGACGATACGTCGTGCACGACGCCGTCGCCTACGAAGTCGACGAGGACACGTTCTATCGCACTCGAGAATCCGGGGGGACGAGGATCTCGTCGGCCTTGGTGAAGGCGCGGCAGATTATCGAGCGCGACTTTCCGGCGGCAGACTGGAACATCTACGTCTTCCAATTCTCCGACGGAGACAATTGGGGAGAGGACAACACCAACTGTCTGCGGATGCTGCAGGAGTTCTTCCTGCCGACCTGCAATCTCTTCTGCTACGGCCAGGTGGAGAGTCCCTACGGTTCCGGCGATTTCATCCGGGAGTTGAAGAAGATCGTCGGCAAATGGGAGAATCTGATTCTCAGTGAGATCAAAGGGAAAGAGGGGATCTACGAATCGATCCGCACGTTCCTCGGCAAGGGGAAGTGACCGACGGTCCCACCGCGTTCCACGAAATGAGCCGCCATGAGTCTCGCGACCGAACTCGACGCCCGAGTGACCCCGGAAGACCTCCTGATGATGCCGGACGGAGACCGGTATGAACTGATCAATGGCTGCCTGGTGGAGCAACCAATGAGCCTAAAATCCAGCTGGGTGGCCGGTCAGGTTTTCCGGATTCTGGCTCGCTATCTCGACGAACATCCGATTGGCGATCTCTTTCCCGAAGGAACCGCCTACCGCTGCTTTCCGGACGGTGACCGAATCCGCAAGGCGGATGCATCCTTCATTCGGCGGGGACGCCTTTCGAGTCAACAACTGGACGAGGGATACTGTGACATCGCTCCCGACCTCGCCGTTGAAGTCGTCTCTCCCCATGACTCCCATGTCGATGTCGCCGCGAAACTCGCTGACTACTTCTCAGCCGGTGTGCCGCTGGTTTGGCTGGTGGAACCGG
>JANRLN010000524.1:0-11179 GCA_033762515.1 Planctomycetaceae bacterium
AGTCGTGATCTCTGGCCCAACGCCGGTGACTCCCGCCCCCCCAGTCCTCACGCCGCCGCAGACAGCAACCCCAGCCGCAACCTGGGTGCCCACTCGATAGCCAGTATGGGCCCACGATCAGCCACTGACCGAACGGCCGGAGATCCACCGATCTCCGGCCGTTCGTCGCTTTCCGGCACAGCCGATAAGCCCCATTCGATCGGCAGAACCGTCAGCCCTGTCCAACCCTCCTCGAGGGGGAATCCCGGCGACGGCGAACGGAGTGACGTATGGTTGCGACAGTTGGCGTGGAATCGAGGCTCCGCGGGGGCTGAAACTGCGCCGACGGTGCGGAGACGGATGCGTCTTCGTTCCTTCGCTGCGCCAGAGATCGTCCCCCGATCATGCGGCATCGCGCCATCGCCGTCCTCGCCTTCACGCTGTTTCAACTGCTGACAGCCGCGCTGTTTCTGCGCCCGGCGGAGCTCTTCAGTTGGCTGGAGGGGGTGCGCATCAACGAGATGCTCATCATCGCCTCGTTGCTCCTCACCGCAACGTCGTTGATTCCCCACTTCGGCCCCGCGGCGATGACGCGCCAGCCGATCACATATTGCGCCGCCGGGATGCTGATCGCGATCGTGATGTCGCACCTGACGCATGTTTATCTCGGCGGGCTGCGTGACTCGGCCGACCAGTTTCTGCGGACGCTGGTGTACTACGGACTGGCGATCACCTGCGTGAATTCCCCGGCGCGCCTGAAGGCGTTCCTGGCCAACATCGCCGCCTGTACGGGGCTGATGGTCACCATGTGCCTGTTCGACTACTGGAATGTGTTCGACCTGGAGTTCATCGTCCATCTGCAGGACCTGGACGGTTTCGACGATGAAGGGGCGCCGATCTTCTTCTCGCGGATGCGCGGCACCGGGATTTTCCAGGATCCCAATGATCTGGCGATGGTGATCGTCGCCGGGGGAACCTTGTGCCTCTACTTCCTGACGGACCCGTCGCTGGGAGTGTTCCGCTGGTGCTGGGGCGCCCCGATTCTGGCGTTCGCGGCGGCGATTCTGGAAACCAAATCGCGCGGGGGGCTGTTGGCCGGAATGGCCGCCGTGCTGACTTTGGCCGCGTTCCGCTGGGGCATGCGTTTCGGGGTGGTGGTCGCGCTGTTGGGGATGTGCGCCGCCCCGCTGGTGGCGGGGCGCTCGGGCAACATCGACCTCAGCGACGGCAGCACCGGACACGAGCGCATTGAGATGTGGCGCGAAGGATTCGATGCGCTCAAGTCTCCCGACCTCATCTTCGGCATCGGCCACAACATGTACGCCGATCTGGCGGGATTGGTCGCCCACAACTCGTTCGTCCACGCGTACGTCGAACTGGGAATCGTGGGAGGCACGCTGTTCTTCGGCTGCTATTTCTTCGCGTTCCTGCAGATTTATCGACTCGGCCAATTGAAGGAACCGGTTTGGCATCCCGAGCTGCGCCGCATGCGTCCGTATGTGGCGGCAGTCCTCGCGGGCTGGTGCATGTCGATGTTTTCCCTCTCGCGGTGTTACATCGTGCCCACCTACCTGATGCTGGGGATGGCGGCGGCCTATCTCAATCTGTGTTGGATTCATACGCCGCAACAGCGCCCCCTGGTCGTCTGGGACCGTTGGCAGTTTTTGAGACTCTCGACCGCCAGCGCCGCGACGTTTATCGGGCTGTACTTATTCACGGTGATTTTTGCCTGAACTGGATGTGGTGTCGCTCGGACCTCCCGTGTGAGAAGAACTGTGACCGCGACTGCGACTCTGGAACCGCTGCCTGCGAAAGAACCGCCGCCCGTCCAGGGCGCGACGGCGGGACCTTTCTCGCTGGGGTTCCTTAACGCCGAACGTCGTTCCCAGGCGCTGGCGATCTGGCGTGTGCTGGAGAACGAACTGGGCGACGTGCCGCTGCTGGCGTCGTACGACTGGACGGAGTTATGGCTGCGGAACTATGGAGATCTTGTGCCGCACCGATTTGTCACATTCCAGGAGGATGGACGCTACGTGGGCGTGGCGCTGCTGACGCAAGGGGTGGACGAGCGCCGCGGCTGGTGCGGCGAGCGGGTCTGGCACCTCGGGACAGCCGGGGAACCCGATCGTGACTCCGCGGTGGTGGAGTACAACGGATTGGTGTGCCTGGCGCCGTATCGCCATCGCTTTCTGCTGGACATGATCGCCGCCCTCGAGAGCGAGCCGGACTGGGACGCGTTGCAGCTCGACGGCTTCGTCGTCGCCGACTTGCCCCCCTGGATGGCCGCCGGATCCGGATGGGAGCATGACGTCCGCCCGGCGCGCTGGACCGATCTGAATGAGGTGCGCGGCTCGGGACGCGAACTGATCACGTTCCTGGGAGATTCCACCCGTAAGGGGATTCGCCAGAGCGTGCGAAAGCTGGGCGGACCCCGCTTTGAATGGTCGGAGTCCGTCGAGCACGCTCACCATATTTTCGATGACCTGATTCGCCTCCACCAGACGCGCTGGAACGCCGAAGGAAAGCCGGGGTGTTACGCCAGCGCGCGGTTCACCCAGTTTCATCGAGATCTGGTCGACCGCCTGGTGCCTCAGCGGCGGATGGCGCTGGCCCGCCTGTCGACGAGCGATCGCGTGCTGTGCTGCTCGCAGGTGATCATCGATCGTCGGCGCGCGCTGGTGTACCAGGGGGGACGAGTTCTGGAGGAGATTGGCAGTCCGGGACTGCTCACCGACTTCCTCTGCATGCAGGAGTGTCTGGCCCGCGGGTACGCGGCGTTTGATTTCATGGCGGGCGACTCCATTCACAAGAAGCGCCTGACGACGCAGTCCACTCCGCTCAGTTGGAGCACCTGGCGGCGTCCGCGCTGGAAGTACCGGGCGGTAGCCGCCCTAAAGCAGGTGCGCAATGCGTGTCGCGGTCTCCTTCGACGACCGTCGGCGACTGTCGCCGCAAAGCTGCCCGTTGACGGAGACCAGTGAACGATGTCGACTCTGGAACTCCCCACACGCCAAGGGGCGACTCCGCCGTCGCAGACGCAGCCCCTGCGCGTGTGCCATGTGAGTCTCACGCTGAAGACCGGCGGCCTGGAACGGATCCTCGCCGACCTGGCGCGGCATCATCACCGCGACGCCTGCCGCTTGTCCTTTGTGGCGATGCGCACGGTAGGGCGGTTTGCCGACGAAATTCGCCGCACGGGCTGCCATGTCCATCAGCTCCAGGCGTCCGGGCGCCTCGGTCAGGTGCGCGAACTCACCCGCTGGCTGCGGCAGGAACGCATCGATGTCGTCCATACCCACAACACCTACCCCCATGTCTATGCCAGCCTGGCCGCACGGTGGGCGGGAGTCCCGGTGGTCGTGCAGACGCGTCACGGGCAGCGGGCCGGGCACGGCTGGAAATCGCGGGTTCTGTACCGCAGCGCGGCCTGGCTGGTGGATCGCGTGGTCGCCGTTTCGGATGACGCAGCGCGCCTGTGCGTCGCCGCCGATGGTCTGCGTGCGGAGAAGGTGACGCGAATCTGGAATGGAATCGACCTGAGTGACTTCGAGTATCACGGACCGGTAGCCGCACCCATCGCGATTTCCGTCGCGCGGTTGTCGCCCGAGAAGGACTTTCCGACCCTGCTCCGCGCGGTGGCGCGTGCTGCCGCGACGATTCCGGAACTGCGACTGAAAATCGTGGGGGATGGTCCCGAACGCGGGGCGCTGGAACGCCTGAGCGCGGACTTGGGGCTCGCGGCTCGCGTCGCTTTCCTGGGAGAGCGCACCGACGTTCCATCGCTGTTGAAGTCGGCGGGGTTCTTTGTCACGGCGTCGCTCACAGAGGGAATTTCCTTGACGTTGCTGGAAGCGATGGCGGTTGGACTGCCGGTCGTTGCGACCGACGCCGGAGGGAACGGCGAGATCGTCGTCGACGGGGAAACCGGCCGCATCACTCCGATCGGGGACGTGGACGCTCTCGCCGACGCTATCGTCGAAATGTGCCGTCGACAAGGGGATTGGCCCGCACTCGGCCGGGCGGGACGTGAGCGTGTGTGCGATCACTTTGACGTCCGCCGCATGGTGGATGACTACGAGGCTTTGTATGAGACGCTGTTTCGTCGACGGCGTTGTTGAGAGGACGTCCGCAATCTCACATTCACAATTCGCAACCAATCATCATTGCGAAACGATAAATCATCTTCTGTTCATGCCAGCTTTGAGATTTGAGAATTGAACCCTCTTTGAGATTTCGAATTTGTGATTTGTGATTTGTGATTTTATTCCGCCGCTCACCCGCGGCTCATCACCGCAGGTCTTCAGGAGATTTCACAATGTACGGCTCCCTCTATCGCTATGTGCTGCTGCCGTTCTTCGACGGGGTCGTCAAAGGGCGAAAGACGCTGCGGCATTGGAAAGACGCGGAAGAGTCGCAGTGGTGGAGCCGCGAGCGACTGGAGGCCTGCCAACTCGACTCGCTGCGCGCGCTCCTCACGCATGCCGCCGCAACCTGTCCGTACTATGCGGAGCTGTGGCGGGAGCGCGGGCTGTCGGTCAATCAGATTGGTACGTTGTCGGATCTGCAGTCATGGCCGCTGATCACACGCGACACGATCCGCCAGCAACGCCTGCGGATGCGGACGACGGCGCCGCTCGTGCGGATGTCGAAAGCAACCGGCGGGTCCAGCGGTGAGCCGCTGCAGTTTGACCTCGATTCCGGGAGCAACGACCGCCGCACGGCGATGATGTACCGCGGCTACGGCTGGGCGGGGGGGGCGCCGGGGTCGAAGCAGTTGTATGTCTGGGGAAGTCACCTCGGCAACGTGCCGATGTGGAAGCGCTGGAAATCGGATCTGCATCATCGTCTCGACCGGCATCTCGTGCTGAGCTGTTTTGAGTTCACGGCGGACAAGATGCGGACGCACCTGCAGCGCTGGAACCGCTACCGGCCGGAAGTGGTCGTGGGTTACACGAATCCGCTGTATGAGTTTGCGCGCTTCTGCGAACAGTCGGACCAGACTCCGGTCGCTCCGAAGTCAATCATCGTCGGAGCGGAGAAGCTCCACGATTTTCAGCGGGAGACGCTGACGCGCGTATTCCGTGCTCCGGTGTTCGAGACCTATGGTTCGCGTGAATCCATGCTCATCGGGGGAGAATGCGACCGACATGAGGGGCTGCATCTGAGTCTGGAAAATCTGCTGGTGGAGATTCTGGACGACGACGGTCGCCCCACCCCGGCAGGCGAGGAAGGAAACGTTGTGGTGACCGACCTCTTCAATTACGGCATGCCCTTCATTCGCTACGTGAACGGGGACCGCGCCGTCGCAGGATTCGGTATGTGCTCTTGCGGTCGCGGACTTCCGCTGCTGAGCAAGGTCGTCGGCCGACAACTCGACACGCTCGACACCCCCGACGGCCGCAAGATCCCGGGAGAATTCTTTCCGCATCTGTTGAAGGAATTCCCCGCGATCCGTCGCTTTCAGGTGGTGCAGGAGGCCGTCGAACGGATCTCGCTGAAACTGGTCGTGGATGGGGGACTGACCCTGGCCGACCGGGAACTGCTGCTCTCCGAGATCCGCAAATGCACGGGCGCCGCCGTCGAGATTCAACTGCAGTTGGTGGATGACATTCCTCTAACGAAGGCCGGAAAACATCGCGTGGTGGTGCATGCGGTTTGAAGCATCGTGGGGAGGGCGGACCGCGAATCGCGGGCTGCCGGTTAGCGTTCTAACGGCTGGGTCAATCACTATGAGCACCGCGACAGCGCTCTCACCGGGAACTGCAACTCGGGTCGGCGTGGAGCCGATTGATGCGGGGATCGTGCAGCATGTGGCGCAGCGCTACTGGGATTGGCGTCGGCTGTATGACGCCGATGCGTCGGCGTGTCCACTCCAGCATCCGGATGTCGTGCTGACCGATCTCGAACACGGGCCCAGGTCTTCGCTGACGCCGGTCCTGGTGAGCCTGGCGAGCGACGCCGGTTGCCGCGGCATCGGAGCTCTGGTTCCCAAGTTGGTGCACACCCGCCGTTTGGGAGCGGCGCCGCTGGGGAGGCGACTGCAGGGTTATCGGCTGGCCGGCAACGGATACGCGGTTGATCCCGGGGACAGCGATGTCGTGGCCGAACTGTTGCGGAAATCCCTGACGCAGGTGCAAGTGAGCGGCAGCTCATTCCTGCTGATGGAAGATCTCGATGACGCCGCGCCCCTGTCCCAGGCGCTGGCGGGCAATTTGCCGCCAGGTTGGAGCATGTTTCAGCATGCAGGCTCGCAGCCGCGTCGCCGGATCCAGCTTCCGCTGTCGCCGGACGAATACTGGCAGAAGTTCTCTTCGAAGACCCGGCAGACTTTTCGGCGGAAGCTGAAAAAGTTCGGCGAAACGCGTCTGGAGCGGATCACCGATGTGGTCGACGTCCCGCGATTCCTGGAAGCCGCCCACGCGATTTCGATCCACACCTGGCAGACGCGGCAGTTCGGCTTGCGGATTCGGAACGACGTGGCGGAATTGGCGCAGTTCACCAAACTCGCCGAACTGGGCCTGTTGCGGTGCTATCTGTGGTATGTCGAAGGGCGGCCGGTCGCCTTTACCGTCGGCAACCAGGATCACGGCTGTTTCCACTACGAAGAGGTGGGCTATCTCGCCGAATTTGCCAGGTTCTCGCCGGGGCAGATGATGCTGATCCAGATGATCGACGATCTGATCACGCACCACCATGCCGACTGGTTCGACTTCGGCGGCGGGGACGCCGACTACAAGGAACTGTTCGCCAATCATACGAGTCGCAGCGGCACGGTATGGCTCTTCCCCCCGACGTTGTCGGGCCGCCTGACCGCGACACACCTGCAACTTTGCCTGAGAGGACGGCAGTGGACGCGATCGCTGATCCAGCGCTCCGGCTGGACGACGCGGTTCCGCCAATGGGTCCGCTATGGCGCCAAGGCGCAGAAACTGACCACCGAATCTCCATCCGAATAGACAAACAGTGCACGCTTGCGGTTTTGCGATTCGAACCGCAACCAATCGCGAAACCGCAAGCGACATCACACACAAACTCCAACATCGCGCGGCGCCATGCGGATTCTCTTCAACTCCTACGCGTATCCGAATGCGGGTCAGCCGCAGTTGGCCACGTTCAATCGCACGATGCTCGCGGGTCTGTCGCGACAGCACGCGGTGCGCGTCGTGGCGCCGGTGCCATTTGTGCAGCGTTGGAAGCATTGCCCCGATCCGCAGGGATATCGCACACTGCCCGATGTCCAGGCCGAATATCCGGCGTTCTATTACACGCCGAAACTCTGGCGCGACCGTTACGACGAGTTTCTGTGGTGGTCGACGCGCGGGGTCTTGCGACGGACGATTGCCGAGTTTCGTCCCGACGTGGTCCTGTCGTACTGGGCTCATCCCGACGGCGCCGTGGCTGTCCGGGCGGCGCGCGAAGCGGGTCTGCCGGCGGTTGTCATGGTCGGCGGCAGCGATGTTCTGGTCCTGGGGCGATCGGGCCGTCGCCGCCGCGTGATCCTTCAGACTCTGGCGGATGCCGACGGCGTGATCGCTGTGAGTGAGGACATCGCCTCCACACTTCGCGACGACGGGATCGCCGCCGGGCGGATCACGGTGGTCCCGCGGGGCATCGATCGCGATGTGTTTCGTCCCGGCGATCGGGCGCCGGCGCGGCGCGCGCTGGGGCTACCCGAAGATCGGGAAATCGTGATCGGCGTCGGGCGGCTGGTCGACGTCAAGGACTGGCCCACCTGGATCGACGCCTGCGGCGAACTCCATCGCCGGGGTCGCCGGATCGCGTGCTATGTTTTGGGCGGGGGGCCGCTGGCGGAGACGCTGCAACGCCAGATCCACTCCCGCGGCTGGAATGAAGTGGTCGTCCTGAAAGGGCCGCAGTCCCAGTCGGCTTTGGCGCAATGGTATCGAGCGGCCGATTTGACGGTGTTGTCGAGCCGGTCGGAAGGAGTTCCGAATGTGCTGCTGGAAACGATTGCCAGCGGAGGATCGTTTGCCGCGACGAATGTCGGCGGGATTCCCGAGATCGCCGACCCCGTCTACGACCGTTTGACGCCTCCCGAGAATTCCGCAGCGTTGGCGGATGCGATCGCCGATCGGTTGGACCATCCCCCCCCACGGGAATTGCCGCGACGTTTTGAACCTGATTCCCCCGAGCAAACCTCGCAACGCCTGACCGCCGCGCTGGTGCGTGCGGTGAATCGAAACCAGACCCCGTCGATCACGCGGCCTCAAGCCGCCGCCCCGACGATCGAGACCCTGACTCCCGTCCTCTAACCCTTGAGCTTGGCATGGGCCTCGGCCGACAACTGGTGCGACGAATCATGACCACCTGCCTGCCGCCCTCGCGGTGGCTGGTCCGGGGATCGCGGCGCGCGACCGAGTCTCCCGCGATCTCGCTCACGTTTGACGACGGTCCGCATCCGGAGCACACGCCGCGCGTCCTGGACGCGCTGGCCCGCTGGAACGCCGTCGGTACGTTTTTCGTCATCGGCCAGGCCGCGGCGACCTATCCCGACCTCATCGCGAGGATGCTTGCGGAAGGTCATACTCTCGGAAATCACACGTGGACGCATCAGGAGCCGAGCGCCACGCCCACCCGCGAATTTCTGGCGGAAGTCGCGCAAACCGACTCCTGGCTGTCCTATCAGACCGGATTTCGACCGCGATGGATGCGTCCCCCAAAGGGGGAGTTGACCTGGGGCAAACTCCGGGGACTGTGGCAATCCGGGCATACCGTCTCACTCTGGAACGTCGATCCCCGCGACTACCGCATGACGTCCACTGCGGATGTCGCGCGCTGGGCCAGCGCCTATCGCCCACAGACGGGGGACATCCTCTTGCTGCATGATCGCCTCCCCTGGGCGGCGCAGATCGTCGATGCCCTGGGGTCGCGCGGTTGCTTGGACGCGTTTCGCAGCGTTTCACTCGATGTCTGGCTGTCCGCCGAGAAGAAGACATCCGCCCGTCCGATCCCGCCGGTGTCGCTGAACCGCAACGTGGCCGCCGCCTCTCGCTGAAGATCGTCCCCACGGGAAAACCATGACCCTCGCAGTTCTTGAGCCGCCGCAGACCATGGTCACGCCGCGACCGGCGCCGCGCCGGCGCTTGCTGCTGGTCGCCTATTGCTTCCCTCCGGTGGGGGGCGCGGGAGTCCAGCGGCCGGTGAAGTGGGTCAAGTATCTGCAGCGCTCGGGCTGGGACGTCACCGTGTTGACCCCTTCGAATCCCTCCGTGCCCGTCCTCGATACCAGTCTGCTCGCAGAGATTCCTGAAGATACACAGTTCATTCGTCCGGCGACGTGGGAACCGAGCTACCGCGTCAAGCACGGTCTGGCGGCCAAGGCATCGAAAACGCCGACGAGCTGGGCAGCGCCGCTGCGCTGGGCCAAAGGCGTCGCCCGCGCCGCCGCCAAGGCATGCCTGCAACCCGATCCGCAGATCTTGTGGTATCCGAACGCCGTGCAGGCCGCGACGCGGGTGCTCCGCCAAACCCCGCACGACGCCATCCTGTGCACGGCTCCGCCCTACACCAGCTTTCTGATCGGGCGCACGCTCAAACAACGCTTTGGGTTGCCCCTGGTGCTCGACTATCGCGACGAGTGGGATCTGAGCAGCCAGTACCTGGAGCACGCACACCGGGATTCTCTGTCGCAGTTCATTCAGGAACGGCAGCAGAGGATGGTGCTTCGCGCCGCCGACGCCGTCGTCGCGACGACGCAGGCCAGCGTCGATCGACTTGGCGAACGGCTCGGCGCCATCGGTCATCAGGCCAGGCAACTGTGCATCTACAACGGCTTCGATAGGGAGGACTTCGAGAGTCACGGCCCAACACCGACCCTGGCGGCTCCCAAGGATCGCTTCCGCCTTGTCTACACCGGGACGCTGTGGAATTTGACCGACATCTCACCGGTCGTCGCGGCGATGATGGAACTGCACGCTGAAGCTCCCGAACTGGCGCGCCGCCTGGAACTCGTTTGCGTCGGCCGCAAGACTCCCGAGCAGCAGCAACTGCTGGCTCGCCTGGAGGGCACCAACTGCCGCCTCGTCAATCGCGACTATTGCGAGCATTCCGAAGTGCTGCAATGGCTCGCGTCGGCCGACGCCCTCTGTCTGCTCCTCAGCGATGTGCCCGGCGCCGACCGCGTCGTCCCGGCAAAGTTGTTCGAATATCTCGCCGCCCGTCGCGACTTGCTGGCGGTGACCCCCCGCGGTGAAACGGCGGACATTGTGGAACGCTTTCATCCCCGCAGCCGGTTCGCGCCGCAGGACGTTCGCGGGATCTGCGCCTGGTTGACCGAGCGCCTGAGCGGTGGTGCAGCACCGTTGGATTCGTCGAGCGATATCGACGAGTTCTCCCGCGAACGACAGACCCGACGCCTCGTCGATCTGTTGGCGAGTCTCACCCCCGCTCCTGCCCGCGGGAGGGACTGACATGACGCAGGTGTGGATCGTCCTCTTCTGGTCGTCGATCGCGGGCCTCGCGTACATCTTCGCGGGGTATCCGCTGCTCATCGCGGCACTCGGCCGGTTGCGCCCGCTGAGGCGTCAGCGGGCGTTCACCCCGCGGGCGGTGTCTGTGGTCCTCGCGGTCCACAATGAAGCGCGGAATCTGCCCGACAAACTCGCCAGTCTGGTGGCGTTGGAGCACGCTGACTGCATCGTTGAGATCCTCATCGGCTCCGATGGCTCCACCGACCACACAACAGCTCTGCTGCAATCGTATCCCGACCCGCGCATCCGGCTGCTCCCCTTCGTCGAGCGCCGGGGTAAGCCCGCGGTATTGAACGAACTGATCCCGCAGTGCCGCGGCGAAATCGTCCTGCTCACCGATGCCCGCCAGGAATTTGACCCTCGCTTCCTGACCGAGAGTCTCGCCGACTTCGCCGACGAGCGGGTAGGAGTCGTTTCGGGAGAACTGGTGCTGCGCGCTTCGGCGACGCACACCACCGCCGCCGAAGGGATCGGCCTGTACTGGCGATACGAAAAATTTCTGCGACGGTCTGAGAGCCACTTCCGCGGTGTCCCCGGAGCAACCGGCGCCTGTTACGCCTTGCGACGTGAACTCTTCCGACCGATCGCTGACAGCACGATTCTGGATGACGTCGCCATCCCGCTCAGCATCGTGCAACAGGGGTATCGCTGCCTCTTCGAGCCCGGCGCGATCGCCTACGACAATCCCTCGCAGTCGCCGAATCAGGAAG
>JANRLN010000525.1:0-5802 GCA_033762515.1 Planctomycetaceae bacterium
CGGAAGACCCGCTGGAGTGTATCCGAGTGGCGGTTCCCTGCGAGCCACAGCAGCCGCTTCGGCCCCATCCCAGCAACCGGAAGTGTATCCGAGTGGCGGTTCCCTGCGAGCCACAGCGCGGGGCGTCAATCAGACGGGCTGCGGGTCAGTGTATCCGAGTGGCGGTTCCCTGCGAGCCACAGCTCGACCCCCGCGTCGTCTGCCGCAACCAGCAGTGTATCCGAGTGGCGGTTCCCTGCGAGCCACAGCTCTGTCCGCGGACTTTCTTCGCGCCTCCAGAGTGTATCCGAGTGGCGGTTCCCTGCGAGCCACAGCAGAATCGGGGAGTCGGCGGCGCGCGACAGTAGTGTATCCGAGTGGCGGTTCCCTGCGAGCCACAGCGGGATCTTTGACCAATGATGAACGCAACCGAGTGTATCCGAGTGGCGGTTCCCTGCGAGCCACAGCCAGCGCGCGGCACTCAAGGATCAGCGACGGAGTGTATCCGAGTGGCGGTTCCCTGCGAGCCACAGCTCATCGCCAGCACAGTGCAGCAGCGCACACAGTGTATCCGAGTGGCGGTTCCCTGCGAGCCACAGCTACGACTCCGCCACAGGCGTGGGGACAGAAAGTGTATCCGAGTGGCGGTTCCCTGCGAGCCACAGCACGATTTCACCGGCGGCGTCCTCGACTATGAGTGTATCCGAGTGGCGGTTCCCTGCGAGCCACAGCCGGGAGCACTGTGCTTTGTGCTGACGTGTCAGTGTATCCGAGTGGCGGTTCCCTGCGAGCCACAGCGGGATACAGGTTGGTCCGGTTCTGGTCCGGAGTGTATCCGAGTGGCGGTTCCCTGCGAGCCACAGCGCGTCATTCTGCGCGTCCGCTACGACGCCAAGTGTATCCGAGTGGCGGTTCTCAAGGGCGAATTCGAGGCACAAGTACCACCGTTGGCCGGACAGTCGCGGCGGGGGTTCTCGTCTTCGAGACGGCCGCAACTGCAGTCCCCCGCCCGGATAATCGAGAGCCGCCGTCAGTCGTCAGCCTGCGTATGGGGGTTTGCGAGTGGGGCCCCGATACGCAGGCTGACGATTGACGGCGGTGTCGTTCGTGGTTGCGTGCGGCCAGCGTGAGGGATTGCAGCGGAGATCCTCGGAGGCGGGCAGAACAGTTTCCGACCTGGCAGAGACGCCATCGCCCGCCGAGAAGATCGCAGCGGAAAGCCCGACCCGAAGGGGCACGCCCAAATCGGCAATTGCCGCCGATAAGGACGCCTGGCGCGGAATCTCGTCAAGCCGTGATTGACAAATAGCCGAAAAATCCAGACAAAGTTACTGACTTATGTGAGTAACTTTATGCCCAAGGAGGCGTGTAGTGCCAATCGGACCTGGCAAGCGACGAATTCAGGCGGTGATCGACGAGGAATTGGCGGCAAGAATTCAAGATCTGGCAAAGAGACTTCAGGTCAGCGAATCGACGTGCATTTATATGCTGCTTGACAGCGTCGTCGACAACGAGGGGTGGCTGATCAAGCTGGTGACGACGCGGTTTGGTACTCGGATCGGGAGACTCCTGGGGATCTCAGGGACAGACCGGGACCGGTTCATCGACGCGAACGCGGAATTGGATGCCGAGCAAGAGACTCGGGACAGCAAGGAGAAGTCTGCGGAATGACGAATTGCTGACCCGCGCAGGGGCTGTCGCCCCTGAATGAAAACACCCCGCGCCGTCGTCAAGTTTGGCGACCGTCGACGGCCGGGGCTGAAGTGTGTCCGACAGGAGTTTTTCAACCCTGCAAGACGGGGCAGCGCCCCCGTTGCGCGCTAGAGAAAGGATTCTCGCAACATGCAACGACCTGAAGAGAATAACACAACGCCGCAACCGCCCCAAGAGGACCTGATTGGAGAGCTGCTGCACGCTTGGGACGCAGCCGACTCCGTGGGGGCCGTGGGGGGCCCCGGAACGGGGGGACCCGCGGCCCCCACGGGCGAGGCAGTGTCTACAACGTGCCTAGCCCCCTTTACAGAATCTAGTTCTTGGCAGTTTCTAGCCTGCGGCGTTGACAGTCTTGATCTCAGCATCGGGATCGAATGGGGGCCGGACTGGGGCGTCGTGTCCGGCGGACTGGAACGCGACAAGCAGCGTGCCGCAGGGACTCTGGGCGTACTCTCTGCAGACGGTCGTTACATCATTCGGCCGAGCGGCAAACCGCCGAGCTTCGCCTGGCACCTGGAATGGCCGGAGTTCCATCTTTTCCTCGGCAAGAGCGAGACGCCGAAGGGGAGCACCCCCAACGGACTCGTGGCCATCAACTCGAAGGCCCTCTGGTCTCTGGGTGTGCGTGGAGTGGTGGAACTCGTCCGTAACGAGATCACTCGATTCGGGGGCAGCGTACTGGGATTCAAGCCCAGCCGCTGCGATCTCTCGGCGGATTTTCTCATTCCCAACGATCTGACCTTAGACCTGCTGCTGACGCACCGCGTGCCGTCGCATCTACAGCACTCGCAGCACTTGACCGGCAATCGATTGGAGACCTTCTACCAGGGGGCCAAGAAGTCGCCGATTCAGTTGCGGATCTACGACAAGGGGTTGGAGGTCGCGCATGAGGGAACGAAACTTTGGTTTCTGGATGTCTGGAAAGTTTCGAGCCTGTCGCATGTGTGGCGCGTGGAATTCCAGTTGCGGCGGCAAGTGCTGCGACAGTTCAACCTGGATGCGCTCGAAGATCTGGAACAGTCGCTCGGCGGGCTGTGGAAGTACCTCACGGAGGAATGGTTTTCCTTGCGTGTTCCCGATGACAGCAACACCACGCGGAGAACGGTGCTCCCCTGGTGGCAAGCTGTCGCGGAGTGCGGCACGAACTTCGGCGAAATGACCACCCTACAGCGCTCGTTCGAGGGCGAGCCTGCGGACTCCAGTTGGTACGTCAGCCACTGTAGCGGCTGTTTGCCGAGCTTCGCGGCGTGTGAGGGGCTGTCGACGTTCGAGGACGCGGCCGCGTTGCTGTTCGCCCGGATGAACAACTACTGGCGCATGCGGGACTTTCCAACCGCCGTGACCATCAAGGCGATTCGGCTCGGCGCTCCCCCTCCGTTGGGAGTTGGCGACGACGACGCGAGCGGACTCGACAGCGCCGCCTGAAGCCCGGAAGCGAGTCTCTGACTCGCACTCTCTTACGCGCAATTCTGTTGAAGCCCACGCGGTTGGTGCCTCCGGGGTGTCTCGGGGCAACTGCTGGGAAGTTTCTCCGAAGGAACGGGGGCAGCTTGATGAGTCGAGAACGGAAACAGCGGCGCGATGCGCGGCGAAGAGCGGACCCGAATTGGATGGTGCTGCAGATGGTGGAACGAATCGCCAGAATTGAAGATCGTCAACTGCTCACTAACGAGGATCTGCAGCGCTACCTGGCGGAACTTTTCGAGCGTGGGTTGCGCGTCGAGGTGCGGCCGCGCGCCGACGGTCGCAGTTGCCAGATTAACTTTCGGCTCGATGGGTTCGATCTTCTCAACAGCGAGAGGTCTCTGTCTGCGCTCGGAGACTTGCTTGCGGGAGGAAACCCATGAGTCGAATCAATGCGGCGATTGGAGCCATTCATGCGGACGATGCCTACAGCAAGCAAGAGGTTTTGCGGCGCTTGCACATCTCCCAGAAGTTCTGGGATAAGATGCTCGATGAGGGCCTGCCCTACACCGTGGTCGGTCACACTCGGTGGGTGACGGGGCGGGACCTCATTGAGCATTTCTCCAGGAACGCGAAAAGGAAGCAAGAAACCCATGAGCCAATCACTGAGCCTTGAAAGGACTCCTCAATGCCGAGGAAGCCCGAAATCGGAAACGTGCAACTCTATCCCAACCGGCCGTTGCGCCGGTCGGACAAGAACGGATATGTCCTCAAGTTCTACTGCCCGATTCTGTGCACGCGGATTCGGAAGAACTGCGGGACCCGCGATCGTCGCGATGCGCGACGGATTCAACGGGAATGCCAAGAGCGATTGCTCAACGGCAAGTACCTGGCTTCGGACGGCGTGATCACCGCGCAACACGCAGCCCGGAGAACGCCGGTGTCAGTCGCCTCAAAGGGTGGTCGCGACGATCACGGCAAGACCTGGGACGAGTGTTACGATCGCTTTCGCCAGCATCGAGCCTGTCGCTTGCGAGAGTCGTCACTGGTCCATGCACTCTCGCGGCTGCAATTGGCGGAACGGATCTTCGTTGGTCGCTTTGCCGACGAGGGCTACACCGGCCCGCTGTTCGTGCGCGAGTGCTTCACGCTGTCCAACCTGGAGTATCTCCAGGAACGATTGTTGGCCGGAGATGATTGCCGGTACGACCGGCGGTCGCCCAACACGGTCAACAGCACGATGGGGGCGGTGATGGCCTTCGTCCGTTACTGCCACCATCACGAGTGGATCGAGCGCGTACCGCGGATCGAGAAACTCGCGGCCGATGATGTGATGAAAGGACGGCCGCTCACTGCGGAAGAATTCGAGCGAATGCTCGCAGCCACTCCCCAGGTGGTTGGTCAGGGCGTCGCAACCTCCTGGCAGTTCACCTTGCGTGTGCTGTGGGAGAGCGGCTTCCGGATGGGGGACATGATGGATTTCTGTTGGGACGATGACCGGCATCTGCACCCGGTCTGGCCCCAGCAGGACGACCAGCACCCGACGCTGGTCATTCCTTCCTCTCAGAAGAATGGCGAGCACCAGGTGATTCCGATGCTGCCCGGTCTGCGGGATCTGCTCCGTTCGGTGCCGCTGTCAGAGCGGACCGGCTGGGTCGTCGATCCTCGACCGGTGGAGTATCGGCTCAAGCTGAACGGTGATCGTGATCGTCGCTCGCTGCGACTGGCCACGCGCGCCATCGACCGATTGACCAAAGAACGCGTCAGTCGGGTGATTGCTTTGATTGGCAAGGAAGCCAAGATCGTCGTTCGCTCGGCCGACGAGCGAACAGGCACGCGTGTGAAGTACGCCAGCGCTCACGATCTGCGGCGGGGCTGTGCCTTGCGGCTGATCAATGCGGGGGTGTCCGCCGAGACGCTGATGGTCGTGATGCGGCATGCCGACTTCGCGACCACACAGAAGTTCTACGGGGCGATGCGGTCGGCCCAAGCGGCCGCGACGGAGATCCTGGCGAAGCTGTCCTCCCCCAAACAGACCGATATTGTGGGGGGATTGATGGGGGGACCGGACCCATCCGCCAAGCTGTCTGACGCTGAAGTCAGCAAGCTAAAGGCTTTGCTGGCCTCGCTTTAGAAGAAGTACACCCCGGTGGGTTCGAACCACCAACCTTCGGTTCCGTAGACCGATGCTCTATCCAGTTGAGCTAGGGGTGCGTGCGCATCCGCAAGACTCAAGTCTAGCGAAAAGAATTGCAGAAGCAAGGGATGCGAAGGAGACGCTTGGTTGAGTCGGGTCGTGAGCATTGAGGGGCGTTGATTTTCGGCGTCCGGCCGATGGGTGTGCCGGAATTCATCGGGAGAGACAGCATCGTTCCACGCCGGTTCACGTTACAATCGGAATCGGGAAAGCTTGCCCCGAGGAAGTTGATCGAGCAACGCCTGTATTCGAAGGGAGTCGAAATGCCTGCTCAGCCTGTGACTGTGGGACGGTGGCGATGTGGTCGGGGTGAACCCCTGCTCTTCATCGCCGGACCGTGCGTTCTCGAGAGCGAAGAACTCGCCCTGCACGTGGCCGAGCGACTGGCGGAATTGTCGCTCGAACGGGGCTGGCAGATTGTCTTTAAGTCGAGTTTCGACAAGGCCAACCGGACCAGTGTCGACAGTTTCCGCGGTCCGGGTCTGTCGAAAGGACTGGAGATTCTGGGT
>JANRLN010000526.1:0-3819 GCA_033762515.1 Planctomycetaceae bacterium
GGTCATTTTTTCGACAAGCCAACCTTCGAGCAGTTCGATCGAGTCCTCCTCATCGAAGACCCCGGTCGCCGCGAGCCGATGATATTCGTCGACAGTGAAGCGGCGCATCGAGTATTCGGGATGCACCGGGATGGGCTGGAGCAATGGTGTCGCAACTGACATGATTTGAGATACCAGCGTGACTGCGAGCCGGGACGAAGTCCGCCTCAGCTTCGCCCTCGTCTCCATCTCGGAGAATACCATGTCGCAGCCCACGAGTGAAAAGCATTCTGCGGAGAAGTCGAAACGCCCATGTCGTGCTGGCAATTCTGGATCGATGTCGGAGGCACCTTCACCGACTGTCTCGCCGTGTCACCCGCGGGGACCACGCGAGTCATCAAAGTCCTCAGCAGCGGCCGCGTCAAAGGGGCGCTGATTGCGAATGAAGCAACAGCGTTAAATGGCATCCCAACGACTCTGGCGACGAATGTCGCCGATTTCTGGCGCGGTTACGAACTGTTCGCGCTGGACGGGGCGGGGAGGGTGATCGGGCAAACACGGGTCACCGGCTCCGACCCCGGCGGGGTCCTGACGTTGGCCGATGCCGATCTGCCGCTCGGCACACGTTTCGAACTCTCGTCCGGGGAAGGCGCCCCCCTTCTGGCGATCCGCCAGGGACTGAGTCTGCGGCTGGAGGAACCCATCCCCCCGGTCGCGGTGCGGCTGGGCACCACGCGGGGCACCAACGCCTTGCTGACGCGAACCGGAGCCAGAACGGGATTCGTCACCACGCAGGGCTTCCGCGATGTGCTCCTGATCGCCAATCAGGATCGACCGCGCCTCTTTGAACTGGCGATCCAGAAGCCGACGCCGCTGTTTCACGCGGTCGCGGAGATTGAGGAACGTCTTGCCGCGGATGGAAGCGTGCTGCGGTCGCCGGCAGACGAGCAGATTCGTCACGCGCTGACCGGTCTGCGCGACGCGGGTTGTGAATCGCTGGCGATCTGCCTGCTGCATGCGTTCGCCAACCCGGCGCATGAAGAGCGTGTGGCGCAGGCGGCGGCGGAGTTGGGTTTTCGCCACATCAGCGTTTCCAGTCGTTTGTCGCCTCTGATCAAGATCGTCCCCCGCGGGGACACAACCGTCATGGACGCTTACCTGAACCCGGTGCTGCGGGATTACGTCGCTCAGTTGACGGCGAAACTCCCCGGCAGCGATGTGAAGTTCATGACTTCGTCGGGCGGGTTGGTCACGGCGGAACGCTTCACCGGAAAAGAATGCGTTCTGTCGGGGCCGGCCGGCGGCGTGATTGGTTTCGCCCGCGCGGCTCAACAAGCCGGATTCCCGCGGGCGATCGGTTTCGACATGGGAGGCACGAGCACCGACGTCTCTCGGTTCGACGGCCGTTACGAATACGAATTCGAGACCACCAAGGCTGGAGTCCGCATCGTGACGCCGATGCTGGCGATTGAGACCGTCGCCGCCGGGGGGGGAAGCGTCTGCGGGTTCGACGGCGTCAAGCTCTTCGTCGGCCCGGCGAGCGCCGGTTCGGACCCTGGTCCCGCGTGTTATGGCAGGGGGGGGCCGCTCAGCGTCACCGACTGCAACGTGTTCCTCGGCCGCGTGCCGCCGTCGTGTTTTCCGTTCGCCCTGGATGTCGCCGCCATTCAAGACCGGCTGGCAGCACTGGTTGAGCAGGTGGCCGCTTCACCGTTGGGACGCCGGTATGGTCTGCATGAATTGGCGGCGGGATTTCTCGAAATCGCGAACGCCACGATGGCCCGAGCGATTCGCAAGGTCTCCGTCGCCAGGGGCTATGATCCGGCGGAGTTCGTGCTGACGCCGTTCGGAGGGGCGGGGGGGCAGCACGCCTGCGCTCTCGCCGATTTGCTGGGAATGCGAGAGATTCTCGCACATCCGTGGGCCGGTGTGCTGAGCGCCTATGGCATCGGCCATGCCGACGTCAAACGCTTCCGTCAACAGGGGGTGCTGGCGCCGTACTCCGCAACGGTGCTGGCCGAACTCGAACCCGTTATCGCCGAGATGCACGCATCAGCCCGCGCGGAGGTGCTTGCCGAAGGGGTGCCGGAGTCTCGACTGGCCGCCCCGGTGATCGCGCTCGATCTGCGTTACCGCGGCGTCGAGGCTGCGATCTCTGTTCCGCGGCCCGCGGACGGCGACTACGCGGCTGCGTACGCCGAGCGGCATCGCCGGAGATACGGCTATGTTCGCGACGGTCGCCCGCTGGAGATCGTGGCGGTGCGGGTCGAAGTGACAGGGCAGGGGGCCGAGGTCTGGACCCCTTCCACCCCCGTGACCGGCGGGGGAACGCCGGTTCCCGCGGAGCCCCGCCATCGGATTTGGACGGCCGACGGCGAAACCGTTGCGCCGATCTATCGACGACAGGATCTGGCTCCGGGGCACATCGTCGCCGGCCCGGCGATCATCGCGGAGGCAACGTCGACGCTCGTGATCGAGGACGGATTCGCGGCCCGAGTGTTGTCGGCAGGTGAGATCAGCATCACGCGCAATGCTCGAAGCGCAGGGATCGCGATCCCTGCGCTTCCGGACGCTCACACCAGCGTCGACCCCGTCCAACTCGAACTCTTCCACCAGACCTTCACGTCCTACGCCGAGCAGATGGGGGTCACGCTGCAGAACACATCGGTCTCAACCAACGTCAAAGAGCGGCTCGACTTCAGTTGTGCCATCTTCGATCCGCTGGGGGGCCTGGTGGTCAATGCCCCGCATATTCCCGTGCATCTGGGAGCGATGGGGGAAACGGTGCGCTCCATCCTGCGCGACAATCCAGAGCTGGCGCCGGGTGATGTCTTCGTCACCAACGACCCCTATCGCGGCGGCTCGCACCTGCCGGATGTCACTGTCGTGACCCCTGTGCATCATCCGGTCACCGGCGGTCTGTTGTTCCTCACTGCGAGCCGGGCGCACCACGCGGAAATCGGCGGGATCGTTCCCGGCAGTATGCCCCCGTTCTCGAAGAATCTGGGAGAGGAGGGGGTGTTGATCCGCAACTTCCGGTTGATCCACGCCGGCCAGTCGCTGGAAGACGAACTGGCGGCGTTACTGCAGTCGGGAGCCTATCCGTCCCGAAACGTCGCCGACAATCTGGCCGACGTCCGCGCCCAGGTCGCTGCCAATCAGATGGGGGCGAACCTGCTGTTGCGACTGGTCGCCGACCGCGGCGCCGACGTCGTGAGGGCCTACATGGATCACCTGCAGCGAGCCGCGTCTGCGGCGATGCGACAGGCTCTGGCCGCAATCCCCGCCGGCGAGTACCGCTTCCTGGACCATCTGGACGACGGCGCCCCCATCGCGGTGACGATTCGCATCACGGGCGAAACGGCGGTCATCGACTTCACCGGCACCGGCGACGTCCTTCCCAGCAACCTCAACGCCAACCGCGCCATCGTGACCGCCGCCGTGATGTATTCGCTGCGCTGTCTGTTGGGGGAGTCGAGTGTCGTGAGTCGAGAGTCGGGGGTGGGGTTGACTTGGTGAGCGGTCAGACGACTCAGGGTCTAATGCCGTCAATTTAAGTTTTTTGATGCGAATCGCGGGTTGTATACGCATGCTCCGGAGTCGGTTTTCCCGCAGATTTCCGCGGACACGTCATTTCTCTGCGCCAATCTGCGGGAATAATGGAGTCAACAACCTGCAACCCAAACCAGTTGAAATCACCGGAATAGGACAAGCCTGGCGAAAACAGTTTGAACCCAACGAAAAACAACAACATACGGCCATGAAATACCTGTTCGTATTGTCACTTCTGCTCGGCGCCCGCGGGCTGGCGGCACAGGCGCCGCCCTGCGACACCACCGC
>JANRLN010000527.1:0-6652 GCA_033762515.1 Planctomycetaceae bacterium
ACACCTGCGTTACAAAGGGCCGGGAATGGGCTTCCAGACAATATTCCCAGTAGACATTCCCCTGGTAGCGGACGTCGCGCACCTCGAGGAGATATTCGCCCGCCTGTGCGAACGTGTGAGTCAGAAACGGATCGGCGTAGAAGGAATTGTCAGACATCGCGACCACGCTTCCGGCGACATCTCGCAGAAATAAGATCGGGTCGGCATGCGCCTGCAAGTCGTGGATCTTGTCTTCCAACCGCTGCGCGCGAATGTGAAACACGAACGACTGCCCCGCTTCCACGCGAAACTTCCAGAAGTCGAAGTCCTCGTTTTTCTCGATGGCGCCACACAGGGTCGCGGGGAGCGCCACTTCCTGGGCCTTGTCGAGAGTGTTGTTCTCGGCTTGTTCCACAACGACCGGGTCGCGGACGACCACGAGTTGGCCGATGGTGCTAGCCCCGCGGGGAGTCGCCAGTCGAAACTCGCGCGGCCCCAGCGGGGCGTCGCTCGCCGCGGTAATCTTCAGCTTGAGTTTGGTGACGTCTTTGGGCTTCTCGCCGGGTTTCAATTCCGGAATGACCGGAGGAACGACTTCCGCGGTGACCCCGTCGCCAGAGACGAAGACCTGGTTCGCTCCCAGCATTGTGTACCGTGACTGCACTTCGCACTCGGCGGTCGTCCCGGTCTGGATGGCGACCGGCTTCAGACTCATGACCATCGGGTAGGAAGTCTGCGCTTCCGCGGTCGTGCTCACCCCGCTGCAAACCAGCGCCAGCCAGGCCCATCGTCGCATCTCAGCACCCCCTGATACGTTGCGCTCGCACTTTCCGACGCCGGCACGCCGGCGGCTTCGCGACCCGCTGACTCACCGCACGAACAGAAACGCCTTGCTGTTCATCAGCGCCCACAGCAGGTCTTCGTAGCATTCCTGCGCCGTGGCATACTCGCGCAGCAAGCCCTCGGCGGCGGTCGCCTCGGCAGTCGTCGCCGGGCGGCTCAGCGTCGCGAGGTACAGCTCATTGACGATTTCCAGATGCGGTTTCTTGGCTGCGACCAGCGTCGCGACACGCCCGATTTTGTCCGAGATTTTCGTGGAAATGACATCGCCGTTGAGAGTGTGCAGCGCCTGCGCCAGGTTCGGATCGGCCGGGCGTTCGCATTCGCAGACGCTGACCCGCCGCGGCTTGGCGAACGTGTTCAGAAAATAATCGGGATACTCGGCATCGGGGATTTCAATCGCCCGCGTTCCCGCCGGGAGATCCTTGAATTTCGTTTTCGTCCCCGCGGCGAAATCGATGGCATCCAGCAAGGGTTCTGCCGCCAACCGCTTGACAACGAAATGGCTGTAGAAGCGGGTGTCGGCGAGATTGTTCGACGTCGGCTGTGAATCGAGCTGATACAACCGGCTCGACAGGATGGTCCGCACCAAGTGCTTCAGGTTGTAACCACTCTTCGCGAAGTCGGTCGACAAGGCCTGCATCAAGGCCACATTCGTGGGGGGATTCGTCGCGCGCAAGTCGTCAATCGGCTCTACCAGACCGCGGCCGAGCAGATAACTCATGTAGCGATTCACGGCCGCCTGCGCGAATGCGGTGTTGTGGGGCGCGGTCATCCACTCCGCGAGCGCGATCCGGCGATCCAGGGGGTTGTCGACAGGTTCGGCGTCGAGGGGCTTGGGCGACATGCGCTTCCCCGTTCGTGGCTGGCTGACTTCGCCCGTCGTCCGGGCGATGATGACCCGTTCCCCTCCGAACAAGCCGAATTCCTGGCTGGTCTTGATCCCCACGCGGGCAAAGAAAGCGGCGAAACTGAAGTAATCGTCCTGGCTGTATTTCTCGAACGGATGGTGGTGGCACTGGGCACACTGCAGACGGACGCCGAGGAAGAGTTGAGCCGTCGATTCCGCCATTTCATTGGGGTTGTTGTTCACCAGGAAGTAGTTCGCGGGTCCGTTGGAAAAGACCGAGCCCTTCCCCTGCACGAGCTTGGCCACGAACTGGTCATAGGGGACGTTGCTGCGGAATTGCTCTTTGACCCAGTTGTGCAGCGACCACATCCCCGAGTCTTGCAGATCGCGGCTGTTGTTGCGGAGCAGGTCCGACCACTTCAGCGTCCAGTAAGCGGCATAGCGGTCGTTGTAGACCCCCTTCTGCGGATGATCCGCGAAGCCCAGGAGTCGATCGATCCATTGTTGCCGCTTGTTGGGCTCGGTGAATGCCGTGAACTCGGCAATTTCTTCCAATGACGGCAGCGTTCCCGTCGCATCCAGGAAGATCCGCCGCAGGAACGTGGCGTCATCGCACAGGCCGGAGGGTTCGATCCCCAGTTCCCGGAATTTGGTCACCGCGAGTTCATCGATGAAATTGTTGTTGGTCCAGCCCGCGAGCTCCACGGTGGGAGCATACGGAACCACGAACGTGCAGATGTCGGCCTGACCTTCAAAGCGGACCATCACCGCGGCCTGTCCGCGACCGGCCACAGTGCAGAAGCCCTCGGTGGTGGTTCCGACGACCCCTTCATCGAGCGAGTCGAACCGCGCCCATGCCGTGACATCGCGAACTTCGCCGTCGGCATAATGGGCGTCGACGCGCAATTGCTGGCGCAGGCCGGATTCGCCCCAACGCTGTTGCGGCGTCACAACCAGTTTCGAAAT
Source organism: Planctomycetaceae bacterium (assembly GCA_033762515.1). GTDB lineage: Bacteria > Planctomycetota > Planctomycetia > Planctomycetales > Planctomycetaceae > DSVQ01. The sequence continues at coordinate 2,636 of JANRLN010000527.1, forward strand.
CACGCGCTCCTCGGTCTTCGGCGCCGAACAGCCGGCGGCAATCCAGGCGACCAGCATTTCATAGTCGCGGGAACCGGGTTGCAGGCGACGACCGCCGCCGTGCGGGATCTGTTGAGTTGGCTTCCGCAGCAACAAACTCGCCGTCGGTTCCAACAGGTTGACGCGTCGGCCTTGAGAATCGCGCACCATGGCACGTTGATCCGCTGCGGGGTCGAACCCAAAGACGGAGAGTTTGAACCCCCCTTGACCGTACTGCGCGGCATGGCAGGCCCCGAGTGCGCAACCCGCTTTCGTCAACACCGGTCGGACCTGATCGAGAAAGTCAATCGGCGGTTGGGACGTCACGCCGGTGACGGTGACCGGGACGGCCGCAGTCAAATCCTTGGCGTGGATCTGAATCGTGGTCGACCCATCGCCCCGCGGAATCACTCGTCCGTTGGGCGTCACGGTCGCAATAGCTTCGTCTGCCGACTTGTAGAGACTGACCGCCGTCAGATCTTCGGCGCGATCCGCAGACGCAGCCGCCGTCGAACGCACGAGCAATTGAACTTGTGCGAAGTTGCCGTTGAGCTTCACTTCGGCGGGACTGACCGTCAGCGGCGCCTCCTGAGCAAAACCAGCAGGCAAGCTCCAGACCGCGACGAACAACGGCGCCACAAATTGGCCGGCAAAGCGGTAAATCATGAGCAGAACCTCCAACACACAGGCAGGCTTGGGAGGCGGGGCGATCAGGCAGGCAGGGGCAAACGCATCCACATTTATTATTGCGTCATCCGCGAGGAGACGCTACGGAGAATCTCCGTCGATCGACCGGTCACGGAGGTCACGCCCGTCGAAAGACCGAGAAAACCGTCAGGAATCCGGAACTGAGGACCGCGCAAAAACGACAGTTCGAATGCGATCAGGAGAGCAAGCTACGGGCCACTGTGGCTCTACTCATCGCGTAACGGCACTGCGACGACGGTCGTTCTTGAACCAGAAAAATCCCCTAAGCCTTTTCATGCCTTAAAGATGCGCTGCAGCTCTTCGAGCGAGGTCTTTCCTTCCGCGACCAGCCGCAGACCGTCCTTATGCAGGGTTTGCATCCCTTCCGCACGGGCCTGAGCCTTAATCTGGTCGGCAGTCGCCCCTTCAGCAATCAGCTTGCCAATGGTTTCGGATGCCAGAATGCATTCGACCATGGGCACGCGTCCGAAGTACCCGATGCCGCCGCACTTCTCACAGGGATCCGGCATCTCACCCGTCTTGGGATCGGGTTCCGGCTCCGGCTTTCGATAGAGCACCTTGGTTTCCGGGGGGAGCCCCACCTTCTGCAGCAGTTTGGGATTCGGCTTGAAGGCCTCTTTGCAATCCGCGCACAGCATCCGGATCAACTTGACGCCGAAGAAGGCTCCGAGCACTTCGGCCATCTTCGCTTTGTCACCGATCCAGTCGCGGAATTGCACGATGCCGCTGGCGGCGTCCTTGGCCGGCATTTCAGCGAGGATCACGGTCCGATCCGCCACTTCGGCGGTCTGTTTGGCGAGTTCCGGCCCATTGATGGGATCGACGAAAATCACGTCCGCCTCGGCGCGCAACATTCGCAGCATCGTGGCGCCATAGTCGTCAGCCTCGTTGGCCTCGAACTTCTGCACATTATACACCTCGCGGGTCCCCATCTTGACGATGGTGAATGCCGAGTGTGTGTAGAGGTCGAGCCCTTTAAGAAAGGCGTAGACGGTGGTGGTGACACCGGACGCCGAAGGGCCGGCGACGATGATGAGTCCCTTCTTCTTCTGGGCCGTCTCGCGGAGCAGCGCTTTCAGCGACGGGGAGAAGCCCAGCTCCTCCATCGTGGTGAACTTGGCCTTCAGATTGCGGGGTTTCAATACGACCTTGTCGGCGCCCGTCGGCTGCGGAGTCGCTTCCAGTTCGACTTCGTACGGCGTTCCCAGGTAGTCCGCCTTCACGCCGCCCGACTGGACCTGCCCCTTGAGCTTGGGATCGAGTCCCGCGAGCACTTTGAGCATCTGCGTGACCGCGACGAACTGGGGCTTCGCCAGTTTTCCCCCGGAATAGGCAATGCCGTCAACGTAAAGGGTGACCTGGGCGCGTTCCCCTTTGAGCTCGATTTTGGCCTGTTCAGCGCGGCGGACAATTGCGTCGGTGACGAGTTCCTTGGAGGGAACAAGGCCCGCCTGAGCGAGCCGTGCGTTGGCCGCGAGGTCCACGTCTTTGCCGTTCAGCGCCCCTTGAAACGTGCACAGTTCGACTTCTTCGTCTTCATCATCATCACCGGCGCTGTTATCGCTCTTCTTGCCGAACATGCCAAAAATCACGGGGAAGATCTCCACTGGCCGGAATGCGAGGGGACGGGAACGTGCAGCTGCGCGTAGATTTTGTCACGGCAACGGGCCCGAGTCCACAAAAGCCACCGACGAATTCTCAGCCGCAGGACCGGTCCGAGGGGGCGCGTACGGGCCGTTTCAAGGCGTCAGCGCGTAAAAAAACCCCTGTGGAACGGCGTCCGCAGGGGTCCTGGTTGTGTGCCTGGGTGGAATGAAAAATGGCCGGCTACGAATTGTCCCGAACTGGCACACCCGGATGACTGTTTAGGGTTATAACGCGCGTGCCGACTTCGTCAACCGGCGAATTGGCGAAAAATTCCGGACGATCGGACGTTCGGCGGCGCTACCTGAACAGCGGTCTGACTTCGCGGCAATCGAACTTTGCCTCTCCAGACCGCGTCCATCATCGCATGCCCCGCAAAATCGGTTACAATTCGAGGTTGCGATTGCCGACCCTGCAACTCCGGGTCCGTAAGAGAAGGTGAGGGCCATGCCGCTTTACTTGTACGAAGAGGTGCTGCCGGACGGTTCCGGCGGTGAGGTGTTCGAATACATCCAGAGCATTCACGACCCGGCCTACACGCACCATCCCGAAACCGGGCGCCCGATCCGTCGAAAAGTCACCGCTCCCTGGATGCCCAAGGGGTTCGGCAAACACAATCCCAAGGAACAACTGTCGGACAAGAACCTCGAAAGCCTGGGATTCACGAAATACGTGAAGGGCAAAGGGGGCTACCACAAGACAGCGGGTGATGGTCCGGAGTTGATCAAGCGCCCCTAGGTCGCCCCAATGCCACGGCGCCGGGAATCCCACATGCGCCCTCGGCCGACTCCCTGCACCGTGCGATTTCTTCCTGATTACTGAACCCACGCGATCCGCCCCTTTGAAGACCAACTGCCCCCCATGACATTGACCCTGGAAACACAACGCCAACGCAGCCTCGACGACGCCTGCCGCTGCGCTCAGATCGCCGAAGAATTTCGCGGTCGCGACGTCGTCGTCCTCGACCTGACCGAGATTACGCCGATCTTCGATTTTTTCGTCATTGTGTCCGGGGCCAATCCGCGGCAGATGTACGCCCTCGCCGATGAAATTCGCGTGGTCATGAAGGCCAAGGGGAGTCACTGCCTCGGAACGGAAGGGGAAGCCAACAGCAACTGGCTGCTGCAGGACTACGGCGACATTGTCTTGCATGTCTTCCAGCCGGAAGCCCGTCAGCTTTACGACCTGGAGCGTCTCTGGGCCGACGCCAAACGCGTCAACTGGCGCGAACACCTGGGTCTCCCCGCCGCTCCGGTATCCGAATCGCTCTAACGCTTCCGTCTTGCGCAGGCGGTTTCGCGAGTCCTTGGCGCGAAATCCTCCCGGAACTCTTCCATGAACTTTCTGTCGGAACTCCGCACTCGTCTCAAGCAGGCGCTCGCGGGACTGGTCGCTGATCCCGGTCTGTATGTCGAGATGCTCCGTCCCACTCAAGACGCCAAGTTTGGAGATTTTCAGGCCAACTGCGCCATGCCTCTGGGAAAGATCGCCCAGCGTCCGCCGCGGGATGTCGCCGCCGAGATCGTCTCACGCCTGAATGTCTCCGATCTTTGCGAAGCCCCCGATGTCGCCGGCCCGGGTTTCATCAATCTCAAGCTGCGCACCGACGTTCTCGCGCGCGCGACGACGGAATTGGTGGCGGACGAG
>JANRLN010000528.1:0-38525 GCA_033762515.1 Planctomycetaceae bacterium
CTTTCATTGATCGCCTGCCAACCGCGGATGGACGAGCCGTCGAACCCCAGGCCCTCTTCGAAAGTCCTTTCCGTTAATGCGGTTACAGGAATCGTGAAATGCTTCTGCGTGCCAGGGAAATCCATGAATCGGAGATCGACCGCGCGAATCTCATGCTCACGACACAGGGCCAACACTTCACGCGGCGTTAAATCCGGCACGATCCCAAGTCTCCGAAGCGGTGTCGAGGAGGCGTCGACGATAAGGCAGAACCCAGTTCAGCAAATGCGATACCGGAAGGCAAGTCGTGCGCAATGATTAGGCAATTTGATTTCGGGGGAATTGTCGACTGCCAGCGGATGCCACGTACCTGCGGCCGCGACGGGAGCGATCAGACGGCAGCGACAGAACGCAGAGTTTGCGCGGCGTCCTCCGGGGGGACTGTGTTGATGTAGCAGCCCCCACCCCATTCAAATCCCGCCGTGGTGCCGATTCGCGGCAGGATCTCGATATGCCAGCGAAACCCGTGAACTTCCGGAGCGCTGAACGGCAGCGAGTGGATTGAATAATTGTAGGGGAAGCCGGGCATCGCAGCATGCATTCGCAGCAATGTGTTCCGCAGCAGTTCCGCGACTTCCCGCAGTTCCGAGTCGTTGATGTCTTCAAAGCGTCCCTGGTCCTGTCGCGGCACGATCCAGACCTCACAAGGAACGCGACTCGCGAATGGACAAAGCACCACGAATCGTTCGGAAATCGCCGCCACCCGGCGACCATGAGACAGTTCCCGCTCGACGAGGTCGGCGAACAGCAGGCGGTTCGTCTCCGCGAAGTATCGCCTGGTCGAAGCGAGTTCTTCTTCGATCGTTACCGGAATCCACGGTGTCCCAATCAGTTGGGCATGCGCATGTGCCAAAGTCGCGCCCCCGGCGACTCCCTTGTTCTTGAAGACCAGCGCGTGAGCACACGTCTGCTCACGCCGATGAAACCGCAGCCGCTCCCGGTACATCCACACCACGTCGCCGACCTGATCCAGCGGCAGCCGCGACAGGCAGCATTCAAAATGGGGGCATTCGATAATCACTTCATGCGGTCCGCTCGCGGCGGCCGTGCGGCTGAATCGATCGTTCTCGCTCGTCGGCAGCGTTTCCAGACGAACGGCCGGATACTTGTTGGGAACGACGCGGACCCTCCAACCAGGAGTGTCGGGAAGCGTGTCGGGCAGGCGCAGTGCCTGCAGTTCGCCGGGAGTCTCCCACTCCCGTCCTTCGGCGAAGGGATCGTCTGCGTGAGGATCGAACTCCGGCAGCGAACGGGCGGAATTGGGCCGCAGCGCCCGCTCGGGGGCGAGAATCACCCAACGTCCTGTGATGGGATCCTGACGCAGCTCAGACATTCAGGGCTCGCTTGCGGTTTCGCGCTGCCACATCCGAGTCCGATCATGCAACCGCAAGTTTGATTTATGACGAGGGTTTCGATCGACTACGCCTGGCGGAGCTTGTGGATCGCCCGTTGATAGACTGCGACATATTCTTTCGCACTGTGGGTCCACGACCAGTCGCGTTCCATCCCCGTGCGCTGCAGTTGACGCCAGGACTTGCGATCGAGGAACAGTCCCAAGGCACGGCAGATCTGGCGGAACAAAACGTCGCTGCGGTACTCGTGAAACGTGAATCCGTTCGCCGTGGAATTGGCGAGATTTCCTTCCGTGGCGTCGATCACCGAATCGGCCAACCCCCCCACGGCACGGACGATGGGGACCGTGCCGTACATCAGGCTATACATCTGGTTGAGGCCGCACGGTTCGTACTGACTGGGCATGAGGAAGATGTCGGCCCCGGCTTCGATCAGATGGGCAAGACTTTCGTCATAGCCGATCTCGCAGACAATTTTCTCCGGGAGTTCGTGCGCCCAATGTTTCAGGGCCGATTCGTAACCTGCCTCTCCCGTCCCGAGAAAGACCACCTGCACATCCAATTGCAGGAGTTCCGGCAGGGAGTGGATCACCAGATCGACCCCTTTTTGTCCCGCCAGGCGAGACACCATCGCCAGCAACGGCGCCTGGGGTTTGAGGGGCAGGCCCATCCGTTGCTGCAACGCCGCCTTGCAGGTGCGCTTGCCGGCCTCAACGCTGTGCCAGGTGTATTTCGCGGGCAACAGCTCGTCGGTTGCGGGATTCCAGACTTCGGTGTCGACGCCGTTCAGAATTCCGATGAGGTCGTCGCGTCGCGAAGCGAGGACCCCGTTGAGGCCGCAGCCATACTCGGGAGTCTGGATTTCGCGCGCGTAGGTGGGGCTGACGGTGGTGATCAGGTCGGCGAACATCACGCCGGTCTTGAGCAGGTTCAGATTCCCGAAAAACTCCATCTGTCGCCAGTTGAAGTATTTCCAGTCGAGTCCGGTGAGGAGCATGTCCCAGTGCCAGAACTGTCCCTGGAAGGCGAGGTTATGAATCGTGAAGATTGAGGCGGTTTGAGACAGCCCTGGACGCTGTGAACCTTCGATCTTCAGCAATGCCGGCAGCAGACCTGTCTGCCAGTCGTTGGCGTGCACGATGTCGGGTTGGAACTGCAAGGTCTCCACGAGTTGCAGCACGGCCCGGCAGAGGAAAACGAATCGCTCGCAGTTATCGCGATAGTCGCCATCGCGGTCCAGATACAGTCCCGGCCGATCAAAGTATCCCGGTTGATCGATCAAGTAGACGGTGACGTTTGACCCGGGCAGCGACGTCTTGAAGACGCGGGCTGTGACGTGCCGCTGGCCGACATGAATCGACAAGGTCAGTCCGAGCGATTCCAGGGCTGGACGATCTGCCGCTTCGAGCTTGGCGAACTCACGGGGATAGTACGGGGTCACCAGCAGCACTTCGTGCCCCAGGTCGGCCAGGGCCTTGGGCAGCGACGCCGATACATCGGCCAATCCCCCCGTTTTGGAGAAGGGGCTGGCCTCTGAACTGGCGACAACGATCCGCATCCGGGATTCACTTTCTCAAGCGCAGGAATTCCGGCGGTCCCGAGCACCACCCGGTCTCTCGTCAGACCTTCGGCGCTCCGGTCAAACTTCGTCACTATCGGCGGGTCCCTCCGCGGCGCTTGACCCGGACGGCTCATCCCCTACGAACGCGTCAACCGATACAGTCGCTGCAGCCGGTCAACTCTGGATGCCATGCGGTCCGCCTTGCCGACGCGTATACTTCCTTAAGTTAGCATTCCGCGGGGTGAACCCGCACGCCATCAGAACAGAATCCCGCCCCCCGAATATCGACTCATGTCGCTCCCCGCCAAGTCGCCGCTGCCGGAATTCAATTGGGAACTTTCGGCCCAGGCGATCACTGTGCGGATTCGCTGGTTCGGGATCTGCGTCGGCTATGGACTCGTCAATCTCCTTGGGACCGACGGTTCCCCGTGGCCGCTCAACACGATCCTGGCCCTGGGGATGGCCTACGCCCTGTGCGACACCTATTACAGTTTGCGCGGCAAGCTGTTCCTCAGCGAATACCCCCTGTTCACTTCCGCGATGGAGGCGGTTTTCATCGGACTGCTGTGCATCTTTGACGAGGGGGTGCTGAGTCCCTTTCGTTTCTATTACCTGCTGTCGCTCCTTGTGAGTGCGATTCGTTACGCGCCCATTATCACCTATTCGACCCTGGCTCTGCAGGTCGCCAGTTTTGCGACCGTGGCGTTATCACAGGGGATGACCGAGCGGGCTGCGTTCGCTTCGCTGATCTTGACCCCCGTCGTCATGGGCTGGGTCGCCTGGGCCAGCACTTCGCTCGCCGACCTGCTCAAGCGCGCCAGCGGGCGATTATCGGAGTTGAACTCGGCCCTGCAGCAGAATCAACTGCATCTGGAAGAGCGGATTGAACACCGCACCCGGCAGTTGCAGGAAACGCAGGCCATGATCGTTCAGCAGGAGAAGCAGGCTGCATTCGGACTTCTGGCCGCGGGGATTGCCCACGAGGTGGGCAATCCGCTGGCCGCCATCAGTTCGCTGGTGCAGCTTCTCAATCGTCGCAACATCGATGAGCAGACCCGCGAACGGCTGCACATGGTCGATGATCAGCTCCGTCGCATTCAGCGGACCCTGCGCGAACTGGTCGACTTCAGCCGTCCCGCGACAAAGGCCGAGATCCTCGCCGATATCCACGGCGTGATCGACGCAGCGCTGAACATCGCCAAGTATTACAAGCGGCGCAAGGGCAAACGCATCATCACCTCTTATGCCCGCGGCATTCCCACCATCCGGGTGGTGCGCGACCAGCTCACGCAGGTGGTTCTCAATCTGATTCTCAATGCGATGGACGCCACCCCCGAAGGGGGGAGCATCGAACTCCGGACCTCGCTGGAAGGGGGCTGGCTGCGCATCGACGTCCGCGACACCGGCCCCGGGATCCTGCCTCAACACCGCGACCGGATCTTCCAACCCTACTTCACGACGAAAGACACCGGCACCGGCTTGGGGTTGTTCGTCTGCCGCAATATCGTAGAGCAGCAGTTGCGCGGGCATATCGAGCTGACCGGTTCGTCCCCCTCCGGGACCACATTCACCATCTACCTGACGAATTCGGAACTTCGCGAGCATGCGGATATGTTTCCGGAAGAGTCTTTGTCGTCAGACCCCGAGCCCGTCGAAGAGGTGATGACGCCGTGAAACGCTCCATCCTGGTTGTCGAAGACGAAGAGATCATTCGCACCTCCCTGCGGGAGTTCCTCACGGACGAGGGCTACGAAGTCACCGCCGCCCCGACGATCGCCGACGCTGTGAAGGCGATTCGTGAGCGCGACTTTCAAGTGGCGATCTGCGATGTGCAGCTGCCCGACGGGGACGGCGTCAACCTGCTGCGAAAACTGCTGCAGTACAATCCCAACGTTTCGGGACTGATCATCACCGCCTACGCCACGGTTGAGAACGCGGTGGAGGCCTTCAAGGCGGGCGCATTCGACTATCTGGTCAAACCGGTGATCTTCGACGACCTCGCCAACAAGCTGCAGCGCCTCTTCCAGTATCGGGAGCTGTATCAGGAGAATCAGGCGCTTCGCAAGGAGCTGGCTCGGCGCGACGACGGCGAAATGATCATCGGTTCCAGCAAGGCGATTCAGGAGGTTCAGGACGCCATCCGCAAAGTCGCCGTCACCAATGCCAATGTGCTCCTCGTCGGCGAATCGGGAACCGGGAAGGAACTTTTCGCCCGCATGATTCATCGCTGGGGACCCAAGAAGAACGAGCGCTTCCTGGCCGCCAACTGCGCCACCCGGCCGCCGGAACTGCTGGAATCGCAGTTGTTCGGTTCGCAGGCGTCGCCACTGTCCCCGACGGCGGCCGAGCAACCGGGGATCTTCCGCAATGCCGGTGAGGGAACCGTGTTTCTGGATGAGGTCTCGCAATTGCCGCTGTCGACGCAGGCCCGCCTGCTGCGCGCGATGGAGTACGGCGAGATCATGCCGCACGCCGCGCTGGAGCCGCAGTCGCATCAGGCCCGGATCATCGCCGCCACCAGCCGCGATCTTTCCAAGGAAGTCGCAGAAGGTCGATTTGACGAGGCGCTGTTTTACCGGCTCGACGGCGTAAAGATCCGCATCCCACCGCTGCGTGAACGGCTGGACGACATTCCGGAGCTGATCGACTATTTCGTCGCCAAGCACAGCCGCGAGATGGGCCAGCGTGTGACCGGCGCCGCGAGCGAAACGATTCGCCTGTTGATCGCCGCCAACTGGAAGGGAAACGTCCGGCAGCTCGACAACGCCATCGAACGGGCCGTCATGATGTGCGACGCGGCCCAGATTCGCCCCAAGGATCTCCCCCCCGATCTCATCGGCGGCAGCCAGCCGCTTCCGGACACCGACGACCTCCGTTCAGCGCTGCGACACTATGAGCGTCTGCACATCGAGCGCGTTCTCCGCGAATGGCCCGACAAACGCGAGGCCGCCCGCCGATTGCGACTGGGATTGTCGAGCCTGTATCGCAAGATCGAAGAGCTGGGAATTGACCTCTAAGCTTCCGCGACATTGCGATGCCGGGTTGTGGATTCCGCCTGAGGTTCCTTCGGCCATCACGACGTCTGGAGAATCAGCGGCGCGGGGCGATCGTCACGCGAGCCGCGTCAATGCAACCAGCCCGGCTGCTGGGAAGCAGCCGGGCTGGTGCTGACGTCTGGCGCTATGGCGGAACGGCAATGCGGTCGCTAAAACGGAATTGCGATCACGACCGGGGCCGATGCGTATCGGAAAAAAGCGCGGCAAGGTCCCCTCGAAGCTCCCAGCTCCTCCCTGCCGCGCTTTGCATTGACTCAGCGAACCGAGTCAGTGCAGGAAACAGTCCTGATTGGCCGCGTTGGCGGCGACACGGCAAACATAGGCCAGCTTCGCCGACTGTCAACTCGATCTCCCCGGGTTCGGGGTACTTGACGAAAATTTCCCTCCCGACACGAAAACTGACCTCTGTGTCCGCCGAAAACCCGTCCCACGCGCACACCGTCTCGGCCATCGACGGAGATCTCACCGTTCTGGCGTGGCTAAGGCGTGTGCTGCCCCAGGCGTCTTGGTCGAAATGTCGCCAAGTGCTGGCCGCGCGGCGGGTAACGATTAACGGGGTTATCACCATTCATGAAGGCCGACGGCTGGCGGCGGGGGATCGCATCGCCGTCCGCGCCACCGGCCAGTCCCCGCCGAAGGCAGCCCGTCTGGCGATCGTGTTCGTCGATCGCCAGGTGGTGATCGTCGACAAGCCCCCGCACATCGTCAGCACACGGCGACCGGAAGAGCATCACTGGCCCCTGTCCAAGCGACTCCTGGATCCCTCGCTGGACGAATTGACGTCGCTCGCACTCTGGGAACGGGAGCACGGAAGTTTGACTCCGGCCGCCCTCAAGAAGTTGACCGATCTCCCCAGGCTGTGGCGGGTGCAACGCCTCGACCGGGAAACCTCGGGTCTGGTGGTCTTTGCCCGTTCGGCCAGGGCCGCGAAGGGACTCATCCGTCAGTTCATGGCGCACACCGTCGAACGCCGCTATCGCGCCGTGGTTCATGGATGTCCGGCGGTGGGGAAGATCGCGTCACAGCTGATCCGCGATCGGGGTGACGGTCGGCGCGGGTCGGCGGCCGAGGGTCGACCGGGGCAGCATGCGATCACGCATGTCCTGTCCGTGACGCCGCTCGGTAATGTCTCGATGATTGAGTGCCGATTGGAAACCGGTCGAACTCATCAGATTCGCATCCACCTGTCGGAACAAGGGCACCCGATCTGCGGCGACGACACGTACGGTCCGGCGCGCGGCGACGGGGACCCATCCGCCGCACCGCGGACAGCGCTGCATGCGGTGCGGGTCGCGTTCGATCATCCCACGACGAACGCCCGTATGGCGTTTGATTCTGAGTGGCCGCAAGATTTGGCGCAGTGGTTACAACGCTGCAGCGGGTAGGAGTGGACTGTGATTCAACAGACGACGCACCGTCTCGTGGGATTTCTGGGGTTCATCAAGGCGACTGTCATCGGCGGCGTGTTCATTCTCGCGCCGATCGTCGTGCTTGCGGTCATCATCGGCAAGGCGCTGACGCTGGCTTATGAGACGCTGCATCCCCTGATGCAGTATCTTCCGTTTCAAGACGTAGCCGGCATCTCGCTGGCCTTGCTCCTGGGAATCGCGATTCTGATTGCGATTTGCTTCCTGGCCGGGCTGCTGGCGCACACGGCTTTGGCGACGTGGCTGGTGAAGTGGATCGAATGGGCGGTCTTGTCGAACCTGCCCGGTTACTCGCTGATGAAGAGCATGGGGGAAGGACTTGTCGGGGTCTCACGCAACGATGGTCACCGCGCGGTGCTGGTCCATTTTGAGCGGTCGTCGCAGATCGGATTCCTGATGGACGAACTTGCCGACGGCCGCGTCGTTGTCTTCGTTCCAGCGGTCCCCAGCCCCTGGAGCGGGCAGTTGCACATCGTGAAGCCCGAGCATTTTGAGCCCCTGAAGGCTCCGGTGCAGAACGTGATTGAACGTCTGCAACGACTAGGGATTGGTGCGAGCAAAGTGCTCGATCAGGCGCTGATTCCCTGATTTCGTGTGCAACGGCGCTACCGCCGTCCGCGTTGCTTTTTGGATTTGCCATTGTTGCCGCCGGACCCTGCGTTTTTGTCGCGGCGGGCGCTGGCCTCCTTATCGGCAAGTTCCTGCAATTCGCGGAGCTTGTCGCGGAAGCCGTCGAACATCGAGGGCTTGGAGGGCGCCGGCTCGGGTTTGGGAACCGGTGCGCCGGCCGCAGGAGGAGGCGAACTCCCTGCGGACTTCGCGGCGGCAAACCGCTTCATCAGCAGACGCTCGGTCATCCCCCACACGCTCGACATAATGAAATACAGGCACAATCCCGCAGGGACGCGGTAAAAGAAGACGACCATTAGGTACATCATGATGTTCATCATGCGGTACTGCATGGCCTGTTCTTCATCCGCAGGCGGAGGCATCGTCAGCTTCTGATTCACCTGCATCAACACGATGCTCAGAATCGGCAACAGATTGAATTCCGTCCAGGCGACGAAGGGGAGCGCAAATCCGAAGGCGAACATGGCGTCGGGCGAAGCAAGATTGTCGATCCAGTTGCCGAACATATGCAGCGGCGCCATCCGCAAATCGACCGAGACCTGCAGCGCCCGATACAAGGCGATGAAAATCGGCATCTGCGCAAACAGCGGCAGACACCCGGCGAACATCTTCAGATTCACTTCCTGCATCTGCCGCATTTCTTCGGGCGACAGCGATTCAGGATTCTCTTTGTACTTCTCGTGCAGAGCTTTGATCTTCGGCTGCAACTCCTTCATTTTCTCCATACTCTTGGCCTGGTGCAGCGTCAGCGGAATCATGGCCGCCCGCACGAGGCAGGTGAGCAGAATGATGGAGAGTCCGTAGTTCAGCCCGAGCGAGTGCAGCGCATGCACGATCCCGAGCATCAATCGCACCACGGGGGCGAACCAGCCGTAGTCGAGCACGGACTCCGCTTTGAGCGGCGCCAGCAGCGCTTCACGTTTGGGACCGGCATACAGGACGAACTCGTTGAGGAGACGATCAGAGCCGTCGGTTGCTCCCGCGGGACCCAACGTCCGGACGGGCGAGGTCATCAAGACGCTGACGTCGGCGAACTTGGGCTCAGCGCGTTCGCTGATCACCACCGCCTGCGAGGTCTCAATCGAGGGGGACTTCAACTGATCACCCACTGGGTGCACCAATGCCGTGAAGTACTGGGTGTCGACTCCCAGATACTGAATCGGTCGCTTCCAGACTTCGATTTTGCTCGCTTCGACGATGCCGGCTTTTTGGGCCGCCTTGGCCGCCGCTGCGGCCGCCTTCTCTTGCTGCACCGCCTCGGCGGCGGTGAACGTGCGATGGTCGACATAGTCCCCCGCGCTCAGGAAACCCATGCGAACGTCGTTGTGCTTCGACGAGTTGTGGGGGTCTTCGAGCGGCAGCCCGACCGGTCCGCGGAGCGAGTATTGAAACTCGAGCGGGCGGCGGGCACGGTTTTCGATCTGCAACGCCAGGTGAAGTTGGTAACCGGCCGTGGAGGCGTCGCGGAAGCTGTCGAGGTCCCCGGCGGTCGGCAACTTCACCGGATCGAGCCGATAGCGCTTAGTGACAGTCAGACTGCCGTCGGGAGCCGTAAAACGGAACGCCGCGGCTGCCGGCGTCGCTTCGATGACTTCCCAGTGAACTGTCTCCAGCGTTTCCTTCCCCAGTTGCTGGTCGATGGCCTTCAGTTGTAGCGCCAAGGTCTTCTGGGCAACGTTGGGATCGTGACCGATGAGGGTTAAGGGGGTGCCGCGCTGCCCGACTTCGGGATACCGCTCATCGTTCAGGCGAACCGAATCGACGGCTCCACCCAGGCTGGTAAGCTGCACCTGCAGGAAGTAATCGGATTTTGGGTCGTCGGAGCCGATCACCACGGTCCGGGGTTCGTGCCGCACGATGGTCGGTTTGGCATCCGGGACCGGGTCGCCAACGGGCGAAGCCGACAACTCGGGAGCGACATTCTCGGGCAGGAGCGCGCTGACGGGTCCGTCGGTGTTCAGCAGTTCGGCCAGATTCTTCACATTCCGCAGCGGGGGCGGGAAGAAAATCGGCACCACAAACTGAGACCAGCCGATCAGGATCGTCAGCGACAGCGTGAAGAACAGAAGGAGACGGCGTTGTTGATCCATGATTCCTGCGGCTGCCTGGCGTTCCAATGATCATGATTGATGGCGCGCGGCGGACAAGTCGCCGGGCGGCGACTGCGATCGCACACTCATCACGCTGGCGCCGCTGACACAGTCCCCGACACCCTGAATTCCGAATACGAGGAATGATACCACGTCGTCGGCCTCGTCGGCGATAACGAAGCCTTCCAAGGACAGATCACGTCCACTTCGCGAATGGAATCCAGAATTCCCGGAAGAGGGAGCGGAGGCCCCGGATCGGTGGGGAATTGACCGGGAAATTCCGACTTCGACGTTCAGCGGCCATCCGCAAGGCGATCACCGAGAAAATTGTCGAGTTCGGGAATCTCGTAGATTTTCTTCCGCGTTGCTTCCCAGTTGTACTGAACGCGTTTGAAGTGAAGCGTGTTGCCGTCGACGACGACGTAAGAGGAGCGGTTGTCGCCGTTGCGGGGTTGTCCCACGGAGCCGACGTTCACCAGCACCTTCTTGGGACCGAGTTCGTACTTGAACTCGATTTCTTCGGGTGCGAGGAAGTTCAAGTCCTCGGTGAACACGCCGGGGATGTGGGTATGTCCCTGAAAGCAGTACTTTTCGACGAGCGAAAAGATGCGCTCCATCTTCCGCTGATTGTAGATCTCTTCAGGGAAAACGTACTCATTGAGCGGATTGCGGGCCGATCCGTGCACGAACATAAAGTTCGGCTCGCGGTGCACGCGTGGGAGTTCGCCCAGGAAATCCCAGCGTTTTTCGGCTTTTGGACCCGAGGCCGATTCCAGCATTTTCCGGGTCCAGAAGATGGCCCGTTCCGCGCCGGCGTTAAACCCTTCGGGATCAAACAGCGCCGCCTGATCGTGGTTGCCCAGCAGGCAGACCTGGCAGCCGAGTACGCCGTCAATGCATTCACACGGATTTGGTCCGTAACCCACAATGTCGCCGAGGCAGTAAACCTCGGTGATGCCCTGGGCACGGATGTCGGCCATCACGGCTTCGAGAGCCTCCAGATTACCGTGGATGTCACTAATGATAGCGCGGGGCACGACGATCTCACCGCTGCGAGGGGGCGGGTCATAAGGCCAGCAAGCTGGAACCCTGAAGTGTACTAACGCTTCCCGCTCAAGGTCAAGTACCGAGCAACTTGACGCGCCGTTCCACTCGCGCGCCCCTCTGCCCCCGAGGGATTCTCCCCGGAATTTCAGCCAAGCCCGGTCACCCCGCGTTGCAGTTCGGCGGCGGTCAGCGTGTTCTGCAACACCATGGCGATCGTCATCGGTCCGACTCCCCCCGGAACCGGAGTGATAAATGCGGCCACTTCGCCGACTGCGTCGAATGCAACGTCGCCTACCAGCCGCTCGCCAACCCGGTTGACGCCGACGTCGATAACGACTGCACCGGGTCGAACCATCTCGGCCGTGACCAACTCCGGCTTGCCGATCGCGGCGATCAGGATGTCTGCTGAGCGGGTGATTTCCCCGAGATTCGCCGTCCGGCTGTGACAGATGGTTACGGTGGCATCGGCCCAGGGACCCTTCTGCAGGAGCATCAACCCCAGCGGTTTGCCGACGATGTCGCTGCGACCCACGATGACGACATGCTTTCCTGCGGGATCAATCCCGGATTCCCGCAGCAGCAGTTGAATTCCCTGGGGGGTGCAGGGAAGAAATCGCGGACGATTCTGCACCAGGCGCCCCACGTTCTCTGGATGGAAGCAGTCGACGTCTTTCAGCGGGGAGACGGAATCGAGGATGCGCAACGTGTCGATCGCCTTGGGCAGCGGCAGCTGCACCAGGATTCCGTGCACCGAGTCGTCAGCGTTGAGTCGTGCGACGAGCTGCAGCAATTCGGTCTGCGTCGTCGCTGCCGGGAGACGATGCGTGGTGCTGTGCATGCCGGCCTTTTCGCAGGCCTGATGTTTGGTTTTGACGTAAACGCCGCTGGCCGGGTCGTCGCCGACCAGGATCGCCGCCAGATGGGGGACAACTTCCGTCAGTTCACGAAATTTCGCGACGCGTGCAGCAATCTGTTCGCGAATACGGAAGGCAATTTGCTTTCCGTCAATCCGTTGCGCGGGCATATCCAGCTCGGTTCTCAAGGAGTTGTCGAATGTTGGTCCCGCGGGGGCCAGACCGCGCCGTTGGGGGGTGTTATTCCCGTTCCGTTCGAGGGATCGCGCGGTGGAAACGCTCCCTCCGCCTGAGGATAACGCCTCTGGGTGGGAAAACCGAGGGGGACCCCGGACGACCTCGTGTGAAGTTTTTGTAGACGCCTGAGTGTTCAGAGGAGCATCGGACGCAAACGGAAGCTATACTTCGCCGCACGCGGCGTGTTTTCGCAGCCGCGTCTTCGGAAAATCAACTCTCGGAATTCAATAGGATCGGCAATGGCTTCCACTCCGGCATCCGCTGCCTCGCAGACGATCGAAAATTTGGCCGTCAATTCGATCCGCACTCTGGCCATGGACGGCGTGCAGCAGGCCAACTCAGGTCATCCCGGTTCGCCGATGGGGATGGCTCCCAATGCCTATGTCTTGTGGCAGCGGATTCTGCGCTACGATCCCCAAAACCCCATCTGGCCGAATCGCGACCGCTTTGTTCTGTCGGCCGGTCACGCCTCAATGCTGATTTACTCGCTGTTGCATCTGACCGGTGTGAAGAACGTCGTGGACGAAATGACGGTCACTGACGAACCCGCCGTCAGCATGGACGAGCTGAAACGGTTTCGGCAGTTGCACAGCAAGACACCCGGGCACCCGGAGTATCGGTTCACGGCAGGAGTGGAAACCACGACCGGCCCCCTGGGGCAAGGGGTTGCCAACACGGTTGGCATGGCGATCGCCGGCAAATGGCTGGCTTCACGCTACAACAAGCCGGGTTACACCCTCTTCGATTTCAATGTGTTCGCCTTCGCCGGAGACGGCTGCATGCAGGAAGGAATCTCTGCAGAGGCCGGCTCCATGGCCGGGCACCTCAAGCTGTCGAATCTGTGCTGGATGTACGATTCCAATCGCATCACGATTGAAGGCCATACCGACCTGTCGATGTCGGAAGACGTCGCCGCCCGATTCAAAGCCTACGGGTGGAATGTGTTGCATGTCGCCGACGGCAACGATCTCGCGGCCTTGGAAGCGGCCTATCAGACCTTTCTGAAAACGACCGACGCTCCGACGATGATCGTCGTTGAAAGCCACATCGCTTGGGGCTCGCCCAACAAGCAGGATACCCACAGCGCCCACGGGGAGCCGCTCGGCGAGAAAGAAATCGAACTCACCAAGCAAGCCTACGGCTGGCCGGCTGACAAAAAGTTTTACGTGCCGGATGGGGTCTACGAACACTTCCAGGAAGGGATCGGAGCTCGCGGAGCCAAACTCCACGCGGAGTGGACCGCGATGTTCGCCAAGTACAAGGTCGAGTACCCGGAACTCGCCCGGGAACTCGAGCAGATTCAGGCCCGGCAGCTTCCGGCCGGCTGGGATCAGGGCTTGCCAACGTATGCTGCCGATCCGAAAGGCAAGGCCAGCCGCGATGTCGGTGGTGAGGCGCTCAACGCCATTGCCAAGAATGTACCTTGGCTGATCGGCGGGGCGGCGGACTTGGCTCCATCGACCAAGACGGCGCTCAAGGGGTCGGAAGGCTTCCAGGCCGGCAGCTACGGCGGCCGTAACATGCACTTCGGCATCCGCGAGCACGCGATGGCCGCGGCGGTCAACGGCATGGCCGTGACGCGCGTCCGCCCCTTCGGCGCCACGTTCCTCGTCTTCAGCGACTACTGCCGCAATTCGATCCGTTTGGCGGCGATCATGGAAGTGCCGTCGATTTTCGTCTTCACGCACGACTCGCTCGGCGTCGGCGAAGACGGTCCGACGCACCAGCCGATCGAACACGTTGCCTCGTTGCGGGCCATTCCGGGTCTCACCGTGATCCGTCCGGGCGACGCCAACGAAACGGTCGAAGCCTGGAAGCACGCCATGCAGCAGTCGAAGGAGCCGACCGCACTGATCTTCTCGCGGCAGGCGATGCCGACGCTGGATCGCACGAAGTATGCCGCCGCCGATGGTCTGCATCGCGGGGCTTATGTCCTGGCCGACGCCCCTAGCGGCAAGCCGCAAGTGATCCTCATCGGCACCGGGACCGAGCTGTCTCTGGCGGTTGAGGCCTATGAGAAATTGACTGCCGAGGGGATCGCCGCCCGGGTGGTGAGCATGCCGTCGAGCACCATCTTCGAGCACTACTGCAAGCATCATCCCGAATACAAAGAGCAGGTCTTCCCCTCGTCGGTGCGGGCGCGGGTGTCGATCGAAATGGCTTCGACCTACGGCTGGGAACGTTATGTCGGTCTCGACGGCGTGGCGATCGGCATGCACTCATTCGGCGCCTCGGCCCCGCTGAAGGATGTAATGGCCCACTTCGGGTTGTCGTCGTCAGCCGTCTACGATGCGGCGAAGAAGTTGCTCCAGAGTTGAGCGTTGAAAGTTCAGAGTTGAGAGTCGCAAGATCGCCCGTGTCCACGACGAAGTGGTGAACTCCGCACCCTGAACTCTCCACGAACTCCCCCTCCAACCGGGAATCTCGCCATGCAAAGTGCGTTGCCTTCCATTCTGCTGGCCCGACACGGCGAGACAGCGTGGTCGCTGACCGGGCAGCACACCGGTTGCCGCACCGACTTGCCTCTCACAGAGCGGGGTGAGCGGAACGCCGTGCGGCTGGGGGAACGGCTGGCCGGGGTCAAGATGCCGCATGTGTTCTGCAGCCCTCTGATCCGCGCCCGCCGAACGTGCGAGCTGGCGGGCTTTCTGTCTCAGGCGATCATCGATCCGGATCTCGTCGAATGGGACTACGGCGACTACGAGGGGATCAAGACGAAGGAAATTCGCCAGACGGTTCCGGGTTGGTCGGTCTTCATTCATGGAGCCCCCAATGGGGAGAGCGTTGCGGACGCCACGGCTCGTGTTGATCGAGTGATTGCCAAACTCCGCGCGCTGAATGATGATGCCATCCTGTTCTCCAGCGGGCATTTTCTGCGGTTGATGGCGGCTCGCTGGTGTGGTTGGGCTCCGCAGCAGGGAAAGCAGTTGTTGCTCGACACGGCGACCATCTGCGTCCTCGGTTACGAGCACACCCTGAACGAACCCGCCATCCGCTTGTGGAACGACGCCCGGCACGTCGGTGATTGACCATCGTCCTGGTCGGGTGATGTTTCGTTGAGACGGCGCTCACAAGTCCGCGGAAGATCCCCGCTGCATGACGACGATGGAAGCTGACGACGAACTTTCTCGGGCCGACATTGGCATCGTGGCCGCGCTTCCCATGGAACTGGCCGATTTCCTGGGTCGATGCGCCAAGGTGCGCACCTATACCGGCGGAGATTTCACCTTCCGAGGCGGAGTTTACGACGGCATCCGGGTGGTGGTGGTCGAAGCCGGAACCGGACGCCCGCGGGCTCGACGGGCCGCGCAGGCGCTCATTGATGCCCATCATCCCCGCTGGGTTCTCTCCTGTGGGTTCGCCGGAGGCTTGCAGGTCGGATTGAAGCGGGGCGACATCGTTGTCGGCAACTGCCTCGTCGCGGCGGATCAACCCGAGATCCACGTCGATTTTCAGATGCCCTCCGATCCCGCCAGGGGCTTGCATGTCGGCACGATCTTGACGGTCGATTCCATCGTGCGCACGGCAGCCGCGAAGCAGGCGCTGGGGACGCAGTACAACGCCCTTGCTGTGGATCTGGAGACCCATGCCGTCGCGGCGTTGTGTCGCGAGCTGCAACAGCGATTCTTCGCCGTACGAGTGCTCAGCGACGACGCCGACACCGATTTGCCGGAAGAAGTCCTCAGTTTAATGGGATCCACCGGAGCGGTGCGCATTGGAGCAGTGATCGGGGCTCTTTGGAAGCGGCCCGGCAGCGCTCAAGACATGCTCAAACTTCGTGAAGACGCCGGACTCGCGGCCAAAAACCTCGCCGATTTTCTCGACGGCGTCGTCACGCAACTGCACCGCGCCTGAATCGGGGAGACCGTCGCCCGTCGCCGCGCCGCGGCCAAAGACGGGGGCATTTCCGGCAGGTTCATGCGCCCAACTGACGCCGGAGATCGGCAACTTCGTCCTTCAACTCCGCCAGTTGCTGCCGCAGATCGGTCACCTGTTCCGCCAGGGAGCCGACTGCGGTCTCCCAGCCCTCGGATCGCGGCATAGCGACGGGAGAGCGAGGGGTGCTGTCACGCCGCTCGACGTCGGCGACGGGTCGGCTGCTGCTGGATTCCTCTTGATAGGCGCTCAGCGCTTCATGATTTTCCCCGGGAGCGTAGAGATTGTGATCGACTTCAATGCCGCGACGTTCCAGAGAGCCGTTCGCACGCACTAAGCCCTGATCCAGCAGGGCCTGCAGTTCCTGACGCAGGTCTTCCAGCGACTCAATCGCGACCATGCGGCCGGCGCGAGTTCGCAATTCGCCCAGTTGCTGTCGGCCGCGGAGCATCAGCTCCGTCATGATGGCCAGTTGGCGCTCGTTCAGCGAGGTTCGATGCCGCATATAGTGGCGATAACGTTCAGTGCGGCCGCTTTCGGTGTGCACGACGGCAACGAACCCAATTTCACGCAGTTCTTCGAGCGTCTGCTGAACGGCGTCTTCGTCGTAATTGGTGACTGGTTCGCGGTTGCTCTTCTGGTTGCAGCCGGCGGTCGTCGCCTTCAGGGTGAGTGGATACTGCTCGGGCGTCGTAAAGGCCTTCTCCAGCAGCGTTCCCAGCACGCGGCGTTGCTTCCGCGACAGGTGTTTGAGCGGAATCTGTTCCATCGTCGGGTCGGGCATGGGGCGGTTCCTTCCGAAGCGGCGTCGAAGTTCATCCCGCGAGATTTGGGATTGTCGTTTTTGCGGATCGTAACGTGACGCGACGCTGCATCCAACCACTCAGACATTGCTCCTGATCCGCCTGCCGACTAAAGTGGAAGCCGCTGGATTGACTCCCCCGCGCCCCGCCTACGGTCTCCCGCCGACGATGCACACGCGGACTTCCTACCTTGCGAGCGGATTGCTGCACGCGGCCCTATGCCTGGCGCTCGCCGCGGCGAGCGAGTTTGTGCCGCCCGATTTCGCGGTGCGGGCCGGAAGTTCGTTTTCAGGCATTTCGAGTCGGGCGGGGGCCCACGTGACGGCCACGCTGCTGGATACCCAGTTGAGCGAAATGCCGGAGCCGACGCTGACTCTCCCCGTATCTGTGGTGCCTGACGTCTCGACCTCGGCGATGAATCCGCAGCCGGCAGTCATGCTCGATGATGTGTACGTGGAGCAACCGGTTGCGGAAGAGGTGAACCGACGTCGAACAGATCGCGGGTTGTTTGCCGCCGACATCCCGGAAACGCCCCTTCAGCCGCCGGAAGCGCGGCCGGAAGCGACGCGGACCCAGCGAACGATCGCACATCTCGATGATCCGCAGTGGGATGTCATGCCCAGCCCTGAGACGCCGGTTCCCGAACGCATCGTTCGGCTCGAGCAGGCCGGACGCGGCCCACTGACGACTACCGTCGCGGCCCACGTCGTCATTGACGAACCGGGCGACGGCGACGGCAACGTTAACTCCGCGGGAGTCAACGCACCCTCCGGCGCGCAGGTCGATCGCCTGCCTCGATCCCTCCCGGTGAATCGGGAGCCGGTCTATCCCGAGGAATTGCGCCGCCGTCGGATTGGGGGACGCGTGTTGTTGAACGTGTCGATCGGTCCCGACGGGCGCGTGCGGTCGGTCTCGGTGGCACAGTCCTCCGGGGAGCCGCTGTTGGACGAATCGGCCCTTCAGGCGGTGCGCGACTGGCAGTTCGAACCGGCGCGGCGAAACCAGGCCCCTGTCTCATTCGACGTTCGGCTCCCCATCAACTTTTCGATCCGTCGCTGACGATCGGCAGCCTTGCGGTTGCGGAATTCCGCAGTGACGGCCTCTTCGGAAAGTGCTGGCGTGACAGACTTGCTGGATTCTTCGCTCCTGGAGAGAAGTTCCATCGCTGCGATGGCCTGGCTGACGGTCTTCTGGTTCTTTTGCCTGGGAGCCAGCTTTGGCAGTCTGCTGAACGTCATTGTTTATCGACTGCCGCTGGGGCTGTCGCTCTGGCGCGATTCTTCGCGCTGCCCGTCCTGCTTGTCCCCCGTGCGCTCACGCGACAACGTTCCCATCTTCGGCTGGCTGGGACTGCGCGGACGCTGCCGAGACTGCGGCTGGTCCATCCCCGTCCGCTATCCGCTGGTCGAAGCGGCGGTCGCCCTGCAGTTCGTGGGACTCCTGCTCGCGGAGGTTCTGTCGGGTGGTGCGAATCTCCCGGGCCGCGCCCCCGATGAGTATACCGGCGTTGTGTGGACGATCTGGTATGCCCGTTCTCCCGAACTGCTCGAACTCTACGCGTATCATTTAGCACTCGGGTACTTTGCCGTCGGAGCCGCGCTGATGGTGTCCGATGGCAGCGGCTTGCCGTGGAGTTGGGTGGCCTGCGCCGCCGCGGTCGGCCTCGGTCTCCCGGCGATCGATCCGCGTGTCCATCCCCTGGCGGCGATCAACACCTGGGGTTTCGACAACTTGACGTGGCCGATGCGGGTCGTCGGCGTCGGAGATGCATTGCTGGGCGCACTCGGTGGGGCCGCGGTCGGCGCACTGTTGCAGCGGTTTCTGCATGCCGATCGTCGGACCGAGCCGGCGGCCCGCTTCGCCGCCGTTTGCGGGCTTTACCTGGGAATCTGGTCGACCGCGACGTGGTGCCTGGCGTGGTGCATGTTCACAGCGGCGTTGATGTCGCTGCGGTGCTGCCGGCAGGCGAGTGCCGCGCGTTGCTTGATCCTCGGCGGCGTCCTCGCGCTGCATGTGCAGATGATCGCCGGACGACTCTTCTGGACCTGGTTCCGTTCGGTCGTTCCGTGGTTCGGATGGATGCCGGCTTAAGCCTGCCGATCTTCAGAGACTGACCGGTTCACGTCGTCCACGACATCGCATGCGGCTGCGGGATGTCCCTGGGGGCCGAATCCTGGAGCTGCTCCCCCAAAGCGATCCAGGTTTCGCGATGAATCTCCAGCACGCGAATGGCGTCGCGAATCAACTGGGGATCCCGCTGGGGATCGGCGATTGCGAGATTGCGAAACACAAAGGCGAACAGCGATTTCAGGGAGGTCATTAACTCCTCGGAGGCGTCCGCACGCAGCCCCGCGATCAGCTCGGTAACGCAGTCGCGACTCCGTGACAGCGAGGCCTCCAACGACTCCCAGTCCTTGTTCTCCAACGCCTGCAATCCCCGGCGGGCGAAACGGATCGCCCCATCCACGACCATTAAATGCAGGCGATGCGGCGACGCCGTGAGAACTTGCGTCTCCAGATATTCTCGGACCGATTCCACGCGTTGTCCTTCTGGTCTCTGGCCGGTTCAACTCGATGGCCCTTTCGATATCGAGAAATTGAACGGGCAAGTTCATCGCGATTGGTTCGATTCCGCGGCAATCAATTCGATGCCTTCAGGTTCTCCAGAATATTCGTCAAACCGGTCAAGGACGTTTGTTGCGACTGCAACCCGCTGAGAATTGTCTCCAGATTGGCGAACTGCAGCTCGAGTCGCCCGCGGCGCACGCCGAGTCGCGCATCAATGGCGGCGATCCGCTCCGTCAGTTGGTCGATGTTTTTTTCGAGCGATTCTGACTGCAGCGTCAGCGAACCCGTGAACCGGTCGTTGAATCCATCGAGGGCGGCAGTGAATTGGACGCCGAAGCCGGTGTCGGTTTTCGCGAACAGATCGAGGACCTGATCGGGAGCCGCATCGAGCGCTGAATTGAGGCGTGCGGCGTCAAAGGTCAGTTTGCCGCCGGTCGTCAATTTCAGCCCGACGTCGGCCAGCGACCGAACGTCGTCCCCGGGGCTGCCGACGACGATGTTCACCAGCGCGCTGAACCGCGACAAGATCGTCAATGGGGCGCTCGTCCCCTGCAGCGCGGCGCGGGTCTGCGTCGCCGTGTCAAACTTCGTCAGGTTGGTCGAAAGATCGACGTAGGAATTGTAGGAGGTGGCAAAGCTCTGCAGGGCTTTGGCGATGCCGTCGCGATCCACCGTGGCGGAGACATTGGCGGCGAAGTCACCCACCTGCTTGAGGGTCACATCGAAGTTTCCGGCGACGTTGGTGAAGGTGTTGCTGCTGGAGGCCACCAGGAAGCCCGTCTCCGGGTTGCTGCCAATCCGCAGCAGCGCGTCCTGCCCGACTTCCTGAGTCGAGATGTCCAGACCGAGAGCGCCTTCTTCCGCGATGAATTGACCGGCCGTTCCGGCGACTGTTGACGTCAGCGCCAGGCGAAAGCCGTTGATGGCGGACCCGGAGTTCACCACCGAGGCCCGGATTGTTCCCCCGATCAGGTTGATCTTGCTGACAATGCCGTTGAGCGTGTCGGTCGCGGCGATGTCGACGCTCAATGTCCTCCGGCTGCTGATCTCCTGCTGTCCCCCGGCGCCCACGACCGAGTCCCCCAACAATCGCAAATCGCCGGCCGTGCGCCCCCCCGCTTCGACCACGCTCAGCGTCCCGGTCCCGCCGGCGTCATCGACCAGTACGAATCCGTCACCCGTGTCATTCAGCCGCGCCGTCACCTGAATGCCGGCCGCGGCGTTGATGCGGTCAAGCACATCTCCCAGAGTCCTCTCGGCGCTGGTGATGTTGATCACCGCCTGATTGCCTGCGGAATCTGTGATGCGGAAAGATCCCTGGCTGACGCCGGTGCCGCGCGGCGAGTAGGTGCTCAGGCTGGTGGCTTCGTTGACGGTGCGTAATCGGAGTGCACCAGAGTCGATGCTGGTCGTCGCCGCATCAACCGCGATTCCCAGGTCGGTTGCCAGCGTGCCCCCTCCAACGTCGGCGATGATCAGGTTGCTGGCGGATGCGCCCGATGTATCGACGATTTCGATGCCCGTCCCCTGCGCATTGCGACGCGCGGTCAGCTGCAGGGGGACGGCCGCGAGCGTTTCCGCGGAGTTGATCGCTTCCAGCACATCGTCGAGTGTTTCGGCGGTCGAGAGATCGACAGTGGCCGTCGCGCCGGTACGGTCGGTCAGCGACAGTTCGCCGAGCTGCTCGATCCCCTGTCCCCCACGGAGATTTCTCAGCAAGACGGAATTGGCGCCGGCCGCCAGTTTTTGTCCGGTGATCACTCCCCCGGTTGGAGCGGTCGTGAGGCCCAGTACTTCTCGGGCGTTGCTTTGATTCAGATTGCTGACGGTCAGCGTGCCGCTTCCCGACGTGGCGTCGGTCAGCTCCAGGCGGCCGTTCTGCAACGCCGCAGTCAGTTTGCCGTTGTTGGATTCGTGGCTGTTGATCTTGCTGAGCACATCGCCCACGGTGGCGGCGCCGTCCAGGTCGACCGCGAGCGCCGTTCCGTCGGCGAGGAGGATCGACAGATCAGGCTGCCCGCTGATGTTGCGCAGCGAGTTGCCGTCGTTCAGCAGAGCGAAGGTAAAGTCCTCGGTGACGCCGAAGATGTCCGAACCCGTCAGAGTGGCGGCGGCAACCGATTGTTCGATCCCCAGATCCTCGGCGGTATGTCCGCCCGCCAGGTCTGCGACGCTGAGGTTGGAGGTCGTCAACCCGGTTGAATCGCTGAGGATGATTCTCCCCTGAGACGTACGAGCCGAGATTCCCAGTCCGGACCCATTGATGGCCGTGATGACGTCGTCGACGGTCGCCGCACTCCGCAGGTCGACGTCGGCAGTCGCTCCGCTGCGGTCGGTAATTCGAATCGTTCCGCGGCGAACCCCTTGAGCGCTGTTGAGCAACTCCAACTTGGACGGCCGCGAGAGCACTCCCTCGCGGGTCAGCGTGAGTTCGCCGGCGGCGCCGATCTGTTGACTGTCGGTATTGGCGAACCCGCGGGAAAGACTTCGCTGCGTCGAAGCGAGGCGGACCGACTGAAACTGGTAGTTTCCTGCAATGGACGTCGACTTTGCGGTGACCGTCAATTGGTCGGAACCGGAGTTCTGCACCGTCAGGTTGGTGAAGGTCCGGCGGTTGCTCAGCGTTTGCACGCTGGTCGAGAGGGTCAACAACTGGGCCTGGAGCTGACCGAGGCCCGCCAGTTGCGACTTGGTATTGGTCAGCCGCGTTTCCAGACGTCGTGCGGGCGCGCGTTCCGCATTGATCAAGGCGTCGACCAGTCCGCCGACGTCGATTCCGCTGATCAAACCGGTCGTGGAACGGATGCCCGACATACCGAATCTGCCTTCAGACCAACAAGAGGATTTGCTGGCACCTTCGCGAGAGATCGGCAGTTTGCCGTTAGGGAATTGACAGTCAGCGAATAAGGATGCTTTGAAACGACTGCAATCTTTGGGGTGTCTGGGGATTGTGTGGATCTTGCGCGTGTTGCGCAAATTCTTTCCTAAAAAGCACCTATGTCGACAACTCGGGTCCAGCGGAGAGGCAAGCGGTCCCGGCGGGTGTTGGTCAGCTTGACGGGTTTGCCAAAGAAGTCTCTAATGCTGAGGTCAAGTTGCGTGGGCGATCGTCCGGCGTGGGAGAACTACGCGTCGATTCCTCCGCGGCAATGCATTTGAAACGCTGGGCCGGTTGGTTCATTCCAGCCGGGTTTCGATGCTGCTGCCGCCTTGGCAGAGTGTGGTGTGTTGTTGCGTGACCGCAGGCACTGGGAATCTGGCCGCGAATCGCGAATTCGCGAGGAACGGCCGCGATCCGCGTGTTCGTTTTGTGGTGCGCAGACCGATAAACGGGATCATGCCAGTTAATCGATCTTTGCCAGTCGTCCGTCAGTCGACGTACGCAGCCGGGTCGAACGCTGGATCATTTCCCGAAGAAGTGAAGGGCGACGTCGCCTCGGCGTGACCGTGTTGGACTCCTTTCGGACGAAGGGGGTCTGACAGGCGAAGAAGCGCTTGATGCCAGCAAGTTTAGCATCCTTTTCGGCAAGCGCCGGCAAGGGTGCCTGCCGCTGACCCAAGTTTTTCTTTGTGATCGCCGCGGCGTTGTACGGGGTCGGGCTATGACGGCTGGACACCAACTCCCGCGTGTCGTAGTAACGGGCGTCGGCGTAGTCTGCCCAGTGGGTCTCGGTCATGAGGCCTTCTGGTCAAATCTCGTCAATGGTCGGAGCGGTATTGGTCCGCTCACGTTTCCGGCGTCCAGTCTCCCTTCCCGCCTGGCTGCCCAGGTTCGCGATTTCGATCCTGAGCACCACATCTATAATCGCAAATTCATCAAGGTCATGTCGCGCGACATCCAACTGGGCGTCGCCGCCGCCTCGATGGCGATGAAAGACGCAGGGCTGCCCCGCGGCGCCGTCGATCCCGATCGACTGGGCGTCGAGTTCGGCGGTGGACATATTTCAACGACGCCGCAGGAGCTGGCCGACGCCGCCCGCAGCTTCGTCCACGATGTAGAAGAAGAGCGGCTGGCCCGGTTCGCCGAAGAAGGGATGCGGCAGATTTGCCCTCTGTGGTTGCTCAAGCAGCTCCCGAACATGGCTGCCTGCCACGTTGCGATCGAGCATGAAGCCCGCGGCCCGAACAACACAATCACCGCCTGCGAGTCGTCCGCCCTGCTTGCTCTTTCTGAGGGCCTCGGCGTGATCAACCGCGATGCCGCCGACGTGATGATCGTCGGCGCCTGCAGTTCGCATCTGTCTCCCATCGAATTGACGCGCCAGCATCTTTACGAGTCGCTGAGCCGCGGCGATGATCCGAATGCCGCCTGCCGCCCGTTCGACCGTTACCGCGACGGGACCGTGATCGGAGAGGGAAGCGCCGCGTTCGTGCTGGAACGTTACGAGCACGCGGTCCGCCGCGGTGCCACAATTTACGCCGAAGTGCTCGGCGTCGGTGCTGGTTGCGACGGGGCTTCCGCTTCGAATCGTAGCGAGGGTGTGGGACTGGTGCGGGCGATTCAGTCCGCTCTGCGTCAGGCCAACGTCGATCCCCGCGATCTGGGCCATATCAACGCCCACGGCAAAGCCACTCAGCGCGACGACTGGGCCGAATCCCGCGCGTACCACAACGCTTTAGGGATGGCTGCGGAGAAGATTCCTGTCACCGCCCTCAAAAGCTATTTCGGCCACTTTGACGCCGGAGCCGGGGCTGTGGAACTGGCCGGCAGCCTTCTCGCGATGCGTCACGGCGTGCTGCCGACGACGCTGAACTATCGCAATCCCGATCCGCTGTGCCGCTTGAACGTGGTCCATGACGAACCAGTGCGACTGCTGTCGCCGCTGGCACTCAGCGTCAATCGCACCCGCATGGGTCAAAGCGCGGCCGCGATCGTCCGGGCGATTTGACCGCTGCAACCGGGCATCCGCTCCTGCAGCCACGCCTGTTCCCGAAAAGCGACCGGAGCGGGAACTTCCGTTGACGCTCCCACCGGGTTGTGGTACGTCCAAGAGAGGGTTACGCTCTCGGACCTCGCAATTCTTCCGATTTTGCGGCCTCTTTCGGGAACGCAGGGCGCCATGGCCTATCGGTTACTGCTGGCGGACGACGACCAGGCCCTTCGCGAAGTGGTTCGCGAGGTGTGCGCTCCGTTCTTTGAAATCCTCGAAGCCGAAAACGGCGACGAGGCGCTCGAAATCGCCGTCGCCGAGCACCCGGAACTCGCCTTGTGCGATTTTCACATGCCGGGCTGCAGCGGACTGGAAGCCCTGACGGCCCTGAAAACCTATGACATCCGGCGACCGGCGATCCTGATGACCTCCGACGTCTCGGCGGACCTGCATCAGCGGGTGCAGCTGGCCCGTATCGATTCGCTGCTCGCCAAACCCTTTACGCGTCAGCAATTGCTGCAGACCTTCGCGACGGCGATCGACTCGGCCTACCACGATGATCGATTGACCCAGCGACTCCGCACCCCCAGTCGTCGCGATCGCCTGTTCCCGGACGAGACGTAAGAGTCAGACGAGCGGTCGGAGTTGTCGCACCGCCTGCGGGATGGACGCGTGTGGACGCGGTAACGCGGTCCTGCCTGTCGACCGGGACCTCAACTTCGCGCTGACTCACGATCTGCCCCACCCTATACTTCCCCCGTTGCGCTTCGTCGGAATTCGCGGGAACGGAGGGTGTGATGCAGCGGTGTCTGTTGACGGCGGTGTGTCTGTCAGGCTTGCTGGCGACGGCGGTGTGCGGCCAGGACGATGTCGAAGTCGAGTTCTACTCCTTCACTCAGGAAAGCCTGTTTCCCAGTGCCATCATCTCCACCGCGCTCACCGACTGGGATCCCGAGACACAGACTGCCGAAGACCATCCGCAGTTCACAGAGTCGAATGAAGATGTCCCCATCTACGGTGACGAAAACGGCTGGCTTGGGGTGAACCTCGCCGGTCTGCCCGAGGAGGCTGAAGTCGAGGTGGTCATCTCCATCGACAAGATTCTGAAGCCGGCGAAGTGGAAAGGGACCCTGAAGGAAGGGCATACCGACGCCTTGATCATTCCCAAAGCTGCCTGGAATTATGATGCGCTCCACCAGGTGCGGGAAGAACGCCCGGTCAACGTCGAGATCCGCGTCACCGTGGACGACGAAGTCGTCGCGGAACTGACCGAAGTCTGCGTTCTCAAGTCGATCAACGACTGCCCGTTCTACGTCTTCGCCGAGGAAGGGGGCGAAGATTTCGACGACATCAGCGTCGTCTTCGCCGCTTACGTCAACGAGAACCACCCGTTTATCAACGGCGTTCTCAAGGATGCGCTGGCGACAGAGATCGTGGATGCGTTCACCGGCTATCAATCGGGCGATCCCGAACAAGTCGCCAGGCAAGTCTTTGCTGTCTGGACCGCGCTGCACGAGCGGGGAATTTCCTACAGCGACGTCTCGACCACCACGCCCAGTAAGACCGTGGCGTGTCAGACAGTCCGGTTTCTGGATGAGTCGATCAAGGCGCAACAGGCCAACTGCGTCGACGGCAGCGTGATGCTCGCTTCAGTTCTGCGCAAGATTGGCCTGCACGTCCACCTGGTGATGGTCCCCGGTCATTGCCTGCTGGCGTTCGATCTCGACAAGGAAGGGACCAAACTCCTCGGCCTGGAGACCACGCTCCTCGGCGACGTGTCGGAGTCCGCCCCGGAAGAACTCCCCGAATGGCTGGCAAACTTCGACGAACTCGAATCGACGACGGCCTTTCCTTCGTTCGCCACGGCGATTCTCGCGGGAACCGGCACGGTCGTGAAGCACGCCGAAGGCTTCGACTCGGGCGAAGACCCGAACACGCAAATGATCTCCGTCGACGAAGCCCGCAAGATGGGGATCCGCCCGATCGCGATGAAGCAGGGGGGGAAGTAGGAAACCACGAATGATGCAGTTGGCCGAGGTCCGTAACTACAGGTCGGCGGTCGCAACCAACCGCTCCGCCAGTTGAGTGATCCCCCGCAACCGCTCCACCACCTCCGCCGACGCGAAGACCCGCACCCGTTTGACGTCGTCATCAAACTGCGAGCGCGCCAGGGCCGAAACCACCGGCGAGACTTCGCCCAGCGGGCGATAGGCGTCTTGCTTGGGGAAGTAAATGTCGACTCGGAACTCCACCTCCTTGTGCACCGGCGGCGCGTCGAACAGAACGTCTGTCGGACCGATCGCAAACGGCATAGAGGCACGGAAGCGTTCGGCGGCGGTCAGCAGGTCGGCGAACGGGCGACCGGCGAAGCGGCGGTAAACGTCCGGGGCTTGCTCGTGGCTGAACTCGGCGACCCGTTTGTGCAGGCGCCGGCGGGAGCCGAAGAGGCCATCCAGCAGCGGCGCGACCGTCGTCCCCTGTGCCGAGCGCTGCAGGGTCGCAATGAATTCCGGTTCGCGCAGTTCAAACAGCGAATGGAGATCGAGCTGGGAGTGGAGTTCCGCAAAGCTCCGCGCCAGCATGCAGGTGGCCGACCGGACCGCATGATGCCAGTAGACTTCGGTGAACATTACGTACCGGGCGAAGACCATCAGTTCGGCGGCGGTCTTCCCCTTCGACGAGATCGCCAGTCCGTCCCCGGCGGCGTTGACGACCAGCGACTGAATCAGCCGTTCGCGGTCGAAATTTCGCCCGTAGGGCACGCCGCAATGGAGGCTGTCGCGTTCGAGGTAGTCGAGCTTGTCGATGTCGATGGGGCCGGAGAGGATCGATCGCATGAGCCGCAACGCGGGGGAATCGGTCGTCGGGCGCAGGAGATCGAGAACTTCCTCGGGGGCGACTTGCCACTCACTCAGCAATGTCGCGGCGAGCTCGCGCTGCGGGGCGAGAAATGCCGCCGCGAAGTGTTCGTGCTCCGGGACCCCCGCGAGGTGGATGTCTTCGATGGGATGGCAGAAGGGCCAGTGACCGATGTCATGCAGGAGCGCCGACGCAAGCAACACCTCGGCATGATGCGGCGTCACCACCGCTGCAAACCGCGGATCTTTGCCGAGTTGCCACAGGTAGCGGCAAGCGTTGTAGAAGACGCCGAGCGCATGTTCAAAACGGGTATGAGTCGCGCCGGGATAGACCCGCGAGGCGAGTCCCAACTGAGTGATATGCGCCAGACGCTGATACTCGGGAGTATCGACGAGCGCACGCACCCGCGGCGTGAAGGGAACATTCAGCCGATCGGGAATCCGCACCAGCGGTCCGCCGGCCTGCAGTTCAGCGAGTTCGGGGATTTCGCTATAGGGGTGACGCACGGGGACGATTCTCGATGGATCCATTCGGCCGGATGAAGCAGGAAGCCTGGAACTCGAAGTCCGAAAGGGGCACGACGCCGCTGAGGCTTCCCAGCGACTCAGGTTACCTCATTGACCAGGCTCAAGACTTCTTTCGCGTTTCGTGATTCGAAGTTCGTGCCTCTGCGCCCGTGTGAGTTCCGCGAAACGGCTGATGCAGACCGGGATGATGGCTGCTCGGGGCGAACAGGTCGGTCACACAGTCGGCGAGGATCTCGTTTTCGCAATAAGCCTGCTCTTGGGCCATGGCCTCCCACAGGGCGGCGCCGTCGCGGCAGGCGCGTTGCAGTTTCGGGGGCAGGTCGGCGACGGAAATTTTCAGAGGCCGTTGTCGCGTCAGCGTCTCCTGCAGCGCGGGGACGATGGCGTCGATTTCATCGACCCGCTCGAAATCAACCAGTCCCACGAGCAAGGGATTCACGCGTCCCGCGATCAGCGAACGGACATCATCCTGATAGGCCACGATGGGCTTCCCCAGAGTCCAGGCGATCGCCGCCTCGGAGACCGCCCCTTCGTCGGGAGTGCGCCCGTTGAGGTTCCAGACGAGGGCGTCGCAACTGACGATCACCTGATAAACGTCCAGGGCGAAGATGGCTTCGTGGAGGAATTGCGCGGCGACCGCCCGCTCCCAGCCGCGATCGACCAGAACTTCCAGGACGAGCCGGAATTCCATGCCGTCGCGATGAGGCAGGTAAACGCTGAAACCCGTCGCAACCAGAGCGTCGGCGATCGCCGTCATCTCGTTGCGCTCGGCAGAGTTAAACAGGGGACCGGCACAGTAGACTCGCAGGGCATCCATTCGCATGCGATCTCCAACAGGGAGTTGTGTTCACGCGGCAGTATAGCGATGGCGCACCCGACGTGCGCGGAAGCCCATGGATCGCGACGCGGCTCTTCCCCGGCGGGAGCTGTCGAATGTGGTGGGGTTGGTGTGTGTTTACCGTTGGTGTGTGTTTACCAGAGTGGCGATCCCCCAGAGTGGAGATCGAGGCGGTCCCTTCCGTACTTCCCTCGTGCGCGGCGAGACCTCGCTCAGCATTCGACGCAAGTCGCTGCTCTGCGAGAACGTTGAGGGACGACGACACCGGTTGACAGCCGTGGTTTGGTCGATCCTTCGGAAGTGCCGGGGATTCGACGCCATTCGTCGGAGACTCGGCGAAGGGTCGGGATGTGGGCGACTGCGGGAGTTTCTGTGACAACCAGCCTGCTGAGTCCGAGGGACCGACGCAGATTGAACCCCGGAGCGGAATCACG
Organism: Planctomycetaceae bacterium; assembly: GCA_033762515.1. GTDB lineage: Bacteria > Planctomycetota > Planctomycetia > Planctomycetales > Planctomycetaceae > DSVQ01. Next base: position 29,070 of record JANRLN010000528.1, read on the forward strand.
TGTCCGCCAGGCTTGACGGAACAGGCGTTAAGAAATCATGATGGCGGACTGACGCGCCGGTGTGGCGGAATTGGCAGACGCGCCGGATTCAAAATCCGGTTTGGTTCACCCCAAGTGTGGGTTCGAGTCCCACCTCCGGCAGTGGCGCGAGGTTTTTCGAGGGAGCAGCGATCGATGACAGTCCCTTCGGGTCGCCGGGCTGTCGTGCTCGTCTCCGGAGGCCTCGACTCGGCCACCACGCTCGCCCTCGCTCGCTCCCGGGGGTACGACTGCTACGGGATCGCCTTTGATTACGGGCAGCGGCATCGATTTGAACTCCAGGCAGCCGCGCGGGTTGCGGCGAATCTTGGGGTCATGAGGCAAATTGTCGTGCCGATCGATTTGCGGGCGTTCGGCGGCTCGGCACTGACCTCGGATCTCGCCGTTCCCAAGGATCGCAGCGACGCGGAAATGGTCAGCGGCATCCCCGTGACCTACGTCCCGGCTCGAAACACCATTTTTCTTTCTCTGGCCATGGGCTGGGCGGAAACACTGGGGGCTCGCGATCTGTTTCTTGGGGTCAACGCCGTCGACTACAGCGGCTATCCCGATTGCCGGCCAGAGTTTATCCGCGCCTTCGAAGCCCTGGCGAATCTGGCGACGAAAGCCGGAGTCGAAGGGGAGCGCTGGACCATCCACGCGCCCCTGATTTCGATGAGCAAGGCAGAGATCATTCGTCTGGGTGGGACTTTGGGGGTCGATTTTGGCTGGACGCACAGTTGCTACGATCCCGACCTTCAGGGGCGCTCCTGCGGGCATTGCGACTCCTGCCGATTGCGGCTGCAAGGGTTCGCAGAAGCCGGGATGATTGACCCGGCCGTGTACCAGTGATGCGCCGACTTCCCGACGTCGTCTGGGGATCGCATAATACGCCTCGGCAAGGTCTGGATGCCGAACATTCTCCGCTGAAAACTCCTCGCAGATTGCCCCTTCGGAGGGCTTGAGGCTCGCATGAAATTCGCGCTGGTGATTCCCGACGGCTGTGCCGACGAAGCTCAACCGAGTCTGGGGGGAAAAACCCCGCTGCAGGCGGCCATGGTCCCGAACATGGACGTCGTCGCCCAACGGGGAATTGTCGGTCAGGCCGATCACGTCCCGCTGCCGATGCCCTCGGGAAGCGATGTCGGCACCATGAGCCTCTTCGGGTACGACCCGCTCACCTATCACACGGGGCGCGCGCCGATTGAAGCGGCGGCACAAGGGATTGCCTTGGGGCCGGACGACTGGGCCATTCGCTGCAATCTAGTGACCGTCTCCGACGGGCGAATGAAGAGTTTCACTGCCGGCCAGATTCCCAACGATGTCGGCGCCGCCCTGATTCAGACTTTGCAGAAGGATCAATGCGGCAATGAGCACTGGAAGTATTTCGCCGGTGTGAGTTACCGCAATCTGCTGATTTATCGAGCGCGGCCGGGCCACTCAGCGCCCTTCACGACCGAGACGACCTCGACGCCACCGCATGATATCACCGATCGGGAAATTGCCGCTCATCTTCCCGGCGGACCGGGAGGGGATGTGCTGCGCGCGCTCATGGAACGCAGCCGCGGCTTATTCGCGGAGTGCGCCCCGAATGCTGCTCGGGGTGAACAGGCTGCCACTCAAACGTGGTTATGGGGGCTGGGGAAGCGTCCGTCATTTCCCTCGTTTCTGGAGCGTTTTGGGAAACGCGGGGCGGTCATCACAGCGGTCGATCTGCTGCGGGGTATGGGTCGACTGGTCGGCTTCGACGTCGTGGAAGTCCCAGGGGCGACAGGGTATCTCGATACTGACTATGCCGCGAAAGGGCGGTACGCGATCCAGACGCTGCAGGGTGAGACCGACTTTATCGTCGTGCATGTCGAAGCGACCGATGAAGCGTCGCATGAAGGTCATGCTGCTGAGAAGGTTCGGGCGCTCGAGAACATCGACCGACACATCGTCGGACCGCTCCACGAGTATTTGCGCGGGCAGGGAGAGTACCGATTGCTCATTTGCCCGGATCACCCGACCTTTCTGCGGACGAAGACCCACAGTCACGGCTATGTGCCCTTTGCGATGTGCGGCCAGGGAATCGTTCCCAACGGGACGAACTCGTACAACGAGGTCGCTGCAGCGACCTCGTCGATCACCCTGAATCGTGGTAGCGATCTGATGCCGCTGTTTTTTGACGGCACTTGAGCGCTCGAGTGTGTTGCAGTCGCGGGCAAAGCGTGCCGCGCCGGTGTGCAGGTTGGCGGCGGAGTGCTGCCGGAACGGGCGCTCTGTCAATCGGCACCAGCCAGATCGCCTCCGCCGCCGCAATCCGCGGTTGGTCGACCGTCCTGTGCCTGGGGGACACCCGGCTGGGGCAGGCTAAGTCGCCGAGGAAAATGAGGTTACGCCGCCGACAGTCGTCGCCCATCGACTCTGGCGGCGACAGGCGATTCCCCTTCGCACGTCGTCTCCGGTCCAGCCCAGCGATCAGCTTCGACACCGCGCCCGGATGAGTTGGGAAAGCTCTCCCGACCAGAAAATCCAGCGAGGCATTTAACCGCGAAGCGGCATGGTATTTGCGTTTTTGAAGGAATGTCTGCCGCTGCGAATTCTCGCAATCGGCCACATTCGCAACACTCGCACCGGTTGAACCTCGAACTTCGGCTGTCTCCGCAAGAGACCGGGTCGAGGCTGATTCATCGCTCATCGGACGTGGAACGTCCTCCGCGTCCGCGCCTTCCTGTCGTTATCCGGTTTCGGGGGGATTTCTCATGCCCATGATGCGCCGTCGTCCGGAGCGTGGCTTCACGCTCATCGAACTGCTGGTGGTGATTGCGATCATCGCCGTCTTGATTGCCCTGTTGCTGCCCGCGGTGCAACAGGCTCGTGAGGCCGCCCGACGGACTCAGTGCCGCAACAACCTCAAGCAGATTGGATTGGCCCTCCATAATTACCATGACACGCACACGGTCTTTCCGGCGTCTTCCTACTCGCTCGGAATCGTGGGGTACGACTACTTCACAGGAAACACAACCCCGCGCAACCCGTTCTACCTGAACCTGAACGGATTGGTCATGCTGCTGCCGTTCATGGATCAGTCGGCGATCTACAATCAATGGAGCATGAACAATGCTGCCAGTTGGTCATACGTGTACGGAACGTACACTCCTGCCAACATGATGGGAAATCCCGATGTCAATGCTCCACTGGCCAAGAAGAAGCTCGCTGCGTTGACATGTCCAAGCGATAACGGCCCAGACATCTATAATGGAATTGATCAGTACTACTCGATCAGCAGCACTCAGTCAGGCGGCTACAAGACGAGCTACGATTTCAGCGTGCACTATGCGGAATATTACTACAACCACTATTGGCAAGGCGCTCTCACCACTCAGACGCGGCCCATGTTCGGCGCCGATACCAAGACGAACATCAGCCAGGTGACGGACGGCACCAGTAACACAGTGGCGTTCTACGAGCAGTGCTTCGACAAGTACAATGGCGTCGCGGGAGCTTGGGCTTACCGTTCGCACGTGAACATCGGCATCGACGGCACGTCGGATTGGTACGGCATCAATCGCTGGGACTATTACAATGGACTTTATGGGTATGTTCCGGTTCCTGGTAAGCTGGGACAATGGGCTACGCCGGGAAGCTTACACACGGGTGGCTGTCACGTTCTGATGGGTGATGGAGCTGTCCGGTTCGTCTCCGAAAACACCAGCCGCACGACATTGAATAATCTCGCTCGCATGTCCGACGGGCAATCGGTGGGCGAGTTCTAAAGTTCCAAAGCTGAATGGAAGACCGATAGGCGGCGTGGCGGATACCAGTCGCGTCTCCCCACGCCGCTGCTTTCCATTCGGAAGGATTCCTCGATTGTGTTGCATCTGCGAGGGGAAGACGTTGTGCCGATGAAGTCGTTGGGATTCGGACTGACTGCGATTGTCGCTGTTGCTTGCATGGGGTGCGGCAAGTCCTTGCCTCCTGCCCCGAAACCGGCCGCTCTCGTTGAGGCCGGTGGGACCGTAACGATGGACGGAAAGCCCCTGGAGGGGGCGATGGTCCTGTTCAACCCCAAGTCTGATGGCGGTTTCGCCGCTTATGCCATTACTGATTCCGCCGGCAAGTATAAGGCCGAAACACGGGTGGGGGCCGAAGTCAAGCCTGGACTCAGCCCGGCCAGTTATCAGGTGATGGTGAGTCGCCTGCTGAAGCCCGATGGAACGCCGCCGATGGACCCCATGGAACCACCGGCCCATTCGGGTGCTCGCGAATCGCTCCCCTCGAAGTATTCCAGTCCGGCCGAGAGTAAGCTGCGGGCTGTCGTGGGGGCGTCGGGTGGTCAGTTTGACTTCGACCTCAAGAAGTAGTCAACATTCCAGGTTGGCAGAGACTGGCAGTGCCGAACGACGCCGTGGGGGAAATGCTGATCTCAACAGATTCAGCCCACGCTGCGATGATTTCGCGAAACGAGGCCTGACGGTGGAATTGGGGAGCGAACGACGCAGCCGCTCTGTCATGCTGCTAGTCTGCTTCGGGGTGATTTGCGGTGTCGCCTTGGGCTGCCGTCAATCACCTTCGAACCCCTCGCCGCGCGATTCGGCCGCAGCTCTGCCCGCGGCGTTGGCAGGCCGATTTGCCAATGCCCGCCCCGGCGTGAACTTTTCTGGAGCGGCAAAATGCGCGCAATGCCATCCCGCCGAGGCCGTCAGCTACGCGACATCGGGTCATCGCCACGCGTTCGCTCCGACCGCCGCGGCCGAGGAACCCCAAGGGGGGGAGTTCGCGGACAATCGCTCTTCGCGACGTTACGAGATCGCACAGGCCGATGGTCGAATGCGACATCGCGAATTCTTGCTGGGGAGCGACGGCAGCGAAAGGCTCTTGGCTGACTATCCTGCAGCCTGGACGATTGGCTCCGGTCGTTACTCTCGCAGCTACTTGATCGACGTCGACGGGTTCCTGATGCAGTCCCCGGCCACGTGGTACGCGGCCCGACCGGGATGGGATCTGTCGCCAGGTTACGCCCAGCGCAATCCCGGGTTCGAACGCCCGATCACTGGCCAATGCATGCATTGCCACGTTGGTCGATCGGAAGTTGTCCCGGAAACTCTGCAGAAGTTTCGCATCCATACCGAGGCCATCGATTGTGAACGCTGCCACGGTCCGGGAGCGCTGCATGTCGGCGCGCACGTCGACTCAGACGAACGGCCCAGCGCACAAGCCTTTGACCCAACCATCGTGCATCCAGGCCATCTGACGCGGCGTGAACAGGAGGACCTCTGCGGGCAGTGTCATTATCACACGGGCGCGACCGTAGAAGTTAGCGGTAGACGCCTGCAGGACTTTCGTCCGGGTCAGCGACTGACCGACTTCGTCGTGCATGTGGGTCGCAAATCAGCCGACGAAATGCGCGTCGTCGGGCATCTGGAACAGTTGCGCCAGAGCCGGTGTTACCTTTCTGCAGAGACGCTGACGTGCACCACCTGCCATCATCCACATCGGCCCGTCGCCGCAGAGCAGCGATACGAGGTCCATCGCAACCAGTGTCTCGCGTGCCATACGGAGATGAGCTGCGGAGTCGCGCAGCAGGAACGCACGGCCCGCGCGGGTCGAGACGACTGCGTGAAGTGTCACATGCCGCAGGCCGAGACCGAGATTCCCCACTTCGCGTTCACGCACCATCGGATTGGCATTCATCGAGCGCCGAGCGTGGACCACGACCATGAACCGGGAACGCTCGTCTTGCTGGACGACGTGTCTCACTTGCCGCAGTGGGAACGAGATCGCTGTCTGGCGCTGGGTGCGTTCCAGATGCTGTCGACCGCCCGTAGCGGAGAGGAGGCCCGTCAGCTGGAAAGCGAGGCGCTTCAACGCCTCACCGCTGTTCGCGCGGCAGGCGCCCCCGACGCCGAAATCGATGCGGCGTTGGCTCGATTGCATTGGCGGCGTGATCCCGAGAAGACCATCGAATTCGCCCTCGCGTCGCTGGAGCAGGAACGTTCGTCACCAGAGGCGCGCGTCACCGCTTGCTTCACGTTAGCCAGCACCTACCTGGATGCCGGCCAGCCGCAATGGGCGCTGCCACTGCTGCAGCGCCTGACGCAAGCCCGTTGGTATTCCGAGGATTGGTTTCTCCTCAGCCGCTGCTGGGAGACGCAGGGCAATTTTTTGGAAGCCCTCAAAGCCGCTCAACGAGCCGCCGCCATCAGCCCTCAATACCCGGAACTGCAGGAGCACCTCGCCAGGCTCGCGCGCGCAGCAGGCCGACCTGCCGAAGCCGCGGACTATCTGGAGGCTGCGACTGAGCTCCGCCGTTTATCTCCCGCGCAACGCACACGTCCCCTTCAATAACCGTCTCGCTCTCAACCGTGCACTTGACCTGGGGTGCGCGACTCCGTTGACTGCGGCAATACGCCCGCAGCCGATTTGGAGTCATCCCCAGTGAGCGAGATTGTTCGTCATGGCGTCACACAGCGGTGGTCCGATGCCGTTGTGCATGGGCACACAGCCTATTTCGTCGAAGTTCCCGACGATCCCACACTTCCGGCCGCCGAGCAGTTCGCGCAGGTCCTGAGGCAGATCGACGCCCGTCTGGAACAGGTGGGGAGCGACCGCACACGGTTGCTGCAGGTGCTGATCTATCTTCCCGACCCGGCCGACCTTCCCGAGTTCAATCGCCAATGGGACGCCTGGGTTCCCGCCGGACACGCTCCGTCTCGGGCCTGTGTCCATACGGCCTTGGCAGCTCCAGGATATCGGGTGGAACTGGTGCTCACCGCTGCGGTTCCATGAGCCGGTCCCGCTCGTTCAGACCCTCACATCGGCGTTTTGCCGCCAGCCAAATCCCTGACACAGCGGTACGAGCAGGCCGTCCGGCACAGGCACATATTTCATAATCGAATAAACAAATTGTAATGTCTTTCTCCCTGAAATCTGGAGGGCGCACGTCAGGAATTGCAGTATCTTCATCCTGTCTATCAACTCCTGGCGCCAGGGCGGATGGAAGCTCAGTCGATATGTTGGATGAAACCGTTGACCCGCAGGGCCGCGACGAGCAGTTCGAACTGCTCGTCGCCTGCGTACAGGATTATGCCATTTATCTCCTGGATCCGGTTGGCCGTATTGCCAGTTGGAATGCGGGGGCCGAACGCATCAAAGGGTATCTCGCCGACGAAATCATCGGCCGGCATTTCTCGTGCTTTTACACTGCGGACGAGCAATCACAACAAAAGCCGCAACGGGTGCTGGAGATTGCCGCCGACGTCGGCAGGTATGAAGCAGAAGGCTGGCGTGTGCGCCGGGATGGGACCACATTTTGGGCCCATGTCGTCGTCACCGCGATGCGCGATCGGTCGGGCAAACTGACGGGCTACGCCAAGGTGACGCGCGATCTGACGGAGCGCAAGCGGGTCGAAGATGAGTTGCGCGCCAGTCATGACGAGCTGGAACGCAGAGTTCAACAGCGGACGGAAGATCTCCATCGTCTCAATGCCGAGCTCCAGCACAGCGAAGCGCGATACCGCAGCATCATTGACGCCATCTCGGCCGTCGTCTGGACCTGCGATCCCACCGGGGAAAAACGTCTATCGACTCCGCCCTGGCACGAATTCACCGGTCTCCCCGAGGCCGATGTTAGCGGCTGGGGTTGGGTCCAGCCGCTGCATCCGAAAGATCGCGACGCGGCTGCCGCGCGACTCCGTGGGTCACTGTCGACCTTGCAGCCCTATCAGGATGAGTACCGCATCCGGCGGGCCGACGGACAATATCGGCTCTTCACGGTGCAAGGCTTTCCACTGCGGAATGAGGCGGGCGACGTCAACGAGTGGGTCGGCGTCTGCATGGACGTCACCGAACAGCGCAGCCTGGAAGACCAACTGCGGCAATCGCAGAAAATGGATGCGGTCGGTCAACTGGCCGGCGGTGTGGCTCATGACTTCAACAACCTGCTCACGATTATCTTCGGTTACAGTGAATTCCTGCTCAATTTGCTGCCGCCGCACGATCCGAATCGCGCCTCTGTCGTGGCGATCCGAGAGGCGGGAGAGCAGGCAGCGGGACTGACACGGCAACTGCTGGCGTTCAGTCGCCGGGCGGTGATGGAACTGCAGACGCTGGACCTGAATGCGATCGTGCAAGAGACCGATCGCATGCTGCGGCGCGTGCTCGGTGAAGATGTGATGCTCACGACGCTGCTCGACGCCACGTCCGGACGAGTGAAGGTGGATGCGGGACAGGTGGGTCAGATCCTGATGAACCTCGCCGTGAATGCGCGCGACGCGATGCCTCAAGGGGGCCGGCTGACGATCGAGACACGCAACGTCGAGCTGGATGAACCCTACGTGAATACCCACGTGGAAGTGCAGGCGGGACGCTACGTTCTGTTGAGCGTCACCGATACCGGCAGGGGGATGCCTCCGGAAGTGCGCACTCGAGTTTTTGAGCCATTCTTTACCACCAAGGAAGTCGGCAAAGGAACTGGTTTGGGATTATCCGTCGTGCATGGCATCGTCCGGCAATGCCGAGGCCACATCGGTGCCTACTCAGAACCGGGCATCGGCACGACATTCAAGATTTACTTTCCCGTGGTTGACGAAGATCTCCGGCCTTCGCCCAAATCGGTCTTATCCATGAGCGTCGCCCACGGGACGGAAACCGTCTTGCTGGTCGAGGACGAAACCAGCGTCCGCGAAATCGCGTTGTTGGCGCTGCGGACGCGGGGCTACAACGTCCTGCCGGCGGCCAGCGGAGCCGAAGCGCTGCGGATGATCGAGCAGCAAACGCAGCCCATCGACATTCTGGTGACCGACGTGGTCATGCCGGAGATGAGCGGACGTCAACTCGCTGAAACTTTGGGGTCCCGGTTCCCGCGCATGAAGATCCTCTTTGTGAGCGGGTACACCGACGATGCCGTAGTCCGGCATGGCATCTTGCAGTCGGTCGTGGCTTTTCTGGCCAAGCCCTACACGCCGACCGTGCTCGTGCGCAAGATTCGCCAGATTCTGGATGAGAAGGTCTGATCACGGCGCAAAGCGAGACGGTCTCAGATCGCTTCCTGCCAGCTCTCGGAACGTCTGGATCTGCAGGGTTCCCGCCGGATCGACAACGCAGCGAATCCGCCCGGCGGTGGCCGTGTTGAGGAGCACGGTGTCGGTGGGGTAGCACTCGCGTAATTTGTCTGTCGCGCCCAGTTCGGACGCGCTGATCGCCACCCAGCCGGGATGTGTCCAGGCGCCGAATTCCGGCGGGTTCGCCAATCGACTGCCGTGGTGCGGCGCAATGACGAAATCGACCGGTCTGCGCTGCCGCTGGAGAAACTCCGCCAGACCTTCCCGTTCCAGGTCGCCCGTCAGCAACAGTCTGCGTCCGGCGTACGAGACCAGCACGATCAGACTGTTGGCATTCTCCCGTTCGTAACGGGTGGCGTGGTTCGGCTGCAAAACGTCGATGTCGATGTGGGAG
>JANRLN010000529.1:0-3120 GCA_033762515.1 Planctomycetaceae bacterium
GGAGCGAGGCGCACCCCCTTCAAATCCAGCAGCGCCGGCAGCGGGCGCGACGCAGGCTTTAGCGTCAGCGCCTGGACGCCCGCCGGCAGGTCGATCTCACCGATGGTTGTTGTGCGGTAGTCGTCCCAACCGTCGGTGGCGGTCACTTTGTGGGTCAGTGTGCCGCCGCGGGAGGTTGCGATCAGGCGATGGCCCGCCGCCTGGGGGTCGCAAGCGTATTCGATTTCCACGCGGTAACGGCCCGACGCGGGGACGTCGAGCGTCCAGGTGACGACGTCGTCGGCGCTGCTCCACCAGCCGAGGTTGCCGTACTTCTCTTCGAGGATGATCGTCGGACCGTAAATTTCGCAGGTTGCCGGCGTAAGGACGAAGACGCCGTCGGAATTGGCGGCGACGCGTTGCGGCTGGTTGCCGGGAAATGTCTTCCGGGTCGGCAACGGAACATTGCCGCGGATGAACGCGGCCAGATCGGCGAGGGCCGACGGACTCAGTTCCTTTTCGAGCCCTTCCGGCATCAGCGACCTGTTGATCGACCACAGGTCTTCCAACTCGTTCCGGAGCAGCGTCGCCGCTTTGGCCTCTGCGGCGAGAAAGGTCACACTCGTTGCGGTCTCGTTGGTCAGGATTCCCGCGTGGGTCTTGCCGGTCGTCGTGAGCGCACCGAACTGCAGGAACTTGGCTTCGACCGCCCGATTGGGATCGAGCACCGCCGCCACGATCGCGGCGACGCTCTTGTCGGTGAGGGAGGCCAAATCGGGCCCCACGGCATGGCCGAGGTCGCCGAGTTTGTGGCACTGAGCACAGCGTTTGGAGAAGAGCTCGCGACCGGCCGCGGCGTTTCCCGCATCGGGCATCGTGCGCAGGTACTCGGCGACGATCGCGGCGCGGTTGGTGCTGTCGGGACGCCGCAGCACCGATTCCGCGAATTGCCGGATGTCGCCATCGCGATGGGACCGCAGAAATTGCTCGGTTTCGGGATCGACGTCGACGACCGTCAGAGGTCCGGACGACACTGCGGCGAGAAACGCCTGGGCAATGGCGGCCTGGCCCAAAAGATATTCCCGCACGGCTCCCCGCAGTCCGGGCGACAGCTTCGGCCACTCGGCGACGACCACTTCCGCAGCTTTCGCAGCCGGCAAGCGACCGGCGAATTCGAGGGCCGCGCGTTGGAATTCCGGCGGTTGCGTGGGCTTGAGCCAGTCAGGCGAGAACACCGCATTAGGCGTTGTGCGGCCGAAGAGGCGCAGCGCTGCCGCTCGCTGTTCGGGTGGGACGTTCACATCGTTGATCAACGGGGGAAGCGACCCCAGCCAGGCCTGCCACAGTTCCGCGGTTTCCGGACGGACGGACTTCGTCGACTCCAGCCATTCCTGGAACGTGCGCCCGCTACGACGCTGCACGTTCAACCACGTTTCAATGGCCGACCAGTGCCAACGTTTCGTCTGCGAGGCATCGTCAGACACGACAGTCGAAGCAAACGCTTCGAGAGTCGGAAGATGGTCGTACCGCACGGCACAGGTCAGCAGCGCTTCAATCAGGGGATGACCCTGTTCGACGATTTCCGCGGACGGCATGAACAACAGCCCGAAGGCAATCAGCGGCAGGTTGTGTTCGTTAACGGAGCTGAGCCCCATCGCACGAATGTACGCGTCGTCTGTGGTCATCAGCATCTGCTGCAGTGCGCGTGCCGGTCCTTCTCCCGGCAACTCCCCGAGCGTTGCCGCGAGCTGCAGCTGCACCCACGCATGGCGATCATTGACGAGGCCCTCAACTTGCTGCTGCAGCGGTGGGTTTGCCTTCGCCAGAGGTTCTGCGGATGAGATGGCGCTGGCCCGGACGCCGGGGTGCGGGTCCTGCAAGGCGTGCGAGAGCAGTTCCGCAGTGAGACCGTGGAGGATGCTCAGGGTGGAGAGTGCCTGCACGCGCGTTTCGGGAAGGGATGCCTCGCGGACCAGCCTTGCCAGCGCTGTGAAGCAGTCCGGCTGCTCTTTAGCATCCGGGCTGCTGGCGGTGAGACGTTCGATCAACAACTGCTGCGCCACATCCCGCTGCCAGCCGCTGGGGGAATCGAGCGCGGCGACCAGTTCGTCCGACGTCAGCGTGTCCAACCGCGGAATCGGGCGCAGTTTCGCCCCCGTCGGAAAGACTCGCCACAGTCGACCCTTGTCGGCCCCGGCGCGGACGTCGAGCTTCTCCTGCCATTCCTGCGGGATCCACTGCGGATGCTCGATCACCAGCCGATACATATCGGCGATCCACAACGCCCCGTCCGGCCCGGTCCGCAACTGCGTCGGCCGGAACCATTTGTCGGTCGACGCGAGGAACTCCGACTCCTGCTCATCATCGGCCCGGCGACTCGTGTACCGCACGCCGTCGAGGGACATGATCTCACGATGGACGAGGTTGTGGACAGGTTCGCTGACGAAGGAGAGCCAAGTGCCAAGTGCCAAGTGCTGAGGGACAGAAGGATCCTCGGCCGCACTCCCCTCTTCTCTGTCCCTTAGCCCTAAGCCCTCAGCCCTTAGCCCCTCGCCGAATAGCTCATCGCGATAAATCATCGCCGAACACGCCGACGTAAAGCGATTCGCGCGGTCGAAGTCGTTGAACCGCGTGAGGGTCTTGCTGGCGGGATAGACCGGCGCGGGGCCGGGTTGTTCGGAGACGTCCCGGCGGGTGTCGGGCGGAGCGATATGCGGGTTGCGGCTGAGGTAACGGTCTTCGAGGACGTATTGCCACATGGGGCGGCTGTTGTTGTTGCCGAACCAGTGGCCGAAGTCGTCGCGCGCGCGGCCGAACTGCGTCTGCCCGTTGACCGCTTCCATACCGCCGGTCTCGGGATGAATCCGCAAGTCGCGGCCGCGGATGTCGAGCGTTTTCCCTGTTTTGGCCGAGGTGATCGTGCCGCCGGAGTCGCCGTTGCCGAGGTACAACCAGCCATCGAGCCCCCACGTGAAGCCGTTCACGCGATGCTGCTGATTCCCTTCCGCGAAGCCGGTGTAGAGGACCTCACGAACGTCGGCTTTCCCGTCACCATCCGTATCGGCGGCGAAGAAGATGTCGGGGGCGGCGGAGACGAGAACGCCGTTTTTCCAGGGATGGATTCCCGAAGGAAACGGAACG
>JANRLN010000530.1:0-4012 GCA_033762515.1 Planctomycetaceae bacterium
CGGCGAGTTGCCAGACTTCGTCCAATGCGGTCCGCACTTCAGGAAAGAGCGGAATCATCCGTTCGTCGCGCCCGTGGTGATGGGCGGTTTTCGGTGAGCGAATGAGCAGGCGCCCGCGCTCCCAGTCGACATCGTCCCACGTGATCGCCAGTTCGCTGGGAATCCGCAGCCCGCCGTAGCGGGCAAGTGTGACGATCAGTCGCCAATACGCGTTCGGGCAGGCTGAAATCACGGTGTCGATGGTTTCCCGGCTGACGAAGACCATCCGTTTCGAGTTCGCCAGGATGCTGGCCTTTTGATCGGCGAACGGGTTCTCGGGAATCAGTCGCAATCGTTTGGCACCGCCGAAGAATACTTTCGCGTTCGCGATGATCTTGCGGACGGTGTTCTCCGCCCGCGGTCGATTCCCCCGGCCGGTCGCCAGATGTCGCCGGAACGAGTCGGCATCACCTTGCGAAACGCTGACGAGCGGTTTATCGAATCCGAAGAACGCCACCAGTTCCCGCCGTGCGGTTTCGTACTTTGCCAGGGTGAGCGGCTTCACGTCGCTCCGACTGGCGATATAGGTCGCCAGGAACGGCCCCAGCAACCCCTCTGCCGCGACATCTTTGGCAGTCTGTCGCGGAGCGACCAATCCCTTTGAGGCCAGCTTGCGATGGAGGTCATCCCCGATGCGTCCCAACCAATCGGCCGTGCGCGGGTCAACCGGCACATCGGCGGCGGCGGCGGACAGAATCGCTTCCACGTGCCGCTGAACTTCGATCGCGACCCGATCGGCGCACTTGCCCAGCCACAGCGTCATCGGGCGACCATCGAGCGAGTTAAAGCCGATGCGTTTCTTGCCATCCTTGTCGCGGATGAGTGAGGCCATCGAGGCACCTTTCTTGAAGGGACCGGACGGCGGGGAGCGGCCTTCAAGTTCCGCTCGCACCGCCGCCGGTCAAAGGTTGTTGCAATTCTAACGCAAGTCGTCGGCCGATAGATCACCGGCTTCACTCATCGCGATCAACGTCGCCGCGGCGGCGATGCGATGTCTCACGGCGGCGTGGTCTGCCTGCAGCACTCGAATCACATCTTGAACGATCTCCAGGCGTCGGAATTGTGCAATGGGCCATCCCGCTCGAATCGCGGTCCTCAGTCGGCGCAGGTCACCGCGGGACGGCGGACGCGGCCTATCGAGCTCGCGCCGCTGTTGGCGACGTCGCCGGCGTTCGCGACCAGACTTCGGCATGACTCAGCACTCCAACAGTTCCAGAGTCATCGCAGCGGAGCGCGCGAGACTTTCCCGACCGCTGTGCAATCCGCGTTGGACGAATCCGACGATGGCCAATCGCAGACTTGGGGGAATCACCCATCCCTTGCGAACGGCTTGTCGAATCAATGCCAGGTCGGTGCGGTTCGGTGTGCCTTGCCAATCGAAGATCGGTTCCGGCGCTGGGTTCGCCCCCCGTCCCCCCAGAGAACTGGGAGATGGGCTTGCGTGGCGCTCATCACGGTCGATGGCGACCGCTTCCGCGCCTGTGTGGGATGCTGTGGAAATCATCGTATTGCCGTACTCCAAAATCTTCACGTGGAATCCCCGCTGAAATGGTTCGTTTCTGACTCCCGGCGCAGGCGTTACCCGGATTCGACGGCGGGGGTCGTCGTTCAGCCAGTCGGCACCACGGCCGGCCGATATTTTTTCAGCGTTTGGCTGGCATAGTCCAAGGCGGCATTCCTGAGGTGTTTGGAACGGCCGGGGTCACTCAGCAGAGCGTAGAACAGGCCGGGCGGGTTGTCGCCCGTTCGGGCCTGGTGGGCGCACGCCAGTACGATGAATCCGGCGGTCCTCTGTGCGTTGGGAATCAACCCGGCTGCGGCGGCTCGGGGTGCGAAACTCTTCACCAACCAATCCGGGTCGTTGAGCAGTTCCGGTGTGATGTGGGGATGGTAGGGTTTTCCTAGTCTTGGGCCTTTGTACCTCTCAGTGTCCGGCCTTTCCACATGTACAGATACATTACGTTTCATGTATTCAAGATTCTGCGGGACATTTTGTCCCGCCTCGAAGTGACATTTTGACTCCTCAACGGGGCTTGTAGTGACATTTTTCCCCGCTCGATGTGACATTTTGAGGGTGACGCTGTCGATCGTCTCCTCGAAGATCCGTGGCCAATTGACCCTGTAGAGGTTGGCGGCGCGTCGGTGCTGACGTTCCACCATGATGTAGCCAAGAGCCTCGGCCATCTCGACCAGGCGTGTGACTTGGCGCTCGGAGCAACCGATCCGTTGTCCGATTGTGGCGCGGCTGGGCCAGCAGCCGCTATGTGTTTGCTGGAACGAATCGAGGACCTTCAGGAACTTCCGCAGCCGAGAGGCGCACGTACAGCCGCGGCAGAGTGCACCATCCGGGCGCGTCCTGCGCACGCACGAACAGACCGGGGTCAGTGCGTCGATCATCGCGAATTTCCAGTCGCGCACGTCGGGCCGATCCCAATCGAATTGTTGTTGCGATTCCGGCATTTGCGATCACGCCTCCGTTCGTGATGCACGAATTGGTAAACTCGAAGACGTCAAGCTGGCCTCCCTGGAGATAGCCCCGTGATTGGTCCTCGCCCGCTCTGCATGACGTGCCGTCACCTGCAATCCCGCGATGACGCGCCGCGCAACTCGCCGGTGACGTGCGATGCCTTCCCGGCTGGGATTCCGATCGAAATCTTCATCGACGGGTTTGACCATCGGAAACGGTTTCCCGGCGACAATGGCATCCGGTTCGAACCGATCGAACCGCCCGCAGAATGACGCACGCGCGACGACCTTCCAGACACTGCGGCAGGACATCGAGAGTTGTTTCCCCCGGCTGAAGTCGATCGTCAGTTGTCGCGGGTCCGCGTTCCCCATCGAATCAGGCCTCCGTTCGCGATGCACAAATGGGTGAAGTCGAAGTCATCAAGCTGTTGTCTCTGGAGAAACGACCGTGATCGGTGATCGCCCGATGTGCATGGACTGTCGGCACCTCAGCCGCGACCCCGACGCGCCTGCCTTCTCAGGCAGCACCTGCGATGCCTTCCCGGCTGGGATTCCGATCGAAATCTTCATCGACGGGTTTGACCATCGGAAACGGTTTCCCGGCGACAACGGCATCCGCTTCGAACCGATCGAACCGCGGTCGCAGGACGCTACACCGCAGTAATCGTTTCGGAGCGCGCACGTCGACGCCGTTCAATCAGCGACCGTGGAGAGCGACGCCAGCCAGGCCCGCACCGCATCGGGGGACAGCAGCACGCGGCGACCCACGCGGATGGCGGCCAGGTCTCCGCGGCTGATCGCCGACTGAAGGGTGCGGATGCTCAGGCCGGTCGACCGTGCGGCATCCTTCAAGGACCACGTCAGGCGGTCCGCCAGAGGGGTTTCCACGGGGCGCTGCAACGCGGACGCAACGGATTTCGGACTCATGAATCTCTCCTGAACGGTAAGGGTCTGCACAGTCACACGTTCAGAGTCCCACAGATCCCGAAATTGTCAAATCGCTTGAAATCCAGCGGGAAATCGCACATTCCCGCGTTCGCGTACTCGATGCAAGGCGTTGCAGCGTGTGGCATCGTCGATCATCATATCGGACTGGAGTTGATCGCCAGTCAAATTCTGTTGGACGTGTGCGCATCCCGTTTTATTCTGACGGAACGGGGTGGATCGCGGCCCCAGTCCCGTCGGCGAGCAGCAGTTTCCACAGCGTCGTCATCAATGCGGGTGCCGAGATGCAAATCGCCGTTGCGGGTGTGAATGGCCATCGCGGCCTGGACTACTCCGCAGGCCAGTACAGCCGCGTGAGCGGAATCAGCACTTTGCCGTCCATGTCGAAGTTTTCGTAGTGCGAAACCACCAGCGTCGCCAAATCGTCGAGGGCGAGCAGCGTGACCGGGATGTTGGAACGGTCGGCTTCGTATCCCGCATCTTTAGAGAATCCGCCCGTGCTCACGTACAGTCCCCGGTCCCCTTGCCGGAGTCCCCCGAGGAAACTGCGAATCTGCTGGGA
>JANRLN010000531.1:0-9925 GCA_033762515.1 Planctomycetaceae bacterium
ACCCGCGGAACGGCTGGCGTGGTTTGTGAAAGTGTTCCTGCGGGAACGAATCCTGGACGACTACACCGACGACGCCCGGCTGTTGCGGCGCTTGAATCAAGTCCTTGCGCGGGTCAAACTGACGCCGCTTCCGAGCGAGGCCGCGCGCTGGTTGGCCGAGGCGCGAATGGTTGTCGCGAACCGGCGGCGCGAGTTGCTGCCTCCCGAACATTTTCCCTGGCCCGAGTGACGCATTCCCCCCACCGCGAGAGTACGCCGCCATGAAGTACGGAATGAACCTGCTGCTGTGGACCTCGGACGTAACCGAGGACTACTTTCCGGTCCTCGAATCGCTGAAGGCGATGGGGTACGACGGCGTGGAACTCCCCGTCTTCGACATGGACCTCGCGAAGTTCCAGAAGGTCGGGGCCAAACTCGACGCCTTGGGTCTGGCGCGCACCGCCGTCACCGTCTGCACCGACGCCGAAAACCCCATTTCTCCCGACGCCGCCGTCCGCGAAGCGGGGCTGGCCCGGCTCAAAAAGGCCGTCGACATGGTTGCCGCCGCGGGAGGCACACACCTGTGCGGACCCATTCACTCCGCTCTCGGCAGCTTTTCCGGCAGCGGTCCAACGGCGGACGAATGGAGCCGCGGCAAGGAGATCCTGGCCCGTGCCGCCGACTACGCGAAGTCGCAGAACGTCACGCTCGTCGTCGAGTATCTGAACCGGTTCGAGTGCTACTTCCTGACGAGCGCCGCCGACGCGGCCCGCTTCTGCCGCGAAGTCAACCACACACACTTGAAGACGATGTACGATACGTTCCACGCCAACATCGAAGAGAAGAATCTCGCCGCCGCGATGCAGTCGGCCTTCGACCAGGTGGTACACGTCCACATCAGCGAGAACGATCGCTCGACCCCCGGCGAAGGTCATGTCGACTGGGAAACGACGTTCCAGATGCTCAAACAACTCCGCTACGACGGTTGGCTGATGGTCGAAGCCTTCGGCCTGTCGCTTCCGGCCCTTGCCGCCGCGACGAAGATCTGGCGGCGGATGTACCCGTCGGAAGAGTACCTCGCCCAGCACGCATTGGCGTTCATGAAGCGGATGATGGCGGGCTGATCGCCTCCGGACCGAACTCTGCAGATTGTCCGTCGTGAACCCCCGAGGTCTTGCCCGGCTTCGGGGGTTAAATTGACGTCCCGATCCGCGGACTTCGGAAGCTGCGGTGCTCGCCCTGACTCAGACTTGCCGCAACATTTCTGGATTTGAGATGCGTGCCCCCGAACGTGCCGGTTGTTTGACCGTTCTGCTCCGGCTAATCGGTTTTGCACAACCTAACGCGAAGCCGGAAGTCATACGCCTGCCGTTTCGATTACGGGACGGCCTGCTTACGCCCGCCGAGTTGAACTTCTATCGGGTGCTGGCGACCGTCGTGGGCGCACGCGCAGCGATTTGTCCCAAAGTGCGCCTTGTCGATCTGTTTGCCATCGAGCAACCCTCGCAAAACAAGGGCGCGAGCAATCGCATCAGCCAAAAGCACGTGGACTTCGTCCTCTGCGACCCGTCAACGTTTCGCTTCCTGTGCGGAGTCGAATTGGACGACACCAGTCACAGTCGCGGAAGACGCAAGGAACGGGATGAATTGGTCGACGGCGTCTTCGCTGCCGCTGGTTTGCCGCTGTTTCACATCCCGGCAAAATCGAGCTACAGCCCGGCAGAACTGCGCGGGTTGCTTGATTCACTCCTCAACGGGAGTCGTTAGACGGCTGCACGACGACCGGCGATTCCGCCGATTGGTCAACAATGACATTGTCTGACCACGCCGGTTCCTGTGTTGGACTGTCGATGGACTTCTCGTCGGACTCGGGGGCGTTGATCGTGATCGGGAACGGGGAAAAGCAGACGAAGAACAGCGACATCGTCGCCCAGCCCAATAAGATTCGTCCCCAGCCGAGCGGGCGTTGATCATCAGTGGCTGGCGGGTGCTTGATGCCGACGAACAGCATCAAGACCACCATCAGGATGTAGTTCCAATGGTTGAAATAAGCCATATAGGCCACGCCGGCGAGCAGGAACGCCAGCGACACGCGATGGGCTTGTTGACCAACCAGCCCGTAGACGATGTGGCCGCCGTCCAACTGTCCAATCGGCACCAGGTTGAAACCGGTGAGAAAGATCCCCGCCCAACCGGCAAACAGGAGCGGGTTCAGCAACACGTCGTGTAGAGGCGGAAGGTCACCGAATTTCAGCCAAACCATCCCCTTCAGCAGCAACGGATCCCCGAACGTGACGGAGCCATGTTCCGGCGTGTATTCCATCAGTTCGGCCTGCTGCACTCCGAACCAGGCCACCGGCAGCGCAATCACCAAACCGGCAAGTGGCCCGGCGATGGCGATGTCGAACATCGTCCGACGGTCCCCAAAACCACGGGGTTGCACGATCAGCGCGCCCAAGGTCCCCAGGGGACTGAGAATCGGCATCGGCAGAAAGAACGGGGGCGACGCCGGCACGCCGTGGAAACGCGCCGTCAGGAAGTGCCCCATTTCATGGCACAGCAGGATCAGCATCACCGGGCCGGCGTAGCAGAAGCCGTCCCACATCAGTTCCTCGAACGTCACCTCCGGCCGGGGCTTCCCCATCATTGTTCCACTCAGGAACGTGGAGGCGCACGTTGCCGCAAATAAGAGGACCGCCAGCCGGTTGACGTTCGTCCAACCCGAGTCGATTGCCGGTGGGACAGCATCCTCGGACGGGTCGGGCAGAGGCGGGGTATCGTCGGTTGGGTGCATCCGTTCCAAAGTGTTCTGGGTGCCTGGGGAATGGTGGTAGTTAGCATCGGTCGCGAAATCGCCGAGAGCTGCGGAATTCTAGGCACAGCAGCCTTCACGGAACATCCCAAAACCCTGGCGGACTTCCGGTGGAATCCAGGTGAAGAATTCGCAGCAGCGATGCGGCGACGATGGCATGCCAGCTCTCCGCGCGGTACATCTACTGGCATGCCACGCGATTGAACGCACCCCAGGGAACTGCCGCATGGGTCTGTTTGGCTCGAAAGACTGGAACGTCATTGCGGTGATCTTCGAACGCCGCGATCTGTACCGCGTCAATGGAAACCGCAGCAAGGGGGGAGAAGCCACCAAGGCGCGGGATGGGGCCAAGACGCACTCCCGCACGATCTACTGGGCGGTCTTCGACCAGAAGCGGTCATTCGTCGAGGGGGACACCGGACCGGGAGCCAGCATGGTCCCCCAGGAGACGGTCAATCGTCTGAAGCGCGAATTGCCCACGAATATGACGGTCCAGAACGTCCTCAAGATCCTCGAAAGCGGCGAACTGCAGATGGCCGCGAAGCCCCTGGCTTGGACCGGCTACCCGAAATCGGAAACGGCTCCGCCCGAGTAGACGGCAGACCGTCTCGCATCGACGTCCGGTAACGATCAATCTCGAATTCCCAGTGAACTGAGTTGCCCCTGTGAGCCGACCCCCAGCCGCCCCTGTCGACCTTCCGCCGCCGAGCACCAGGCTGACCGAAGGCTGGCACTGCCTGCACATCTACTATCGCATCGACCCGGTCGCCTGGCAGGCCCTTTCCGACGAACAACGCCGACAAGGGGTTGAGACCGTCGCTCATCTGCTCGACCCGGCTCGACCCGGGGCGCCACAGCGTCTGCAGACCTCGGTTGTCTCCGGACACAAAGCCGACTTCGGCCTGATGATCATGGACCCCGATCCGCTGTTGATCGACGGAGTCCGCCAGGGTCTCCGTGCCAGTCCCTGGGGGACGGCGCTGGTGCCGACCTATTCGTTCGTGTCGATTACCGAAGTTTCGGAATACGTTCCCACGATTTCGCAGTACGCGGAACGTCTGACGCATGACGGCATCGGTCCCGATAACCCGGCTCATACTGCACGGATGAAGGCGTACGAACAGCGGCTGCCGATGATGAACAAACAGCGGCTGTATCCCGACTTCCCCGATTGGCCGGCCACTTCTTTCTATCCGATGAACAAGGCTCGGCATCCGATCGCCAATTGGTACACCGCCCCTTTCAGCGAACGCTCGGCGCTCATGGCCGAGCACGCCACCAGCGGCATCGCCTTCGCCGGGAAAGTGTCGCAGCTCATCACCGCCTCCACCGGACTGGACGACTGGGAGTGGGGCGTCACCTTGTGGGGGCGTACGCCGCAATATCTGAAAGACATCGTCTACACGATGCGGTTCGACACCGCCTCCGCAAAGTACGCCGAGTTCGGTCCGTTCTACGTGAGCTACACGATGTCGCCGCTGGCGGCGTTTGAACATCTGCAGCTCACCTGAAACGCAGAAGCCCAGGGATCGCAATCCCTGGGCTTCAGGCGTCAGTCCGCGATCACGAATTACTTGAACAGATACTCTTCGTTGCCGCGATCAAAGTCGGCCGTGGCGAGTTGCTGACGGAACTCGACCTCGGTGAAGGTGTAGAACTCGATGAGCGTGGCTTCGTCGAGTTCGTCGCCCGTCGCGGTTTCACCCACGTTGGGCCAACCGAAGTTGCGAGTGTAGAGCGGCACGTTCCATTCCTTGTCGATCAGTGTGATCGACTTGCGATAGGTGGGCGACAGCTTGGCGTCACGGTATTCGATTAGGAATGCCGCGCACTGCCGACCGTCGAATTCTTCGTCAGCCAGCTGGTCGGAGCGCGCCAGCCGATCCTTGGCGACGTCTTCCGCATGAATCTCCAGCATGATGTCGAGAGTGCCGAGGATGCCAGCCTTGGTGACTGGGTACCGCGATTCCTGCATCGCGAGGCTGCTGTTGGGGCTGATCGACAGCGACGGCAACCGGGCCTTCCAGCCGCCGCCATGCACGATCATCTCGCCGCCGTTCTGGCCGTCGACATACAGGACTTCGCGATCGACGTCGCCTGAAAGCCAGCGGAGGTAGACGCTGAACGGAGCGTGGCGGCACTTCAGATAGATGTCCTGTAGTTCCAGCAACTGGTCGCCGACCAGTTCCTGCTTGCTGAAGACGGCGGTGTAATCGGGCGTGTTCTCCAGGAACTTGCGTCCCTGTTGCAACATGGCGACCTTGCGTTGGAGGGCCGATACCGCCGGCGAAGTTGCGGCGGCCGCGGCATCGGTCGTCTTCGACGGAGATTCGCTAATGCTGGCCATCACCTGTGAGGAGGGAGCGGCGGTCGAGTGCAGAACCAGCGCCCGCGACTTCACCGAGTTGATCCGAATCGTGCCCGATCCGGCGGGGACCGGGGGGGCTTCGAGATACAGAATCACCAGAGCGGCGAACGCGATGAAACCGGCCAGTCCGTTGGCACGTTGTTCGTGGTTCCAATCCATGCGACGGCCAAGCCAGCGCAACATGCAGTAACCCTCAGCAGCGGGGGGATGCAGATCAGATGGGGAAAGGCTCGCTGCCAGGGGTCGAGAACCGAAGTACCACCGCACCATCAGCCGTCACACAGAAGGGACGAGAATCGGTAGACGGAGAGCGACATCCTGACGCGGGCCGAACGGCGCTGTCGAGCGCCTGCCTCAAGAACTTCGGCGGTTTCTCGATCGCTTCGCCATCGATTTCCAGTCAACCGGCAGACCTCGCCGCACGGGAATTGCAGGTGCGACCGGAAAACTCACAGAAGCGCGGGGCCGTCTATCCCTGCGCTTCCTCGAACACGCGCAGCATGGCGGGAATCAGTCGCTCAAACGCCTTCGCCCGGTGACTGATGTGCCGTTTGACCGCCGCATCGAGTTCTCCAAAGGTGCGGTGATACTCTCGAACCAGGAACAGCGGGTCGTAGCCGAACCCGCGGTCGCCGTGATACTCGCGGAGGATGCGTCCGTGACAGCGTCCTTCAGCCCAGGCCCGCACATTTCCGCTCGGATCGCACAGGACGGCGTGGCAGACGTAGTGGGCCGAACGCTGTTCGGTGGGGACCTGCTCTAAGTCTTTCAGCAGTTTCGTGTTGTTGGCTTCGTCGTTACCCGGTTCTCCGGCGTATCGAGCCGAGTAGATTCCGGGCGCCCCGTTGAGCGCGTCAACGCACAATCCACTGTCCTCGGCGATGGTCCAGTGCTGAACCGCGAGCGCCGTTTCTCGTGCTTTCTTCTGGGCGTTGGCGGCAAACGAATCGCCATCCTCGATGACGTCCGCCACGCCTGGGAATTCGCTCACGCCGACGAGTTCAATTCCCAACGGGGTCAACAGTTCGGCGATTTCCCCGATCTTCTTGCGATTGCGGCTGCCAAGGACAACTCGGGGAAAGGAACACGACGGCATGCCGGCGCCTTGCAGGATGACTTTGCTGGTGGGTCCAGAGGCAGTGTGACGCACCGAAAAGCAGAAATCCATTGGTCGGCCCCGCGAGAGGTCGACCAATGGATTCCGCTGAAGACCACCGGAGGCGGATTACGGCGTCACCCGTCCGAAGAAGACGAACACGTCGCTGGCGTTCCCCGCCCCGGAGCCGATCAACAGATTGCCGATCGAAATCGCCAGGAACCGGCCCTGGTAGTCGTCGCCGTCGCTGCCGGCGGCGGTCAACGTCAGGCCCAGAATGTCCTGATCGTATGTTCCCCTCCCGTCATCTTCCGTGTCCAGGAAGAAGGTGCCCTGACGTTGGACGGCGTTGTTCTGCTCCGAAAAGAACAGGACGCCATTGAAGATCCCGCTGACGGTCGAAACCACCGTGATTCCATACGTCTTGTTGTTGACGGCGGCATGGGCCTGGTCGGCGGTTCCCATGATCGTCAACGCGGCAACCAAAATCCCTGCGTAACGAATCTGACCCAACATGTGCAGTCTCCCGTGATTTGCAACCTGATTCGGTCGAGCGCCCCGAACTTGAACTGGACCTGTCAGCGCGGCGTCCGCGCCATTCCAGATGGATGGTATCTTGGGAATGTTGCGAGGAATCCGCTATTAGTGATTTTCCTAGTCCCGCAGATTTCGCAGATCATTCATTTTGTGAGTTTGAGAGGCCCCGCCGGGCGTACTGCCGCGCCTCGCACTTCGTTCATGAGCAAGATTTCTGCTCAGGCATCGATGGACGTGTCTCTGTTTCGCTGGTACTTGCGTATCCGGGACTTGGTGATGTCGGTGATTCCGCCTCCCAATTCACAATTGCGGCTGCCTGCCGATCACGGCGATCGTTTTGACCGTCTCAAACCCCGAAAACGGCGCGACTTCCGTCCAGTTCGCGCCGGTCCCTGTTCCGTGAACCTGAGTTCGCTATGATGGAGAGTCGCTGGCCCGGTTGTGCAAACAGTGACGCGCTCTCCCTGCGCGGAAGGACACCATGGCGGATCTGTTCCACGAGTGCGGCATTGCGGCGGTTTACCATCTGCCCGGACGCGGCGTCAGCAGACTCGCCCTCAAGGGGGATCCGAGCCTGACGGCTCGCCACATCCCTCGACTGCTGCTCGAGATCCAGAATCGCGGCCAGCTCGCCGCCGGGATGACCAGCTTCGATCCCCATCGTTCGGAATTGCTGCATACGCACAAAAACGTCGGTCAAGTGACGGAGGTGTTTCACCTCAATCATCAGGATCGATACGAAAACTTAATGCAGACGCTCGGCGGCATCGCCGCCGTGGGGCACGTCCGCTACGCCACGTGCGGCAAGGACGACGTCAACTACGCTCAGCCATTCGAGCGCCATCACATCGAAAAGGCCAAGTGGTTCAGCTTCGGGTTCAACGGGCAGTTGGCGAACTATCAGGAACTGCGGGACGAGATTCTGTCGCAGCGCGATTTCCATCTCTCGCGCGATACCGATACGGAAATCCTGATGCACTTGATCGCCCAGCAGCTGCAGGGGGATCGGCGTCCAACACCTCAGGAGTTGTTGTCGCGCCTGACGCAGCGGCTCGATGGTGCGTACAACATCGTCTATCTCAACGCTTTGGGAGACATGATCGTCGCCCGCGATTCGCTGGGGATTCGACCTTTGTGTTATGCAGTCGACGGCGCCATGTTCGCCGCGGCGAGCGAAAGCGTGGCGTTGGCGAACCTGGGATTTCACAACGAAGACATCCGGAGCCTGTTGCCGGGCCAGGCGGTCATCATTCGAAACGGCGAATTGTCGCTGCATCAGTTTGCCCAGCCGGAACGGCGGGCGCACTGCTTTTTCGAGTGGATTTACTTTGCCAACGTGGCCAGCACGCTCGACGAGAAGAGCGTCTATCTCACGCGGAAGCGCCTCGGAGAGGAACTGGCCAAACAGGAACTCCTGGAAATCCACCGCGAGCGCAACGACACCATCATCGTTCCGGTCCCGGACACCGCGAAAGCGGCGGCCGACGCCATGGCCTATGCGCTCAAGATCCCCAGCCAGGAAGGCTTGATTCGCAATCGTTACATGGGGCGTACGTTCATCGAAGGGGGGGCGAGTCGCGCCGACAAGGCCCGGATGAAATACACCCCTCTGCCGGAGGTGATGGAGGGAAAACGCGTCTTGCTGGTCGAAGACACCATCGTGCGGTCCACCACCATGAAGGCGCTGATTCATCAGATTAAGGACCGCGGACGTGCCAGTGAAGTGCATGTCCGCGTCGCTTGCCCGCCGATTGTCGCCCCCTGTTTTTACGGGATTGACATGTCGACCATTGGGGAATTGTTTGCGCCGAACTTCCTGAAAGGGGGGGCGCTGACGGAAGAAGCAGAGGCCCGCATGGCCAAGGCGCTGGGGGCCGACAGCCTGCGATATCTGTCCCTCTCGGCGATCGCGCGCAGCGTCGACCTCCCCGAGTCGGCACTCTGTCAGGCATGTCTGGATGGGCAGTATCCCACGGCAGCCGGTCAACGGCTCTATCAGTTGGCGCTCAACCAGAACACGGCCGGCGACGAACTCGGCGGTCGTGGCGGACGGACGTACGAATCGACGCTGCTGGCCGCAGTGGCGCGCTGAACCGGACGCAGATCCCGCTTCTTGGAATTACACTCCTCCAGACCCGCAGCGGCGGGGAATGCCATGCTCACCGCGCACGAAATCTCGATCCGCGTTCGTTACTGCGAAACCGATGCGATGGGTTTCCTGCATCACGCGAATTTCGTGAACTACTACGAGATGGGCCGAACAGAGCTCTTGCGGGCGCAAGGGGGCAACTACAGGGAGGTGGAGAAGTCTGGTCTGTTCCTGGTCGTGGTCAAACTCGAGTGTCGTTACCATTCCCCGGCCCGTTATGACGACTTGTTAACGCTGCGAACGCAAGTCGAGCGGATCTCCGCGGTGAAGATTGAGCACAGTTACCGTCTGTTCCGGGGCGAGCAGTTGCTCGCGACGGCGTCGAGCGTGCTCGCCTGCGTCGACAAAGCGGGCCGGGTCCAACGACTGCCGGAGGCGTTGTCAGCACACGATCCCGCCGCGGCGGAGTCGCACGACGCGCCGGCGAGCAGGTAGAGCACCGACCGAGCGCGCCGCGAGCCCTGCTGTACGCGGGAATGGCTCGGAAGCCAAATTTGTTCCAGAAATCGCGGTCTCTTTTTGACGGACTTCGGACGAGTCTGCTACACTTATGCCTCGGCCAAAGCCCCGTCAGGGAAACGTTTTGCCTTCTGCGCGTCCTTCTGGTCTGATTCGTCCGCACCACTGAATCTGTGCATCACTTGGGACGGCTTGGTCAGTGGATTGCTCACCGCACCGTCGATCGAACCGAGGTCTGTCCGTCGACAGGCTGCATTGATTCCCCAGCGAGGTGTCGCATGACGACTGACGCTGAAACACGCGCCCCTGAGCGAACAGGCGATGGTGCGGCCGAGAAACCGTTGCAGCGCCTCGGAAAATATCTGATCGAGAAGAAGCTGGGACAGGGAGGGATGGGGGCCGTCTATCTGGCTCGAGATTCCGAACTGCGGCGACAAGTCGCGATCAAGGTCCTGCCCAAAGATAAGGCGAGCAATCCGACACTCGTGCGTCGCTTCAAGGCCGAGGCCCAGGCCGCGGCGCAGC
>JANRLN010000532.1:0-11261 GCA_033762515.1 Planctomycetaceae bacterium
GACGCCGTCACGCTGCGCGATGGTCGACATCTGCTGGTCTACAACCACACGGCGAAGGGCCGCAGTCCGCTCAACGTGGCCGTCAGCGGCAACGGACGCGACTGGCAGGCCGCGCTGGTGCTGGAGTCGGAACCGGGGGAATTCTCCTATCCCGCGGTGATTCAAATGGCGAATGGGGAGGTGCATGTCACTTACACGTGGAAGCGAAAACGAATCCGCCACGCCGTGATCGATCCGTCGAAATGGACGCCCCGCCCGATCGTGGACGGAAAGTGGCCCGAATGAGCGCCATTTCTCCAGGAAAATGTTGACAACCGCCCCAACAACATAGACAATAAGTCTTTCTGCGGGGGTTCTCCGAGATGGTTGGCGGAGTGTCGATTCTTGCTCTCCGAAGCGGCAAGTCTCCGGAGTCATCTTGCGATGCCCCGACTGACAGGGCATGATGAGTTTTTGCTCACCAACGGCTTGCAGTACTCGCAATTCAACAGGGTGACATTTTGTTAACGCGTGACTGTCCTCCTGGTAATTCCACGCACTCATGGACGCTGGCGCTCCGACCTGGCCCGCAGGTGCTCGTGCCAACACTGCTGGCGACCGGGTTGCTCGTCGGCGGCGCGGGATTGGCGTGGTCACAGGCGCCGCCGGTCCGGATTGTCAACGGTCAACCGGTCGCGCCGGGGGGACCGGTTCCCGGTCAGCCGGTCCCTGGGCAGCCGACTCCGGGTCAGCCTCCGCAGAATCCGAGCGACAAACCTGTAGACGGAGCGAAGAAAGACGACGCCGCCGGGGCGCCCAAGGCGGTCACGCGTCCTGATAAGCCGTCGTCGACAGGAGACCGTGCGGAACTGAGAATTCGCCCCGATGCCGCGGGCAAAGTGCAACTCAATTTCCACGGCCAGAAATGGCTGGACGTGCTGGAATGGTACGCGGAGATTTCCGCACTCAGTCTCGACTGGCAGGAGATTCCAGGCGACTACCTCAATTTGCGGACGCAGCGCAGCTACAGCGTGACCGAGATCCGCGATGTCCTGAACCGGCATTTGATGGATCGAGGCTACACGCTGTTGCGCAGCGGTGAAGTGCTAATCGTCGCCAACCTGAAGAAACTCGATCCGGCGCTCGTTCCCCGTGTGATGCCGGAAGACCTCGAAAACCTCGAGCCGCACGAGTTCGTCAAAACCTCCTTCAAACTCGACTGGCTGATCGCGGAACCCACGGCGGAAGAACTGAAGCCGCTCTTGAGTCCCAACGGCAAGATCTGGGCGCTGAAGGCGACCAATCGCATCGAGGCTCTGGATGCCGTCGCCAACCTGCGGGCCATCCGGCTCGTGCTGGGGGATGAGCAATCGGGCCACGGTCAGGAACGCCTCGTGCGCGAGTTCCGGCTGAAATACACCCGCGCCGACGAGGTCTACGATCTCCTGCTGGGGCTGCTCGGCAAAGAGAAGCCGAAAAAGGACGAAGGTCCGATGGACCCGCGCAAGATGATGCAAATGCAGCAGCAGATGCAGCAGATGCAACAAATGCAGCAGAACAATCCGGGGGGCAAACCCCCGGCGCAAAAGCCGGGCGAGATTCATCTCGTCGTCAATCGCCGCGAAAACAGCATCCTCGTGAATGGCCCCCCCGACCAGGTGGCCGTGGTCGAGCAGGCGGTCAAACAACTCGATGTGGCGAAAGCCGACGAACATTCGCTGCTGCAGAATCCGAATCGGATGCAGATCTATCGCCTGGCGTCGATTGACCCTGAGCCGCTCGCGGAAACGCTCAAAGAGATCGGCAATCTCGATCCGGAGACGCAGTTGCGGGTCGACAAGAAGAACCGCTCCATCATTGCCTATGCCACACTGGCCGATCACATCACGATCAAGGCGATGATCACCAAGCTCGATGGCAGCGACCGCCGATTCGAAGTGATCCGGCTGCGGAAGCTGGAGGCGGATTACGTCGCCGGCAGTATCCAATTCATGATGGGTGAAGCGGAGGAAAAGCAGCAGAACAACCGCCGGTCGTATTACTTCTACGATCCCTTCAGTTCCATGGGGGGCGGCTCGTCGGAGGAAAACCAGACTCGCAAGTTCCGGGTCGATGCCGACGTGGAACACAATCGGCTGCTGATTTGGGCCAATGACGTGGAACTCCAGGAAATTCAGAACCTGCTGGTCAAGCTCGGAGAACTCCCGCCGGAAGGCTCCCGCGCGGCGACGCTGCGAACGCTCGACACGATCCCTCTGCAGGACGCTCCCTACCTGATCGAACGGCTGCGCGAGGCCTGGCCGGGATTGGGGGACAATCCCCTGCAACTGAAAGTGACGCCTCCGAAGGCGGAGGATGCGCCGGCCGGACCCCGCCAAGGGCAGGATGAGAATACGTCGACGCAGCTGGGACCCTCCTTTTTCCCAGCGGTCGCCCCCGCGACGTTCCGCTTCTCCAAGCTGTCGGTCAGCCGAACGTCGAGCGCAGCGGCGGCCGAGGCCGCCTTGCAGCCGGAAACGGTCCCCGTACGCGAGTTGGCACAAGCGACACAGACTCCGGCGACGGCTGCAGCGCCGCCCGCGGATTCCTCGGAGTTGGAGGTTCCCGCCGGTGGGGAGCCGCTCCCCGATGGTGGTCGTGAGCGCCCCGAGACGCGCCGCAGGACTGGAGCGCCGATCACCATCGAGCTGGACGCGACCGGTCGCTGGATGCTCCGCTCTGAGGACACGGCCGCCCTCGACCGGATGGAAGATCTGCTGGCGGATCTCGCCCCGCCCCGCCGCGATTACAAGATGTTCCAGCTTCAGCACAGCACTTCGTGGGCCTATGGTATTGCATTGACGCTGGAGGAGTTTTTCAAAGAGGGCGCCGACAAGTCGGCCCCGCGTCGGCCGTACTGGTACTTCGACGACAGCGCGCCGAAGAAGGACGATTCGCGGCGGCTGTCGAATCGTCGACCGTTGAAGTTCATCGCCGACAGCGATTCGAACACGATCCTTGTGGTGGGGGCCGATTCGCACCAGTTGCGGATCATTGAAGAGTTAATCGAGTACTACGATCAGCCCGTCGCTTCGGACGCCAAGGCGCTGCGTCGCACCGAGATTTTTCAGATCGAATATTCGAGCGCGAACGTGATTGCCGAAGCCCTCAAGGACGTCTATCGCGATTTGCTGAGTGAGAACGACAAGGCCCTGCAGCAGCAGCAGAACGGCCAGAACCAGAATCAGCAGCGACAGTCGGAACGCACGGTCACCTACGTGTACGACAACTTCGGCGACACCGAGGACAAGAAGGGAAGCGATCCCCCGGCTCCCGTGCGCTTTAAGGGAGCCCTGTCCATCGGAGTCGACGAGGTCTCGAATTCTCTGATCGTCTCTTCCACCGAGAACCTGCTCAACAGTATTCGCATCATGGTGCGCGACCTGGATCAGGCGGCGCGGCCGAAGACCCCCACGCTGCAGGTGCTGCAGATTGATCGCAACATTCCGGTCGATGTCGTGCAGGAGAAATTGGCGAAACTGCTCAAGGAACAGCGGAAGCCGCAGCGTCAGCCGCAACAGCCCCCCAATCCACAGCAGCCTCAGCAGCAGCCGGCTCAAGAAGAAAGCCGCTTCCCATAGTCGAGGGGGGCTCGGGGCAGGCGGTGGGTGTGGCGTGGGCAGTCCCCGCCAGGGGTCTGCAGCCGCGTCGGTCCGCCGGGCGATCGCGTGCACCGATGCCCGACGAGCGGGCAGAGGCGCACCCTACTCACTTCCAAGCTGTCGAAAAGGTCAGCCAGACTCCAGAATTTCGGTGGAATCCCGCGACACCTTGCGTTGAGTCCTGTGTTTAATCCGCAGGGTGATCGCCGCCCTGCCCAGAGTGGGATGGATGGAGTGGAACGGCTTGCGTCAAAGGAATGACAAGTGCCTCGAATCCCCGAGACGTGGTTGGCCATCAGGGGTGAGCCATGTTGACGCCACAGGCCTTGTTCTTGTAAATTGCGGTGCCCGAACGAGGTCTGCGATGGGCGGCACATTGTTTGCTGCTCATCGAGATCACCCACTGCGATCTGCCCCGCCACGCCAACCTGCCCCTGCATGATTCAGTCCCCTGAAGCATGCTCCCGCCCTCCGAATAGGTTCCCAAAATCATGGTGAATTTCCCTGCGCTCTTCGCGTACGTCGATCCCGGTGTGGGCAGCCTCCTGCTGCAGGCGCTCGTCGGCGGGTCAGCCGGCCTGATGGTCATCAGCCGCTACCTCTGGCGAACCTATGTCTCCGCCCCCTCGGTTCGTCGTTCCTGATTGGAAACTGTGCCAACGTGACGATTGCTTCGGCGTCGCCGCGCGACGCCTTTCACGCAGGCTCGTTTCGCGATCCTGACGGCCGCGTCTTTCAGCATGCCGGCAGGATCTATCGCGCGCTTTCACCATCCATGCGCGACGACTGGGATGCGGTCTCGCAAAGCCACTTCTTTCGCCGTCGAATCAATTCAGGGGGCGTGGTCGCCAGCGAACTGATCGCGTCGTTCCCAACGGCGGAATTTCTGGAAGGCAACTGGGCGGGGGTGTTGGCGCATGAAACGCTGCCCTTCATCGCTTACCCCTACGAGTGGTCGTTCGGGATGCTGCAGACGGCGGCGATCCTGCAACTGGAGTTGCTGCAGGACGCGCTGCAGGAAGATTTCATCTTGAAGGACGCCACCCCGTTCAACGTGCAGTTTCGCGGGACACAGCCGGTCTTCATCGACGTCGGCTCGTTCACCCGCTACGCGCCGGGCGCCCCGTGGACCGCCTATCGACAATTCTGCATGCAATTTCTCTATCCACTGCTGCTGCAGGCCTATCGGCACATCGACTATCAACCCTGGTTGCGCGGCTCGCTGGCCGGCATTTCTCCAACGCAGTGCCGCCAGCTCTTCTCCTGGTCCGACCTGTGGCGTCGAGGCCTTTTTACGCATGTCTTCCTACACGCGGCGATGGAGCACCATGTCCGCGTGGACGACCTCGGGATGTCGACCGGCCTGAGGCGCAGCGGGTTCGACAAGTCGCTGATCCTCAACAATGTCCGCGGACTGCTGAAGCTGGTCTCGGGATTGCGCTGGAGGCCGTCCCGTTCCCGCTGGTCGGACTATGATGCCGGCTGCGACAGCTCCCGGGACGACATCCGCGAGAAAGAGGACTTTGTGCGCAGCGTGGCGTCGCAGCGTCGGCGGCGTCTGGTATGGGATCTGGGCTGCAATGTCGGACGTTATTCGAGGATTGTCGCCGAGCACGCAGATTTCGTGGTGGCGATTGACGGCGACTCCGTCGCGGTGGATCGCTTGTTCCAAGAGTTGTGCGCCGACGGTTCGGAGCGCATCCTGCCGCTGCGCATCAACCTGGCCGACCCCTCGCCGTCTCAAGGTTGGCGCGGCTGCGAGCGGTCGGATCTGGCCGGTCGCGGCAAACCCGATCTCGTGCTCTGTCTGGCCGTGCTGCATCACCTGGTGCTGGCGGAGAATCTTCCCCTGCCCGACGTCGTGGATTGGCTCGCCGAACTCGGCGCCAGTGCGGTCATCGAGTTCGTGGAGCGGGACGACCCGCAGGTGCGGACCCTGCTGGCCCAGCGTTCCGACGGCGGTCATGCCTACTCCCAGGCCGTGTTTGAGGAGGCCCTGTCGGCCCGCTTTCGCGTTTGCGAACAGCGCCGGCTGAGCTGTGCCACTCGGACGCTCTATTTCGTGGAACCGTTGTGACCCTCCAGCCATGACGTCGCCTGGCTCATCGGATGCCGCCGCTGCGGCGAACGGCCCCTCGGGGCACGTCGCGCCGGGCTTGTGGACGTCCGTTTTTCACCTGTTCATCCTGAACGGGTTCGTCGTCGCGCAGCCGCTTTTGGATCAATTGCAGGACAACTCCCCGTACATCGTTGAGCAGCGGTTGACCGCCGGCGGACTTCTGGCGATTGCGGCGTGCCTGATGTTCGGGCTCCCTGTAGTCCTGTCTTCAGGCGAGATCCTGACGCACTGGCTCAGCCCCGCGCGTCGTCTCCTGCTACACGGTTGCTGCGTGATGGGATTCTGCCTGCTGCAGGGAGGGCTGATGTCCCGGTCATTGTGCGATTCGGATTGGCTGGACTTGTCCGGACTCTCCGACTTGGTGCAGGCCGCCGTCGCAATCCTCGCCGGCGGCGGCCTGAGCTGGTGCTACTTTCGAACTCCGTGGGGGGCCCGGCTCGTCAGTTGGGCCGGCATCGGACTGGTGATCTTTCCGGCGGCCTTTGTGACGTCTCCCGGCGTGTTGCCGATCCTCCACCCGCCGCCGTCCACACAGAAACCCCTCGGACTTCGCCAACCCCTGCCGATTGTTCTGGTGGTCTACGATGGACTGGCCGGGAACACGCTGCTGGACGAAGACCGTCGCATCGACGCGATCCGCTACCCCAACTTCGCCCGGCTGGCTGGTTGCTCGACCTGGTTTCGTCGGGCGACAACGGTCCATCCGCGGACATCCAACGCGGTCCCGGCCATTCTGTCGGGGCGGTTCCCCGGTCGCTTCGAACAACCGGTGCTCGCCAGTTATCCGCAGAACCTCTTCACGTTGCTGCGCAGCAGCGGCCAATATGGGTTCACCATTTTCGAACCCTTCACCCGTCTGTCGCCGCCGGAACTGCAGATCCCGACCGAGCCGCGAAGCGTGTGGCGCCAAACCTGGGACACGTTGTGCTGTTTGGAAATTGTGTACTGGCGGATCAGCTTGCCCAAGAATTTCTCCAGCAGCATGTGGCCGATTCCCCGCGTCTGGTTCAGTCTGCCGGAGTCGCTCCGGATTGACCGGAAACAGCGCGACGGCGTCATGGAATACTCCTGGGATCAAGACCGACGCACGCAGGTGCGGCATTTCGTCGACACACTCGGCCCCCGCCCGGAGCCGCACCTCTGGTTTGCGCATTTCGGACTACCGCATGCCCCCTTCTGTTACTATCCCTCGGGGGACGCCTATGCTCTCGACGACGTCGCCACTCAAGATCTGCCGGGAACCCTCGGCGAACTGGGCGAAGACTGGGGTGGAGACGAGTTAGCCGTCGATCAAGGCTGGCAGAGGTATCTGCTGCAGGTCGGTTTTGCGGATCGCGCACTGGGAGAGATCCTCGATCGGCTCCAGGAGACCTCGGTCTTCGAGGACTGTCTGCTCATCGTGACCGCGGATCATGGGTACTCTTTCCGGCGGAATCGGCCCATGCGCACACCGACGCCGGAAACGCTGCCCGACATCATGCCGGTGCCGTTCTTCGTCAAACTGCCGCGCCAATCCGAGGGCCGCATCAGTGATCGCAACGTCGAGAGCATCGACGTGCTCCCCACAATCGCCGATGTCATCGGAATGGATCTGCCGCTGCCGGTTGACGGCGAGTCGGTGTTGGCCGCCACTCAGGCCCGGCTGCGAAAGACCTTGATCACCGCCGACGGCTCCATCGGAATCGCGGCCGACTTTCCCCAGGCGGACGAATCGCGACAGCGAATGATTGCCCGCTTCGGCACCGGTCGCGCCGATCGTCTCTGGACACTCGATGTCCGACCGGAACTCGTCGGACGGATGGTGAGCGAGTTTCGGGTCGGCACTCAGCCCGCGCGCGAATTGAGTTATCCCCTCGACTACTACTCGGGGATGGCTTCGAGTGAAGAGCCCTTTAACGGCCAATTGTTGAGGGGGGAGTTGTTCGATCCGGCGCCGGCAACAGTACCGGTCGTCCTCGCCGTCGTTGCAGACGGCAAGATCCTGGCTGTCACGCGCACCTATCTGGAAGCCGACGACAACCGGCGATGGAGCGTCCTGCTGCCGCAGCATGCTCTCCCCCGCGGCCTGGACAGCATCACGTTCTACGAGGTGCTCGACATCGAAGGGCACGTCGAACTCCGCCCTTGCCGCACCGGCCGCAACTAACGGCGCACGCTGGAATCAGTTTCGTGCTTGTCGATGTTTGCGGCTCCGAACCCCGATCCACAAATTTCAGGCCAGCTCCGAAATCAACACACCAAACCAGACCTCAACTCCGGCACGACAGTGACTCAGCCGTCGGTCGAGACATTCGTGGCACGCGCTTCCAGCCCGCAGCGGCCCACAGGAACCACTTGCATTTCCGCACCCACCGCATGGGCAGGACACGCATTCGGCGTTCTTCGACACGCGTTCTGGGGTGATTCTCAACAAACGTCGCGCCGGTGATGTTCACGCAATGCCGCAGCGGGAAGGTCTCTCCTGCCAGAGCCGTTACGGTGCAGCCAACGACTCCAGGTAGGCCAGCAGCGACGCAAACTCCTCGATCGTCAGTTCCTTGACCAGCCCTTCCGGCATGACCGACACTGGCTGTTTGGCGCGCTCCTCAATCGCCTTGGTCGCGAGCTGGAACTCGCGCCCTTCGTTGTCGCGAATGGTGATCTCATCGGCGGCCTCGTTGGTGACGAATCCGGTCACAGTCTTGCCGTCATCCATCACGAACGTGTAGGTCACGAATCCCTGAGCGAGCGACTTGCTGGGGAGCACCACCGACTCAGCCAACTGCGGCCGCTTGTAGGTCTTGGCGACGTTCGGCAGGAAAGGTCCGCGCAGCGGCTCCCCCGCCTTGACGGTGTGGCACTTCGCACAATTGAGCTTCGCAAACAGGGCTTCCCCCACGCCCGCCTTGCCGGGGATCCGCAATACGGCCGCGATTGCCGCCTCGGGAGACATGGTTTTCAGCTGCGGACCGCGCGGCGTGGGAGTTAGCTCCAGTTTCCAGTCCTGCGCAATGTCACGGGCGAGTTTCGCCACGTCCGCGTCAGCATCGCCGAGACTCGCCTGCACGCGCTCGGCAAACTCCCGCTGATTGGAGATTCTCAGCGCCGTCAATTGCCGGCGGCGTCGCGCCGGTTGATTCCAACCTTCGTCAATCGCCGCGGTCGCCAGGGCCTTCGCTTCGGGAGCAGCATTCGACTTCGAGGAAACCAACCCCCATAGTCCTACGTCGGCGTAGAGCGCGGCATCCTCATCGGAGTTCGAGGCGACGGCGCGCAACAGCTCCGCATGGGGAGACAGCACCTCGCCCTTGAGAAACGCATTCCAGACCGGGTCGATCTTTCGTTTGCCGCCGTCGGCCAATTGCGGCAACACCGCCAGCACCGCCGGAAGCGCACGCGCATCGCGGCTGCGCAACAAGGCGAGCACAGCGGCTTGCCGCTGATCAAGCGTCTGCATCGTGGAGTCCGTGACCGACAACAGCAAGGGAAGCGCCCCCTCCGGAATGATCGCCGTCCGCGATAATTCGCTGACGGCCGCGGGGACCAGCGAAGCATCCTTTGCAGCCATGGCCAGAAGTCGATCAAGGGCTCCATCCAGCACGATCTTGTGGCGGCTCAACTCCTGGAGCAGAAAGGAGGCCTCTTCCGCCTGCGCCCCTGACAGCGTGGTCCGCAGGACTTCGGCGATTCGCGCCGACTGCTCCCAGGTTTCCGGCTGAAAGTACGGTCCCGACGTATCGGGCCGCGTTCCCCAGCTGTTTCCCTTCCAGGTCCCCTCGCGAGCATGGAGCCGACAGAGCGCCGTCAGCAGCCCCCGGCGTCGGGCAGATTGTGGTTCCCGTTCCAGTCGATCGATCAGCGTCGCGACCACTTCTGGCTCGTGCCAATGCCGCATTGCGACCAAGGCGCGCTCGCGCAGTGCGGGACGGGAGTCGCCGTCGATCAGGGCGGCTGCCGCGGAGGTGTTCCGAATCTGAATGAATGATCGAAGCGCCGTCTGCGCCAGGACGGGATCCGGATCGACCAGGCGCGTCGCGACGATGTCTGCCTGCTCGACCGCTTGACGTCGTCCGAGAGCTGCCAGCGCTTCCAGAGTGGTTCGCGGATCGGCCGAAGAGACCAGGGCGGCGATGTCGGCAACCGCAAGATCCTTCGCAGCGTCAGGCGTTTCGCCCCAGATGCGCGCTGCGAAGGGGGCGAGCTGCGGATCAGTCATGGCGGCGAGCAGCGCCGGACCCCGCTGGGCGTCCGACCCCAAGGCCAGTGTGTACAAAGCCGCCACGCGACTCGGCAGCGGAGCGGCGCGGTCCGCCGTCAGCCCTAACAGATCCTCCGCGGCGGCCTCAACCCATTTTCGCCCCAGCAGTTCCCTCTGTGCGGCCAGACGTCGCCGATGACTCGGCGAGCGCAGCTCCCCCGCCAGCCCGGCTGCGCCGAGGGTCGCATAGTCTGGCAGCTCCGGGGCCTGGTAACCGCGCGGCTGCAGGCGGACGAGATAGCCGACGTCTTCTCCGGCATAGGTGAATGTCGCCCCCTTCCAGCTGGTGACATACAGGCGACTGGACGCATCCACATCAAGATCGGTCACCCGCGTCGAACCGATGAATTCGTGTTGGTCGGGCGTGAACGTCGCCCCTTTGGGGGTCAGCGTATGTCGGTAGACCCAGTTGCGGCCCCAGTCGGCCGTGTAGAGAGCATTGCCGCAGCCATCCGGAAAACCCGGTTCGTCAACATACAACGCCCCGCATCCCGAGCCGCCGCCGTAGTCGGCCAGCGGCTGCACGATCTCCTCGGGAAAATGCTTGAACAACGACGGATAGCCGTGATGCTCCCCGCCGGTGAAGTGGTGCAGGCGAATGTCCCAGCCGTCGCCGTCATTGGTGTTGTCGCGGGTGAATCCGTTCAACAGTGGGTCCATCGCCGCTTCAAGGATGTTGCGCGTCCCCCTGGAGTAGATCTCCAGGCCCGTGCCGTCAGGCCGCACCCGCACCACGCCTCCTCCGCGAAACTGCACCTTGCGGCCGTCGGTCCCTGTGGCTTCGAGGAGTCCAAAGTCGCCGATCGCGAGATACAGCCAGCCGTCGATTCCCAGCGTCACTCCGTTCGACGTATGGTCGGCCGGACGATCGGCGAATCCAAAGGCGATGTTCCTCACGAGCACCTGCTGCTCATCGGCGATCCCGTCGCCGTTGTGGTCAATGAAGGCGCTCAAGTGAGGCGGATGCATCAGGTACAACCGATCGCGATCCCAGACCAGCCCCCGCGGCGAATCGACGTCGGCGACGAACAGCTTCGACTCATCCGCGCGGCCGTCCCCATCGATGTCGCGCAGTCTCACCACGGAACCGCGACGCGGGTTCCGATCCAAGGACCCGTTCTTGTCGACGGAAACGTAGGTTGTTCCATCGGGAGCGGCGGCGACGAACACCGGATATTGCACCGCGGGCGCGGCGGCGAAGAGTGTCGCGTCGAATCCTGCAGGGATCTTGACGTCACTGAGGAAGGCCGCCTCAGCAGCTCGCTCTGCGCCGCCCGGAGAGACC
>JANRLN010000533.1:0-4014 GCA_033762515.1 Planctomycetaceae bacterium
GAGACCAGGACGCTGCCGGCCGAAGCGGATTTGACCAAGCCGGAGGACAAACTGATTGCCGGTCGGCGGATCATCAAGTTGGGCCACGTATCGACGCCGCAGATCGCCGTCTATCGGCCCGAGCCGGCGAAGGACTGCGGAGCCGCGGTGGTGATTTGCCCAGGCGGGGGCCATCACATTCTGGCGTATGACCTCGAAGGGACGGAAGTTGCCGAATGGCTGAAGACGCTGGGGGTGACCGGGATCGTGCTCAAGTACCGCGTGCCGTTCCGCGACCCCGACCGCCGCTGGTCGGCTGCGGTGCAAGACGCGCAGCGGGCGATGTCGCTGGTCCGCGCTCATGCGGCCGAGTGGAAGCTCGATCCGCGGCGAATCGGGATCTGCGGATTCTCCGCGGGGGGACAGACCGCGGCTTTGACGGCGCTGCTGTCGCACGATCGACAGTATCCGGAAACTGACGCCAGCGACCACCTGTCGAGCCGCCCGGACTTCGCGATTCTGGTCTACACCGGCGGACTGCTGGAGAAAGGAGACGAGAAGCTGCAAGAGGTTGTCCAAGTGACGAAAGACACCCCGCCGATGTTCTTTGTGCACGCGTTTGATGATCCCGTCTCGGTGCAGAATTCTCTCCTGTTGGCCAGCGCTCTCAAGAAGTCGGCCGTTTCCGCGGAAGTCCATCTCTACGCTACGGGGGGGCACGGTTACGGATTGAGGCCGACTCACGAGGCGGTCACGCACTGGCCGGAGCGCGCCGGAGAGTGGCTGCGCGAACGGGGGTGGTTAACCCGTTCGCCGTGAGATGGATTCCGGTCGGCACCTCAAACCTGAAGACGAATACGAAACTGGGATCGGCCGGCGCAACGTCCCGATTTCGGCGAACTTCGCTCCAGGCACTCGCGACGCTCGGCGGGTCGCGTTATTTCGGGGTGCCGAAGAGATCGCTGAATTCGCGTTTGACCGACTGCAGACCGGCCTGGAAGACGCGGACGTCGGTGGTTGGGGAAATGAATCGGCAGCCCTTGTCGTAGAGCATCTTGGCGTGTTCCGGGTTGAACGCCACCGCGGCCAGATGCTTCTTGTGCTTGCGGCACGCGGCGGCCACCTTGTCGATCGCTGCCAGGCACTTCTCATGGAAGAACTGCCCTGTCACGCCGAGGCTCTGGCTGAGGTCGGCCGGTCCGATGAAGAGCGCGTCGACGCCGTCGATCGCGGCGATCGCTTCGCATTCTTCCACCGCGGGGAGTGTTTCGATCTGGATCAGGACGAACGTTTCTTCGTTGGCCTTCCTGGTGAAGTCAGCGGCGGACATCGTGGTAAACCCGGCGTCGACGCCCCCGGTGTTCAGTCCCCGCCACCCGCGGGGAGCGAATTTGGCCCAGCGGACGAACTCTTCGGCTTGAGCGGCCGAAAAGATCTGGGCCGCCATCACGCCGCCGCTGCCCGCCTCCAGGCAGCGGGTGACGGTGGCGTAATCGGTGGGGGCGACTCGGCAGAATGAGTCCATGCCGTAGGCGCGGCAGGCGAGGGTGGCGACTTCGAGTTGCTGCGTGGTGAGACCGACGTGTTCCATATCGAGCCAGACGCCGTGAAACCCGCCGGTCATGCCGACCATCTGCAACAGGTTGTGCTGCAGGACGCGTCCGACGGCCATCGACAAGACCAGTTCACCGTCCGCCAGACGCTGCTTGTACGTGCGCATGCCGACCCTTTGCGAAAGCTCGAAGATGAGAGAGCCGACGTGAACCGACTCTGTCGTTCACTGATTCTTCACGTGCGGCGGTTACAGCATATCCGAGAGTGAGCAGCGGATGCAGTGTTCCCACGGATTTCAGCGCGGGGGAACACGCATCGTCGGGCACGTCGCGTGAAGCAAATTTCAAACTCGCGCTACGGACTCGGGACGATTGACGGGATACGATAACGAGCGCAGGGGCACTCTCCACGGTTCACCGACGGTCGAACTCTGGCAAGGAATATTGGTGTGACGACAGTCCTGATCGTCGACGATTCCCCGATGGACCGGCGCTTGGCCGCCGGACTGTTGGGCCATATGTCGGAGTGGCGGATTCTGCTGGCCAACGACGGCAGCGAAGCCCTCGTTTCCGTCTCCGCGAATCCCCCCGATGTGATCGTGACGGACTTGCAGATGCCCGAAATGAACGGGCTGGAGCTGGTCTCCGCGGTCCGCCGCAAACACCCCGAGATCCCTGTCATACTGATGACGGCGCAGGGGAGCGAAGAGATCGCGATTGAGGCGCTGCGGAGCGGCGCGGCGAGCTACGTCCCCAAGCGCATTCTCTCGACCGAGTTGCTCCCCACCGTCCGACGGGTGTTGACGCAGGCCACCGAAGATCGGTCGCAGGCCGCGCTGATGAATCGCCTGCAGACGCGCGAAGAGCATTACTGCCTGGAGACCGAGCTCTCGCTGATGATGACCATGTCGCGGCATCTGCAACAGCAGATGGGAGACGCCTGGCACCTGGAGAAGACCGACCGCCTGCGGATCGGCACCGCCATTGAAGAGGCGCTCCTGAACGCCTTCTACCACGGCAATCTCGAGGTCAGCTCCAAATTGAAGGAAGCCGATTACGGCAGCTTCTACACGCTGTCGGAACAGCGGCTGCAGCAGGCGCCGTTCAAGGATCGCGTGGTTGATGTGCGGTTGTCGGTCACGGCGATCTCTGCGGCAGTAGTGATTCGCGATCAGGGTCCCGGTTTCGATCCGTCGACGCTCCCCAATCCCTGCGACATGGAAAATCTCGACCGTCCCTGCGGTCGAGGGGTGATGCTGATGCGCTCGTTCATGGACGAAGTTCGGTATAACGCGACCGGCAACGAAGTGACGCTGGTCAAGCGCCGCTTCAAGGAAGACCATAAGGCCTAGCCGCGGTTTTCCAACGGCAGAGGGAGGCTCCCGCCGAACTGCAGGCGCTGCCTTGGGCTTGGTCGGCTCCGGCGCGGACGAAGCCCGCCCAGACGCGCCTACGCGTCCGACTCACGGACGACATTGAGTTTGCCGGCGC
This sequence comes from Planctomycetaceae bacterium, assembly GCA_033762515.1. Classification (GTDB taxonomy): domain Bacteria; phylum Planctomycetota; class Planctomycetia; order Planctomycetales; family Planctomycetaceae; genus DSVQ01. Next base: position 3,024 of record JANRLN010000533.1, read on the forward strand.
AGAAGCGGCAGGCGACTTTGACGCCGACGTACTTGGCGGCGAACCGCAACTGTTCCTGGCAATGCGCACAGGTGGAATAGACGTCGGCAGTTCGAACCTTCGGATTCGTTGGATCCAACCGGAACGGGGCGTGGCAGAATTTGCACTGCACCCGTTCGCCCAGGTACTTGCTGGCGATCTTCAGTTCCTCCTTGCACTTGGGGCAGGGAACAAAGATCCCTTTGGGGCTGATCTCAACCATCGCATCGAGTTCCTGTAGCGGCACGAACTCGGGAATCTCCACGCTCGACAGCGACAATTCGGGGTTCAGCAGTTGCCGACACTCGCGGCAGTGGACTTGCTTGGGGGGCATCCACTCTCCGCATCCTGGGCAATTGCCGCCGGGCCAATCCGCCATCGAAAATTGCCTTGCTGGTTTGAGGGCCTGCACGAAGAAAACAGAGGTCGTCGCCGGATGGGGATCGGTCGGCACCACGGCCGAGAATTCCGCTGCCGGTCAGCCGTTCAGGATAACGTCTCTTCCATCGTCGGGGCGAATGGCCCAAAACTCAAGACGGAAAACCGCTTCCCCGGTGGAACTTGTGTTCACAGGTGCGCGCGAACGATGATCGGACGGGCTGTGGCCCGAAAGAGTTCCCGGGAAATCGAACCCGCGACGATGTCCGGGTGTCCGACCCAGACCGCTGTTGGGGGCGCTCCGCGGTCGAAATCCCGCGGATGTGCGACGCCTTTCAGTCGTCTGTGTCGGAAGAGGGTGCCCAATCCCGCTGGACGACGCCGGGCCATCGGAGCTGCGGGGGCATCCCCGTTGCACTGTGGTTCTCGCCGCGGTGGGTTTGGTATAAAAGGACGTCGACGCCCGCCCGACATCGTCCCGCCCCAGGTTGACAGCCGTCCATCCCGTTCAAGGTCGACTCATGCGAGCCCCTATCCAGTTCCCGGGAGAAGTCCGTTCCAATGCCTGCCGTGAGGCGGTGGCTCAGTTCGAGCC
>JANRLN010000534.1:0-11058 GCA_033762515.1 Planctomycetaceae bacterium
CGGCGACAGTGAACCGGAACCCGACCTGGCCATTGTGCGATTCAAAGCCGACGATTACGCCTTCGCACACCCGACTTTCGGAGACATTGGCGTGGTCATTGAGGTCGCCGAGACGTCGCTGGCCAAAGACCGCCGAAAGGCCCGGATTTACGCGGCGGCCGGGGTGGAGTGTTATTGGATCATCAACCTCAACAGCGACGAGATCGAGTCTTTCACGGCTCCGCAGGCAGACGCTGCGGACGCGGCCTATTCTCAGCGGCAGATTCTGACGGGAGACGAGCCCCTGATTCTCTGCCTCGATGGCGTTCAAGTGGCCCGGTTTCCCAGCCACAATCTGATTCCAAAGGTCACTTGACCTCGGGAGCCGCCGGACCGCGCATGGGTTGCACCCAGGCGCGCTCGAATTCTCCCCTTTCCGAGGGATTCGGATGCAGCCGCGATGACGTGACGCGGGCGCGCACGTACAACTCGTCCCCCTGACAGCGGTACTTCGCCTTGGGTCCGTGCACGGTCTTCAGCACCCGGCCGATGTCTTCCGAGTATTTGCGAGTCGCCCGCAGTTCGTTTCCGTTCTTGTCGAGGACGGGTTCGCTGTCGGCATTGAACCCCCGGCGGGTGCCAATGAACTCGGTAATGTAAGTCACCCCCGGTTCCTCGCGAACCTGGATCTCCATCTGCCCGGTCGCGGATGCGACTTTCTCCAGCGTGACGCCGCTTGAGGAGTAGAACCGTCCCGCTTCGAGGGCCTGAATCAACGCCGCGGGAGACAACTCCCGCGCCAGCACCATCACCCATCCCCGACCCGGTTCGCTGGCCCGACTGGGGATGTGGTGATAGCTGTGCCCGTCGTCGGTGGCGAGCCCGTACATCAGGGGGAGATCCAGTTCGGCAAGGCGGCGGGTGAGGATGATGTCCCACATCCGCGCGGTCGACGCATGCGCCGCGTCTCCCGAGTTCGCCACGCCGGGATGTCCGTTGTAGACCTCGAAGAAGTTTTCGCCGCGAATCTGCATCAGGTCTTCCGCCGTGACCCCCCAGCCGAAATTCGGGTGATTCAGATGCACGAACATCGGCTGCCTGGTCCGCTCGCGCTGGGCAATCACCGCATCCACATTGTTCTGGATGACCTCGACGACGCTGTCTCCGCCGCGCGGCGGAATCACATCGCGCAGATTGTGGGCGTTGAGATGAATCGGATACTTGCCGAACTTGTCGGAGATCTCTTCGCCCTGAATCAAGAGGAACTTGCCCGGCAGCCCGACCAACTGACTGACTTCATCGAACGTCTTGAGGCGGACCTCCGTTTTGCCGTCGACCTGGCGTTCGACGACGTGTTCACCCCATTGACGCTTGAGTTTTTCGTAGGCGTCGGTCCCGGACTTCACCTTGTTGACGTCGACCCACTTCTCCGAACGGGCGAGTGTGTTGTGATCGGTGAAGACCAGAAAATCGTACTCCCGCTCGCGATACCAAAGCGCGATGTTCTCCAGATAATCGTCGCCGTCGCTCCAGTAGGAGTGCGTGTGCAGATTGCCGCGATACCACCGCAGTTCGGCGTCCGCCTGCAAAGCGGCGGCGGTTTCCGTAGGCGACAGCAGCCGTCCCCCGCCGGCGGCCAGCGCCAGCAGCAGGACAACGCCGCCTCCGATGCAAAGTCGATTCATGTGCCGAGGTCCTCAGAAACGATGAGGAATGACTTCCGAGAAGATTGAGAAAAATGCTGGGGGGGTCCGTTTCGGAATGATATCGACTCCCCTCGTTTCTGTCCGCTGCAACGCCTATACTCCAGCGGCGGTGCTCGTTCGACCACCTTTTTGTTCGGGAGCAGAGAAATCATGCACAGCGGCAACCCCACGTTCACCAACGCGGTCCTCGACGACTTTCGCAGCCACGCGACGCTGTCTGACGCCGGAATGACCGTCCGCGGCACGGCCGCCAAGACGATGATCCTGCTGGGGTTGTGTGTGGGAACCGCCTGCTTCACCTGGAGCATGGTCTGGAGCGCCGTCGCGGCTCAGAATCTGGCTTCCGTGATGCCCTGGGCCTTGGGCGGCGTCATCGGGGGGCTGGTGTTTGGCTTCGCAACGGCGTTTGTCCCGCGGTGGGCGCCGGTCACCGCGCCGCTGTATGCCCTGGCGGAAGGCTTGTTCCTCGGGGCCTTGAGCGCGATCCTGGAGATGAACTATCCCGGCATCGCCCTGCAAGGGACTGCCGCCACGTTCGGGACGCTCTTCTCGTTGCTGCTGGCCTATCAGTCGGGAGTCATTCGCGCCACGGAACAATTCAAGGCCGGGGTCTTCGCGGCGACTGGCGGCATTTGCCTGATCTACCTCATCAGCTTCGTCCTGCGGTTCTTCGGCATGTCGATCCCGCTGATTCACGAGTCGGGTGTGATTGGTATCGGCTTCAGCGTTTTCGTGGTGATCGTCGCCGCTTTGAACCTGGTCCTCGATTTCGACTACATCGAAAACGCGTCGCGCTCGGGCGCCCCGAAATCGATGGAGTGGTACGGCGCCTACGGGCTGATGGTGACGCTCGTGTGGCTCTACATTGAAGTCTTGAAGCTGCTGATGAAGCTGCGCTCGCGCGATTGAACGACGGCCTGCCCGCGAGGGCGCTGAGGCTCCTGCCGATCCGCGGGAGGATCACCGAACGACGGTTGGATCGGGAAAGCGGCTCAACTCCCGGCAGAATTCCTGGGACGCCGCGTCAGCACACTCCATTCATCTTCGGGGTGCAAACAACGACGGGTGCTGAGACTCCTGGCCGCATAAGTTCCCGCGCGTCGAAGCGTCAGGATGCCGATTGGCTGCGGCCGCGCGGGACAACGATGATCGAGAGCCTGGCATGTCCGCGTATCCCACGAGATTCGTCCCGCTCCTCCTCGCGATCATTGTCGTCGGGGGCCCTTGGTGTCTCTCGGCGGACGAGCCCCCCGCGGCACAGGAAACTGCAGAGACCAAGCCGCCCAAAGAGTTATTTCGCGGTCAGGTGGTGCTGATCAGGGACTACCTGCAGAAACGGGGCCTCAAGGCCTATCCGGAAGAGCTGAAGGGTCAGGTCGCCTTGGAGACTCCCGGGGGGGAACTGCTTCCGATTCTTCCCGATTGGCGCGGTCGCGCCTTTTATCAGGACGAACGCCTGCGGCATCGGAAGGTCGAATTGATCGGCTTTCGTCGGCCCGGCCTGCCCTATCTGCAGGTGCTCACCGTCTACACCTTCGACAAACAGGGAGAGCGGCAGTACACCGATTACTGGTGCGATATCTGTTCGATTCCGATGTACGAGATCAAGCCCTGTGATTGTTGCCAGCAGGACATCCGGCTACGATTTCAGCCGCAGGAGCTCCCTGCAGATCTGCGCGAGTAGTGGACAATGAGCCGTGGACGGTGGACGGCAAGAGTGCCAGACCTGCCGACTGTCCGCCGCCGTCTGTCCACCGGACCGGACTTGATATGAATCTGGAACTCAACGAACTCGCCTCGCAACTGGTGGAAGACGTTACCGAGAACCCCGAGGATTTCCGGGTCATCGCGACGGAGTTGTCGGGAAGCGGGTTGTTGCTCGACTTCGGCGTTGAAGCCGAAGGGGGCATCGATGCCGGAATCATGCTGGCCTCCATTTGCATGTCCGGACTCGCGGATATCAGCCTCGCTGCGGGGACGCTTGGCGACCTGCATTGGCCCCACGTGGCGGTGCACACCGATTTCCCCGTGGCGGCCTGCCTCTTCAGCCAGTACGCCGGCTGGCAGATCAGCGTTGGCAAGTACTTTGCGATGGGGTCCGGTCCGATGCGGGCGGCCGTGGCGACAGAACCGCTGTTCGACAAACTCTGGTATCGCGAAGAAACCGAGCAGGTTGTCGGCGTCCTCGAAACGGCGAAGCTGCCTGATCGGGAAATTTTCGAGTTCATCGCCGAGAAGGCGGGCGTCGAGCCCGGAGACGTCGTCCTCGCGGTTGCGCCCACGTCGAGCATGGCCGGCAATTCGCAGGTGCTGGCCCGGTCGGTTGAGACCGCGCTGCATAAGCTGTACGAACTCGGGTTCGACGTCAATCGCGTCCGCAGCGCCTATGGAGTCGCGCCCCTGGCGCCCGTCGCCAAGAACGATCTCGAAGGCATCGGACGCACCAACGATGCCATCCTCTACGGCGGGCGGGTGACGCTGTTCGTCAATGGCGACGACGACACCATTGCCGACATCGCCCCCAAGGTGCCCTCCCTGGCGTCGTCGGCCTACGGCCAGCCGTTCCTGCAGATCTTCGAAGCCGCGGGCCGAGACTTCTACAAGATCGACCCCATGCTCTTTAGCCCGGCGGAAATCATCATTCACAATATCGAGACCGGCCGCGTTCACGTCTCCGGCAAAATCGCACCAGACATCTTGCGGCGATCGTTCGGATTGGGGTGAAGGATTTCGGTCGAGAGTTGAGACCTGAAGCGGCGGCCTCAACTGTTGCAAGAAACAAATTTCAAATTCGAAATCCGCAAGAAGCACCAAACTCCCAATTTGAAAACCGCCTGCGGACGGTCATGTTGGGGATTGCTCGGTTGAGATGTCTTTGGGATTCGGCGCCCGAAGTTTGGGATTTCCGCACCCTCCCGTCCCTATCAGTTCAATGACGTTTTCTTCGTCCAGAGAGCTTCCCGCCCGTGCACATTGCGATTTTGGCCGATGCGGAGAGTTGGTATTTCCGCGAACTGCGGCGAGCGGCCGAAGGGCGCGGTCATCAATGCGTCCGAGGCGACTTTGCGGCGATCGTCGGAGCTGTCGTGCAGAATCAGCCGCTGTTGGCCCTGGGAGCGGAGCACACCGGGCCTGTGGATCGGGTCGTCGTCCGCAGCATGCCGCCGGGATCGCTGGAGCAGGTCATCCTGCGGATGGACGTGCTGGCGCGCCTGGAGGCCGCTGGAATTCCGGTCGTGAATCCGCCGAAAGCGCTGGAATGCGCCATCGACAAGTATCTCACGACGGCGCGGCTGGCCGCCGCCGGGTTGCCTGTGCCGGATACCGTCTGCTGTCAAACGGCCGAACAGGCGCTGGAGTGGTTTCATCGTCTCGATGAGGATGTGGTCGTCAAGCCGCTGTTCGGTTCCGAGGGACGCGGGATCGTGCGGGTCAGCGACCCCGATATGGCCTGGCGGGTCTTCACCGCGCTCGATCGGATCGACGCAGCCATCTATCTGCAGCGGTTCATCGATCACGGCGGCTGCGACTATCGGCTGCTCGTCCTGGGAGACTGCGTGCTGGGGGCGATGCGCCGCCGTTCGGAAGGGGACTTTCGCACCAACGTCGCGCGACAGGGCGTCGGTGAACCACATACGCCGACGGACGCCGAACGCGAACTCGCGTTACGCGCGGCCCAAATCGTCGGCGCCCCTTTCGCCGGCGTCGACCTGTTGTATGATCGAGACGGCGCGGCGACGGTGATCGAGGTGAATGCGGTCCCCGGCTGGAAGGCCTTCGCCCGCGTCAACCAGATGGATGTCGCCGCAGAATTCATCCAATTCCTGGAACAGATGTGATCAAAGCCGAGGAGAGCGATCTCGTCGGCGCATCTCAAGGATGCCACCGGCATGTCGATTGCCCACGAATTCGTCGTCACCGCCCTGTCGGTGCAAATGCCCGCCGTGTTGCGCTGGGCCGGCGCCATCGCCCGCCGCCTGCGGCAGTTCAACATCGCGCTGTCGGGCAAGACGTCGGGGAGCGCGTCGACCGACGCGCTCACCTTGGCCGATTTGACGCTGCAGGAACTCCTCGTCGCCGCCTTGAGAGACACCGATCCCATCTTTCGCCATTGCCGGATCGAGGCGGAGGAGTCGACGGGCGACTTGGCCCGTTTTGCAGTGTCGGGCGATCTGGTGATCGCCCTCGACCCCATCGACGGCACGAAGCAATACCGCGATAAGACAGGCAATGGGTACGCGGTGATGCTGCATCTGCGGAACGCCGTCGACGTGCTGTATTCGCTGGTCTATGTGCCGGAAAAGGGAGAGCACGGCTGGTGGGTGGAAGTCAGCGAGGGTCGCGTCGCGTGCGGCCCCGACGATCCGTCCCGTCCGCCGCTGGATGTCGTCCGCTCGCTCCCGACCTTTACCAAGGAGAATCGTCCGCCCAGCCGACAGATGTACCTCATCGGCTTCCAGCATCGTGAAGAGCTCGCAGCCCGTCAGGTCACGGCGGCCGGCCTGCAGGGAGTGGCTTCGGAAGGGATGCCTGGGAGCATCTATGAGCTGCTGGCGCGGGGCGAGTTCGGGGGATCGTTGATTCATTCGCCCAATGTGTACGACTTCCCGGTGTCGCTGCAGATCGCCCGTCAGTTGGGGGGGGATGCCGTCTGGGTCGACTCGGGGGAACCGGTTCACTTCCGCGAGATGTGGCTCGACGAACGGGCGGACATGCTGCGGCTGCCGGGAATCGTGGCCTGCAGCCCGGATCGGGAGAGTTTGCGAATTTTGTGCGAGCTGGCTCGCAACTGGCACACCGACCGCTACCATTCTCACGCGGAACTCTAACGCCGGGCCAAGCCGAAAACATATCCGCAAGTCTTTGTTCATTCAGCAGTTAGCATCTGGAATTCGGCTTCAGGCCGCTTGCCGACTGGATGGAAATTCCGTACAGTCGCGGGGGAAGTCTCGGGCCTGCGTCGGGAGCCGTTTGTTTCCGACGACCTCGTGCTGCCGACGGGCATGAAACGTGCATGTCCGCGACTCCTGAAAGATGCTTGTCGCATGCCTGAAGTGATCGACCTGCGCCGCGCTGATGACCCACGCGATGTGGTGCACCGCATCTGCCAGGCATTGGCGGGAGGCCAGTTCGTGGTGCTCCCCACGGAAACTCAGTACACCATCGTGGGTTCGGCGACGGACGCCGCTGCGGGGGAACGTCTGCAAACGCTGTTCGCCGGAAAGCCGGCCGATCTGGTGATGCGCGGCGCCGAAGAGTGCCGCGATTATTGGGCGGACCCTCCCGAAGTCATCCACAAGTTGTGCCGCCGCTGCTGGCCGGGTCCCGTGGTGTTGGCGATCGCAGAGGGCTGGCTCGGCGGACTCTTTACGAGGCTGCCCGCTTCCGTGCGGGAACTGTTGACCAAGCCTTCGGGATCCTCGCGATTTCGCGTCCCCGCGTCGCCGATCTGGGGAGAGGTTCAACGACTCACCCCCGCCCCCCTCGTGGCATTGTCCGACGCGCCGAGTCCGCGACGAACCGTGGACCAGTTGCTCGCCGAAATCCCCCTCGATTCCGCCCTCGTGATCGACGACGGACCGTGCCGTTATGGAGAGAACGCCACGGTGGTGCGGGTCAATCCGCGCGGTTGGAACATCGACGTTCCCGGCGTCGTCAGCGCGCGGAACGTCGGGCGTCTGGCCAGCGAGGTCTATTTGTTCGTCTGCACGGGGAACACCTGCCGCAGTCCGATGGCGGAAGCCCTGTTTCGCAAATTGCTGGCTGACCGGTTAGAATGTGCGGCGGAAGATCTGGTGGATCGAGGATTCGTCGTCACCTCGGCTGGTTTGGCCGCCGCCCTGGGGGCTCCAGCCAGCCGGGAGTCGGTGGAACTTCTGGCGGAATTGGGGGTGGATCTGCGCGAGCACGAGAGCCAGCCGCTCACCGAACGACTGCTCACGCAAGCCGATCACATCTTCACGATGACAGCCCACCACCGCCAGGCGATTCTGGATGAACGCCCTGATTTGGAAAGTCGCGTGCAACTCCTGTCCGATGATGGCGGCGACATCTCCGACCCGATGGGGAGCGGCCGGGCCGCGTACCAGTCGTGCCGCGAGGAAATCGAACGGCATCTGCGGCGAATCGTGCAACAAATTGTCACAGAAGCGAAATCGCAGCCATGAAAATCGCGGTCGCCAGTGACCACCGCGGCTACCAGGTGAAAGCCAAAATCCTGGGACAGATCGCGGAACTGGGGCATGACGGGGTCGATTTCGGTCCCGACAATCCCGAGAGCGTGGACTATCCCGACTTTGCCGCCCGCGTGGCGGTCGCCGTCTCCGCCCATGAAGTGGATCGAGGCATCCTGATCTGCGGGACCGGCATGGGAATGGCCATCGTCGCCAACAAGTTCTGCGGCGTGCGGGCGGTTCCCTGTCACGACGACCTCACCGCCGAAATGAGCCGTCGCCACAACGACGCCAACATCCTGTGCCTGTCGGCCGACCTCCTGGGAGAACGCCTGGTCAACCGAATGGTGGAGTTGTGGCTGACGACCGAGTTCGAGGGAGGACGCCACGCCCGGCGGATCGAGAAAATTGCACAATTTGAGTACCAGAACGGCTGTCCGCGGCCTGAAGTCCCCCAGTAACCCTCACCCCCAGCACCACGTCTCTCGCCCCTCGCGATTCGCACGGATTCGCAGATCGAGGAAAGGAGTTCTCTGTTGAGCGCCCCCGCCGGATTGAAATTTTCGAAGACGCACGAATGGGTCTCTGTCGCCGGTGATGTGGCGACGATTGGGATTACCGACTTTGCCGTGCAGCTCTTGAGCGACCTCGTCTTCGTCGATCTCCCCAAGCCGGGGAAGAAAGTGACGCAGTCGGAACCGTTCGGCGAGATCGAAAGCGTCAAGCACGTCAGCGATCTGTACGCGCCGGTCTCGGGCGAAGTGCTGGAAAGCAACGCGGCCCTGCCCAACAAGCTGGAATCGCTCAACCAGGACCCCTTCGGCGCGGGTTGGATGATCAAAGTCCGCCTGCAAGACCCCGCCGATCTGGACTCGCTCCTCGACGCCGCAGCCTACGCCGCGCACTGCGCCGCGGAAGGGCATTAGAGCGGCGGCGTTCGAGGGCGGCACGGTTCATCGCTCACCGCCATCCCTCACCGCCATCCCTTACAGCAGCCATCCCTCAAGGCCATCGCTCAAGTTCGATGCGCGGCCCAGATCGGTGGCCTTGGAATCCGCATCGTACAGCGGGGCAGTCCCCGGCGCCGGTTCCATGCCGCGTCGGATAGAATCCTGCAATCCCCTGGCTTGCTTCTGCGAAAGAGCTTCCGTGGCCTACTTGTTCAACACGCCGGACCAACGCCGCGAGATGCTGGACGTCATCGGCGTCGACTCGGTGGATGCGTTGCTGGCGCAGATTCCAGCTGAATTGCAGCTGGGTCGCCCGCTCGATCTGCCGCCGGCGTTGACGGAAATCGACCTCGAACGTCGGCTGCGCGAACTGGCCGGTCGCGACGTCGGCGCCGCCGACCGCGTCTCGTTTCTCGGCGGCGGAGCTTACGATCACTACATTCCTTCCGTCGTCGATGAGATCACCGGTCGGGGCGAGTTCTACACCGCGTACACGCCGTACCAGGCCGAAGCCTCGCAGGGAACCTTGCAGGCCTTCTTCGAGTTCCAGTCGCTGATGTGCGCCCTGACGGAGATGGAGGTCTCCAACGCGAGCGTCTACGAGGGGGCGAGCGCGGTCGTCGAGGGGGTGTTGATGGCGATGCGGGTGACCGATCGCCGCGGGAAGATCGTCGTCGCGGGCGCGGTTCATCCCGAAGCGATCGCCACGCTGCGGACGTATGTCGAACGTCTCGGCTGTGAAGTCGTCCTCGCCCCCGTGCGGGGCGGACTGGTTGATGGGGATCAACTTGCCGCCGTCGTGGACGATCGCACCGCGTGCGTCGTCGTGCAGTCCCCCAACTTCCTCGGCGGCATCGAAGACGTCGCCGCGGTGGTCGACGTCGCCCATCGACACGACGCCCTCTGCGTGCAGTCGTTTCATCCCCTCAGCCTGGGGATGCTCCAACGGCCCGGCGCCTGCGGCGTCGATATCGCGGTCGCCGAAGGTCAGTCCCTGGGGATCCCCCTGCAGTTCGGCGGCCCCTATCTGGGCCTGTTCACTTGCCGTCAGGAACATGTCCGCAAGCTTCCAGGCCGCCTGATTGGCGAAACGAAGGATCGGCTCGGACGTCGCTGCTTCGTGCTCAACCTGCAGGCGCGCGAACAGCACATCCGCCGCGACAAGGCCACCAGCAACATCTGTACCAACCAGGGTTTGATGGCCTTGCGGGCGACGGTGTACCTCGCGCTGCTCGGCCCCCAGGGCGTTCGCGAGGCGGCCGAGTTGTGTTGCCGCAAAGCCCACTACGCGGCCCAGCAGTTGGCGACGCATGCCGGACTGTCCACTCTCACCGCCGCACCCTTCTTCCACGAGTTCGCCGTGCGATGTGACGACGTGGACGGTGTGCTCGCACGCGCCCGAGCCGCGGGATTCGACATCGGCCCCGAGCTGCGCCGTTTTCCGTCGATTCCGGGAATGTCCGCAGACGACTCCGCGCAGGGACTGCTCATCGCCGTGACGGAATCGCGCACCCGCGATCAAATTGATCGGCTGGTTGCCGCGCTGCAACGTTAACTTTCATCGAAGCGCAGGGATTGCGATCCCTGGGCTTCCGAGCGCACCCCTAACGATTTTCCACGCAGAAGCGAATTTCATGCGGAACACCCTCACCACACGTCTGCTCACGGATCTGTCCGTCCCCGGCCGCCGGGGTGCGACCTTTCCCGCGAGCGACGTCCCCGATGTCCCGTTGGAACAAATGATCCCCGCCGATCGCCTGGCCTCCTCGCCTCCGGCTCTGCCCGAGGTCTGCGAACCCGACGTCGTTCGGCATTACGTCAACTTGTCGACGCTCAACATGTCGGTCGACACGCATTTCTACCCGCTGGGGAGTTGCACTATGAAGTACAACCCCAAGCGGCATGAACGCCTCTCGAAGCTCCCCGGCATTGTGGATCTGCATCCCTACCAGCATCCGTCCGACATGCAGGGGATGCTGGAACTGCTCTACGAGATGCAGCAAATGCTCGCGGAGATCGCGGGACTGCCCGCAGTCTCGCTGCAACCGGCCGCGGGGGCGCATGGTGAGCTAACGGGGATGATGGTTATTAAGGCCGCCCACACCGCCAAGGGTGACCCACGGCGGATTGTGCTGGTGCCTGACAGTGCCCACGGGACCAACCCAGCGACCGCTGTAACGTGCGGGTATGAGGTGGTCTCGATTGCCAGCACCTCAGCGGGCCTGGTGGATATGGCCGCCTTGGAAGCCG
>JANRLN010000535.1:0-2583 GCA_033762515.1 Planctomycetaceae bacterium
AGGCCGCCGCCGCGGGAATCTTCGCTCCCGCCGTCGCCCGCTGGTCGAGCGCTGCGCCGCCGAGCGAAAAGGTACGCCATGCCAGCTTTGGCGCCAGCGGCATGGCCTGGGCCGATCTGTCGTCCCTCGCCAGCCATCCCAAGGTGGAACTCGTCTGCGTCGCCGAAGTCGACCTCGCGCGGGCCGACAAAGTCCGGCAGCAGTTCCCCATGTGCCGCGTCTATCAGGACTGGCGGGAAATGCTCGACAAGGAGATGAAAAACCTCGACTGCTGCAACGTCTCCACTCCCGACCACATGCACGCCCCGCAAGCGATGTCGGCGATGAACCGCGGGCTGCACGTCTACGGTCAGAAGCCCCTCACGCACGACGTCTACGAATCGCGCCGGCTCGCGCAGGTCGCCGCCGAGAAGAAGCTCGTGACGCAAATGGGGATCCAGATCCACTCCAGCAGCGAGTACCGGACCGCGGTGAAGCTCATTCAAGGGGGCGTCATCGGCCCGGTCCACACCGTCCACAGTTGGAGCGACAAGAAGTGGGGCGACCCCGCCCCGCGGCCCGACAAGGTCGACGCCGTCCCCGAGACCTTCAATTGGGATCACTGGCTGGGAGTCTGCGCCGAGCGCCCCTATCTCGGCGGCGGCTACTATCACCCCGGCAACTGGCGCAAGCGGCTCGACTTCGGCACCGGCACCTTCGGCGACATGGGCTGCCACATCCTCGACCCCGTCTGCAAAGCGGTGGCCCTCACCGCCCCCCTGACGATCAAGTCCGTCGCCGGCACTCCCAACGAGCACAACTGGGCCAATGACGTCGTCGTCCACTACCACTTCCCGGCGACCCCGTTCACCGCGAAAGAAGGGGTGAAACTCACCTGGTACGACGGCGACCAAAAGCCGCCGAAGGAAGCGCTGGCGATTCTCGGCAACACCGCGCTGCCGGGTCAGGGCTCCCTCTTCCTCGGCCCGAAGGGGGCCCTGCTGCTCCCTCACATCGCCCAACCGACGCTGCACCCCGCCGCCGACTTCAAGAGCACGCCGACCGAACCCGTTCCCGGCGTCAACCACTGGCACTCGTTCATCGACGCCGTGCGCGGCGAAGGCCAGACCTCCGCCCACTTCGGCTACGCCGGCCCCCTCACCGAATGGGTCCTCCTGGGCGGGATCGCCACACGGTTCCCGAACCAGACGCTGGAATGGAACGCCGGCGACCTCAAGTTCACCAACATGCCCGCAGCGAACCAGTTCGTGAAGAAGGTGTATCGGGCGGGGTGGGAGGTGGAGGGGTTGGGGTGATGGTAAGCTGATGGACGAAAACGTGGGGTTGTGTCGCACTCTGAAGCCCCGCGATGGCTCTCAGACAACCGCATCACGAAGGACCTGACAGATGACGGCGGTCGAGGAATTGTCGCTCCCGGTTCGCGTCGCCAAGCTGGAGCAACAGATGACGATGATTGCAGCCAGGATTGGCCCTCTCGACCCCTTAGACGAGAATCCGAAGTCCATCCCTTCGCTGGCTCATCCAGAAATCCACCAAATTGCACTCCTGACCCAGGAGTTGTTTCGGGAGATTCCAACCGTTGAAGTGGATGCCGATCCCTCCGACGCGGATTCTAGTTTCGTGGTTTTCAACGTCGTCTGCTCGGGCGACTTCGATGCGAGTTTGGCTCTGGAACTGGAATGGCATCGGCGCCTGGAAGCTTTGAAACCGGAGCATGTCGGCGACGTTCGACTGAATCTCATCCCCCAATGATGCACGGCAGCGAATTCATCGACGTGTCGACCCAGATCGTCGGACTCGGCGCCCCCGGCTCACGCAGCGCCACCAGCCGTGCCTATTATGGTTCGTTTCACGCGGTTCTCGAACTACTCGACGAGGTCGAATGTCGCCTGCCGACGAAAGGGGCGTCCCACGATCTGGCGCACCAATGTCTCGGCAAGGCCGCAGACGAACGTGCGAAACAAGCCGCGCACCTCCTGGCCGACCTCCACAGCCGACGCATCAAGGCCGACTATCGGCTGGACCAACTGCCGCCGAACGACTTGCAGTACGGCCAATTCTCCATTGCGGCGGCCCAAAAGATCCTCTCGCTGCTCCACGAGTTTCGGGATCATCTGACGAGGAATCCCAGTCTGAAGGACGACTGGGTCGCCGAGGTTGGGAAGTTGCTGGCGATCCGGCAGGTCTAAAGACTCAGCTACGACCGCAGTCTCTTCCCAAGGACCGTAATGAAGAGACCGAGCATTGTGTAACCGCAGATGATCTCCGCCAACATGGTCAGCCGCGCCGTGAGATTCGCGGGCATGACTTCGCTTTAGCCCAGCGAGCAGAACGTAAATGCACTCATGTAAAATGCCGTGACCCAGTTCCGTAGGGCAGGCTCCCGCCTGCCGGAGACGCGTTGATTGACGAACTGCCGCCTACCCGCAGCCGGCAGGCGGGAGCCCAATATTGTTCGGCACGTTGGTTGCGGGCGTGGTCAGGGTGGTGGCTTGATGAGGGCTTCGAGGAGTTCGTCTTCGTCGGCCCAGCCGGACAGGTACAAGCAGACCATTTCGTAGTGACGACGGGTCAGGTGGCCCC
>JANRLN010000536.1:0-6560 GCA_033762515.1 Planctomycetaceae bacterium
ACGGCCAGCAGGCACAGGCACAGCGAACCGGCTCTTTGCAGTCGCGGAACAAAACCTGTCGCGACCAGACACACCCACAGCAGCGGAGCCGCACAGATTCCCCAGCCGAGGTACCAGTCGATGTTGTTCCACACGACGTCCATCAGGGCCAGCAAACCCTTCGATCTGGCGACCTGTCCGATGAATAGAAAGAGCAGGGCCAGCGCGACGTAAGGCACGACGACAACGGCGCCGACGGTATGGAAGAGGGCGTGCATGCGATCCTGCGGAGCTCTGTGGATCCGTACTTCTGATGAGTCCGTTCCCGACGACATCTGCATGTCATTCGCCGTCGTGTTTGCGTGCTGTTTCGCCGTTTGCCGAGTGAATCGGGCAAGCAATCGCAGGGCGAGGGCTCGGGGTAGGAATGCCCGAGGATCCTGGAAGCGCGGTCCGGCGGGCAGAGATGATGCCGATTTTCAGATCGTCCGGCTTGGGGGGTGATGTTACGTGCGATTGCTCTCACAGAGCGGTGCGTCATCTCTCCGCGACTGCTCGGAAATCATCGCACGGATTGAACAGTCCTACCTGCCGCGGATCGCCCCCAGGATCATCAGGAAGACCATTGCTCCCACGACCGACAGGGCGATGCTCCCGAGGTCGAAGCCCGAGGGTCCGCCCCAGCCGAGTTGCTGGCCAATCCAGCCGCCGATGGCGGAGCCGACGATGCCGATGATCATGGTCACCAGGAGACCCCCGGGTTGACGACCGGGCAAAAACATCTTTGCGAGCCAGCCCGCGAGGAGGCCCATGAGAATCCAGCCAATGATGCCCATTTGTGGTTCCTGTTTGGTGAGCGCGAGACGGGCGGCGTGGTGCTGCGGGACTGGAGATCGCCTGTGATGGTTTAGCGCGCTTCGGGTTTGGTCTTGGGTTTGTAATCGTGCTTTCGCTTGCGAATGACGGTCGCGGATTCAATCGTGTCACCCACTTCCAGCGCGGCGGCGATGTCCAGCCCTTCGATCACGCGGCCGAACACCGTGTGCCCGCGCTCTTCTGCGGCACTGGGATTCAGGTGCGCGGTGGGGAGATGGGTGATGAAGAATTGGCTGCCGCCGGTGTTCTTGCCGGCGTGGGCCATGCTGAGGCTGCCGCGGAAATGCATGCGGGCGTTCGGTTGATAGCATTCGCAGTCAATCACGTAACCCGGTCCGCCGGTGCCGTCATTGCTCGGATCTTCATCTTTCGAGAGGGGATCGCCCCCCTGAGCCATGAAGGTGGGAATGACGCGGTGAAACTTCACGCCGTCGTAGGTCTTGGATTCAACAAGACTGACGAAGTTGGCGACGGCATTCGGAGCTTCGTTTTCGAAGAGTTCGAAGACAATCGGCCCCTTGGTGGTGTTGAACTTCACGCGGGGAAGTTGTTTGTCTCCCTGCAGTTGGGCTTCCGCGGCGCGAATCGCCTGTTCTTTCTTCCACATCTCGGCATATTCGACGCTGCTCTCGAGATAGCGGCCTCCGAGCCGCGGATCGAGTTTACCCGACTTTTCCGCCGCACTGAGCACTTGATGGGCTTTGTCGAACTCGTGAATCGCAAACAGCGAAATGCCCGCCATGTTCTGCACGATCGGGGACTCGTCCCCCCCCGCCATGAGTTGTTCGGCGTACTTGACGGCGTCGTCATAGCGATTGGCCTGGAAGGCCAGTTCCAGCGCCGCCTCGCCGGCTTCGGTATTCTTCGGGTCGGCGGCATAGACTTTGGGAGCCAGTTCGCCCAACTTCGGCAGTACCTTGGAGAGGAATTCGGTCCGAATGGTCTCAAATTCCGTGGCGATCTTCTCTTTCGCCTCTTCCCCCTTCGCCAGACGATAGTCTTGCTGCAGTTGCTTTAACTTGGCGACCAGTTCGGTCTTGCGCGCGTTCAGCTTGGTCCATTCTTCGACGTCTGAGGCTGCCGACGCCGAGGGGCCGAACATCATCGAAAGACACAGCAGCAGACAGGGAGCAACCAGGCGCAAGAGGAACATGCGTCGTTTCCGAATGTGATGCGAAGTTGGGCCGCAGCGTCGGGGCAGGAGAGCTTGAACGGGGCGGCGGGAAGAAAACTCTCACTTCAATCTAGCGTGGCGTCTCGGCGCACGCCATCAGCCCCGAATACCGGGTTTGCTGGATCTCGCCGGTTTAGCAGGTCCTTCCGCAGGGCCGGAGAGCCAAATTGCCGACTCCATCTGGAGTCGCGACGTAAATGGTCTCAGGACGCGACCACCGGCCCTTTTGCCGATGCCGACGGCTCGGGGAGCGAGTCTTCCCGCCAGACTCGCAATTGACCCAAGTTCTCATTCCGACTACAAGACCGCGCCGAGGTCCCCGATCTTGGCATGGGCAGCAGCGCGGAATAACGACGAGCGCGGCTGAGTCCGCACGAATCCCGGAAGATTTGCGCGGAGAGTGAGTGCGGGAAGGAATGCGGCGATGCGCAGTGTGGTGACCGTCTGCAGTGCCCTGTTGATGGCCGGCCTCTCGGGTTGCGGCGGCGGGAGTTCAGCGACTCCGAACCCGCCGACGCTTTCCGTGTCGCCGCCACCGGGTCCACTCAGCGCCGAAAGCGAAGCCGCGGCAAAGCTGCTCGAGGACGGCAAACTCTCCCGGGCGCTGGTGTCCGCGACGAAAGGGATCGAAAAATCGCCAGGTAACGCCGTCGCTTATGAGACACGCGCCGCGATTCAGCACAAACTGGGACTGCTGGACGCGGCGGTGGCGGATTTCACGCGAGCGGTGGAGTTGGATCCGCAGAATGCCCGTTTGCGAAACAATCGCGGCTATCTGTGGCTCAGCCGGCAAGAATTCGATGAGGCGCTGGCCGATTTTGATGCGGCGATCGCGCTGTCTCCTGAGTATGCCAACGCCCACAACAATCGGGGGTTGCTGCAGATTGCTCAGGGGCGCCATCGGCAGGCGGTGCTGGATCTCAATCGCGCCCTGAAGGCTGACCCCAATTACGTCGACGCCTACAACAATCGTGGATTTGCGCTGATGCACCTGGGGGTCTGGGATCGGGCGCTGGCCGATTTCAATCGCGCGCTGACTCTCGATCCCAAGGGGGTCAACGCGCTCGCCAATCGCGGCTTCGTGAAACAGAATCTCGGGGACGCCGCGGGCGCCATCGTCGACTTCACGGAGGCGATGATGCTCGATCCAGACAATCCCAAGTATTACATCCATCGTCGGGAAGCCTATCTCCTGGAAGGTTCGCTCGACAAAGCGCAGCAGGACGCCGCCCAGGTGCAGTTGCTGCAGCAGGTGCAATCGTTGACTGCGGCGATCGCCCGCAGTCCGCGGGACCCGCAGGCCTATCTGGCGCGTGGACGTTATTTTCTGAACCGGGAGAATGTGTCGCGGGCGCGGACCGACTTCACCAAAGCCATCGACATCGAACCCCAGTTTGTCCCCGCTCTGCTGGAGCGGGCGGCGCTGTTGTATGACATGCACGACCTCCAGGGCGCAGTCGCCGACTGTGAAGCCGTGCTCCGCGTGGAGCAGCATCAGCAGGCCTATTCGATTCGCGGCGATTGCCGGATGGAATTGCAGGACATTGATGGAGCGCTGGCCGACTTCGAAGCTGCCAAGCGAATCGACACCCGGGTTGCCGAAGCCTACTTCCGCAAGGGACAAACGCTCGTGCAGCAGGGAGACGCCGACGGGGCTGCGACCTACTTGTCCCAGGCAAAGGCGCTCGATCCCGAGGTGGAGAGTCGGTTGCGCTGACCGAGCGATCGCGTGACTCACAGTCACACGAGATGCGGAGCCGAGGAAAGTCGCCTCGGTTCCTCGCATTTTTAAGGTAGAGTGAAGCAGTGGGACTTGCTCAGACGCTGGTGTGTTGCGAATCGGCAATGAGTCAGGTCTGACTGGGGGGAACCGGTGCAGCGAAGCTGGTGTGCCGCGGCCTTCGGCGCCGTGCGGACGCTCCAGATCGCTGTTGCCGGAGCTCACGGCTCACAGAGCCGTGACACATGACAATTGACGGGCTGTTCACAGCCATGGCCAGACACAGGGGGGCGACGGAGTGTCCATTCGACTTGCGACGAAAATTCAGGGACCGATCGCGGTGATCGGCGACGTGCACGGACAGGTCGAGAAACTGGCGTCGGTGCTCGAACAACTGCAGGCTCTGCCCGATTTTGAACATCGCTGGGTGGTCTTCATCGGCGATTTCGTCGATCGCGGCCCGGATCCCAAGGGGGCGATCGACGTCTTCCTGGACTTGCTGAAGCGTCATCCCAAGACAACCGCCGTCGCGGGGAACCATGAATTCGCCATGGGGGCGGCCCTGGGCTGGTGGCCGGTCCCGGAGTCGAACCACTGGGGAGAGAGGTGGGTCGAGCACTATGACTCCGAAACCACGTTCGCGTCATATTCTACGCCGCATGGCGATCTGGCCGGCTTGTCGCGGAACATTCCCGAAAGGCACCGGCAACTGCTGACCGATCTGCCGTGGGTGGTGGAGCATCCCCGCTGTCTGTTCGTGCATGCGGGGTTGGATCCCAACATGCCGTTTGCGATGCAATTAAGGATTCTGCAGCAACGGGACTACACCCTGAATCGTCCGCAGTGGCTGTGCTCCAAGTCGTTCGTGGATGCCGATCCCCCGCAGGACTGCCCGATTCCCGTGGCCAGCGGACACGTGAAGGTCCCCGCGGTGCAGATCCGTCCGCGGCGGATTCTGATGGACACTACCGGCGGCGACGAGGGGGACTTGAGCTGCATCCTGCTCCCGGAAAAGAAGGTCCTCTCGTCAGCGGGAGCGGGGGTTGGCGCCGGGGCGGGAACTGACGCCGGCAAGGGGTGGTGGAAGCTGTGGGGGTGATTCGTCCCCCCGCGTGCGCATACGAGCTTTCCAATCGCGAAACCGCAGGCGGTTGACGCCGGCGGTTTCCCGATTCCACTCGGTAAACCCCGGTCGCACCTACGCCAGAATCTCCCGAATCACGCGCCCGTGAACGTCGGTGAGTCGGAAATCGCGTCCGGCGTAGCGATATGTCAACCGTTCGTGGTCGAAGCCCAGTAAGTGGAGCATGGTGGCGTGCAGATCGTGCGCGCTCACCGGGTTCTCCTCTGCTTTGAACCCGAATTCGTCGGTGGCTCCGTAAACCGTCCCCCCTTTGATTCCGCCTCCGGCGAGCCAGACGCTGAAGCCGTAGTGATTGTGGTCGCGGCCGTTCTTGGGATCGCCGCCGCCGGTGAGTTCCACCGTGGGGGTGCGGCCGAATTCGCCCCCCCAGAGCACCAGGGTGTCTTCGAGCATGCCGCGCTGTATGAGATCGGTGAGCAGCGCCGCGATCGCCGGGTCGAGCTGGTCGCCGAGCTTGCGATGATTGTCCTTGATGTTGTCGTGATTGTCCCAGGGTTGCCCGGCGCCATGCCACAACTGCACATAGCGGACGCCCCGTTCCAGGAGACGCCGAGCGATGAGCGTCTGCCGCCCGTGCACACCGGAACCGTACATCGCTTGAATATGAGCCGGTTCCTGGGCGAGGTCGAAGGCTTCGGCCGCGCCGATCTGCATGCGGAAGGCGAGTTCGTAAGACCGGATGCGGGCTTCCAGGCGGTCGTCCTGGCGGACTTCGCGATGGCGGGCGTTCCACTTCGCCAAGAGATCGAGCTGACGACGCTGGTCTCCCACCGTGACGTGAGGATGCTCGATATTCTCAATCAGCTTCGACAAATCCTGATGTTGTGAATCGACATAGGTCCCCTGATAGGTTCCGGGAAGAAAGGCCGCCTGCCAGTTCTCGTTGTCTTTAATGGGGAGTCCGCCGGGACACATGGCGATAAATCCGGGCAGATTCTGGTTCTCGCTCCCCATGCCATACAGCAGCCAGGCGCCGAAGCTTGGGCGGGCCTGGACCGAGTCGCCGCAGTTCATCAGCATCAGCGACGGTTCGTGATTGGGGACTTGAGCGTACATCGAGCGGATGACCGCGATGTCATCAATGTGTTCCGCCGTTCGCGCGAACAGATCGCTGACTTCGATCCCTGACTGGCCGTACTTCTTGAACTCAAACGGCGATGGGAATGCGGCTCCAGTTTTGCGCTCCGTCGGCAGGTTGATGCTCAACGGCTTGCCGGCGTGCTGCGCGAGGGCGGGCTTGGGATCAAACGTGTCGACATGCGACGGGCCGCCATTCAGAAAGAAATGGATCACCCGTTTGGCGCGACCGAGGAAGTGCGGGCGGCGCGATGCTGCAGCTCCCGCCGATTTGTCGTCAGCGGTCAGCAGGCGGTCATCGCCGAGCAGGCCGGCGAGCCCCAACGCGCCCAGGCCCATCGCAGAGCGCTGCAGCAGATCGCGGCGCGACAGGAAGCTGGGGGGCGGCAGGAACGTCATCAGGGTCCTCGCAGTCGCAGAAGTAAGGGTTCCGGAGATGCGTCATCCCTCGGTCATGAGTCGCATCGTCAGTCGATGAAGAGGAATTCGTTGGTGCACAGAAGCACTTGTGCCATTTGCTCCCAGCCGTTAAGCCGCGGCACAGGAATTCCAGGGGTGAAGTCAGCGCGTGAATCCCAGGTTACCGGTTG
>JANRLN010000537.1:0-17397 GCA_033762515.1 Planctomycetaceae bacterium
CGGCGCCCCATTCCCCTCCCCCTTCAAGTGTTGAGCCATCCAGCCGTACATCGCTTCGCGGATGGGTTGGTGATAGTCGTGATGCCAGTGGAATGTCGCGTGGTACAACGCATCCGGTTTTTCCAGGAGATCGTAGACGTACTGCGCCCCCACCACGGATTTGCGGGCTTCCCGGATGGCGAACTGCGTCCCGTCGCGCGTGACGTTGCAGGGCATCAGGGCACGCGGGGCTGTCAGCCCGGGAATTCCCGACTCTTCCGTGAACGCGAGAGCCCCCGGCACCACTTCACACATGCAGCAGGCGGGACCGAGATAGGCCTGATAGTTGCCCACCGAGCAGACCGGCACGACGGCCCGGAGGCGTTCATCCCAGGCGCCGGCATACATCGTCTGGTTTCCGCCGCCGCTGGCCCCGGTGATGCCGATCCTTTCCGCGTCGACCTCCGGCCGCGACTGCAGGTAATCAACGCAGCGCATGTTCTCGTAGACCTGAATCCCCGACAACGGCCGACCGATCGGAAACAGTGTGGCGCCGACCATTTCGCCGTGGTACTCGCCAAGCGCTTCCCCCAGGCCCCGTTCGCCTGCTCCGAATGCATCGACCGCGAGGACGAAATAGCCCAGTTTTGCCGCACCGATGCAGCGCGACTGCACGACCGGTTCGACTTTGGCGTGCTTCCAATGACCATGCACCTGCAGGATTGCAGGGCGCTTGCCGGGAACGTCGGGGACGTACGCCAGGGCGGTCATCCAGACTCCGGGCATGGTCTGCAGCAGGAGTTTCTCGACCCGATAACCGTCGCGCTGAAATTCGGCGAGTTTGCGAGGTTCCAGCGGACAATGTTCCGTCGGAAAGCCGCCCCAGGCTGCTTCCAGCCGTTCCCGAATCCGGAGTCGCTGCTGCTGCCATTCCTTGTTCGACTGCGGCGGGCGATCGCCGGCCCGCAATTCGGCGGCCTGCCGCTTGATGAACGCCAGAAACTGTTCCCGCGGGGCTCGGTCTTCAGCAGTCGCACGCTTCAAGAGGCCCGAGTCGGCCCAGAGCAAGATCACCGGAAGAATCCAACGCAGCATCGCAACACGCCCCATGAAGGAATCCGCAGAGTCGCGGGAACGATTGTACGGATGCCGCCGTTGGATCGCGACTTCGCAACAGTCGCGGTTGATGCCGCCGGTTGGGTGTCTGTGACGATTAGTGTGTTTCTCTCTGAATCGAGCGAATCGTCAGCGCAGTTTCCGAGGGCCAATTTGCGGCGCGGCGTCGATTCTGCGGAATCGAGTGTCTAGAATTTCCGTCGCGTCAGGGGTCCGGAGTGCTCCCCACTTTCGCGGGTGATCGTCGTTTGCCGCTGCCGGGTGAGTCGACATATAGATACCTAAAGCATAGGGCTGCAAGTGCGCGTTCAACTCCTGCGATCAGCGACCAGCGACCGTTCCAATCTGCAGTTCGCGATGTCGTATGTGATTAACGACGACGTCGCCATCGACGCCGGGAGCCTGGGCTTCCAGTCGATGGAACTCCAGCAGCGAATTCAGCACCTGTTTCTGACGCATTGCCACCTCGACCACTTGAATTCGTTTCCGCTCTGGCTCGACAACGTCTTCACTCCCACCCCGACGGCGCCGGCGGTCTACGCCAACAGCTTCACCTGGAATGCGATCAAGACGGATCTACTGAATGACCGCGTCTGGCCCGATCTGATTCGCATCGCCGGGGCCGAATTCCCCTTCTTCGTCGAACATGTTCTCGAGAACGAGGAAACCCGGCAGGTTTCCGGCCTTGAGATCACCCCCGTTTCGATCAACCATGTGGTGCCGACGTTCGGCTACATCGTGGACGACGGCACATCGGCGGTGGCGTTCGTCTCAGACACCGGCCCGACCGAGCGGATCTGGGAACTCGCCCGCAACAATCCGCGCCTGAAGGCCGTCTTCCTCGAAGCCAGCTTTCCGGAACGATTGCTTTGGCTGGCCAACAAGACGGGGCACCTGACCCCGTCGTTGGCGCATGCGGAACTCGACAAGCTCGGACTTCCGACTCCGGTCTACTTCATCCATTTGAAGCCGCAGTTCCACGACGTTCTGACGTGTGAGATTCTCGACCGCGGCCGCCCGGCGACACAGATCGTCGACGCCGGTACGGTGTTCGAGTTCTAGGGTTGATGCGTCGTTCCCCGTCGTTGATGATGGCCCGACGGTTCAGCGGCCGAAATTCATCTCCGGGGAATGCCCAATGCGGACACTGTGCGTCTTGAGTTTGGCCGGCGCGACGGCGGCGGCGTGGTTCCTGTGGCAGGCGTCGTCGGCGCGCAGCGATGTCCCCGCGCCGGCGGAGAGCATCGTCGATGCTGCGAAGTATTCCTCGCTCCAGGAGGCTTTCGATGCGGTCCCCGCGTCCGGCGGCGTCGTGCGATTGCCGCCCGGCGTCTTTCCGATTCGGCAGCCGTTGATACTCAGCCGCGGGGACACACGAGTTGAGGGCGCCGGAGCAGCGACGAAGATCGTCAACCTCAACACCGACGGCCAGTCGGCCGTCATCGTCCGTCCGCCGCAATGGGAGTCCAACAAACAGGCGCGACTATGGCGCGTGCAGTTGGCCGATTTCCGGATTACCGGCGATCCGAACGCCGTCGACGCCAAGTCGTCCACACCGCTGGGGGGAGACGGACTCCTGTGTCAGGGGGTCCAGGAGTTGTACCTCAGCGGCATGTCGATTGATCACCACGGCGGCCACGGGGTCAATCTGGTCGATTGCTACGAAGACCCGCGCATCTGCGATTCGATCTTCACCTATTGCCGCCAGGCGGGGGTCAACATCGTTAACTGTCACGACATCGTGGTGAACGCCAATCATTTTGAGGAGAACCAGGACGCGCTCCGCTGCAGCGACAGCTTCAACCTGTGCATGAACGGCAACAACATCGACGACCACCTCGGCAACGGCGTGATCATCGAGAACACCTACGGGTCGGTCGTTTCCGGAAACATGATCGAAGAATGCAACGGCACGGCAATCATTCTCGATCGCGACTGTTACGGCATCACGTTGAGCGCCAACGTCATCGCCCATCACCTGGAGGGAGGCGTCGATCTGCGGGACGCCTGGGGCTGCACCGTCTCCGCCAATACGTTCGTGCTGGTGAATGTCCACTCCCTCGTCGTCGGACCCGGCAGCGGTCGCATCGCCGTCACCGGCAACACGTTCTGCAACAGCCACATCGGGGGGGCGACCAAGCGACCGGTCGAACATCCGCAGCCGATTTCACGCGACCTCGCCTACGGCGTGCTGCTCGACGGCACGGCGGACGTGACCCTCACCGGCAATGTCTTCAGCGGCCTGCGGAATGCGGCCGTCACAAACCGCGGCGACTGCCGGCGCATCGTGATGAATGGCAATGCCATCACCGAAGTTGAAACTGACGCCGCCCGTTGACGACGCGCCCCGAGAGACGGCGCGTTCAGGAGCCCCGCGCCCCGGAACGCTACGCCAGCGGCGGCAGGACGAAGATCTCACCGTAGGCTTCCGTCTGTTCTGCGCGGAAACCGTGATGCCGCAGCAGTTCCAGAATCGCCAGGAAGATCCCGATGATCTTGCTGCGCTCGTTGGTGTGTTCGAAGAACTCGCTGAAGGGCACGCGGCCGATTTCACGAACTTTGCCGGCGATGCGTTCGGAATAGACGGCGATCGGCGTTTCGTCGTAACGAATCGATGAGGTTTCTTCGACGATCTTTTTCTGCAGCACGCGCGACAGCGCGCTCACCAGGTCCCACAATTCGACTTCACGGATCGGATCGGCGGCGTGGTCGCGTCCCACATGGGGACGATCATCACTCAGCCGCGGAAAGCGCTGCTGCCATTCCGCGGCGCGCTCCTCAAGCGCCCCCGCCGCTTCTTTGTAACGCTTGTATTCGAGGAGTCGCGTGATCAGTTCGCTGCGAGCGTCATCTTCGGCGACGGGATCTTCAACGACTTCCTCATCGGCGTGCGGCAGAACTTGCCGACTCTTGATCTCCACCAGCGTACTGGCGACCACGATGAAGTCGCCGATCACGTCCAGGTCCAGAAACTTCAGGACTTCCAGGTACGGCAGAAATTGAGCGGTAATCGCGGCGACCGGAAGATCGACGACGTCCACCTCGGCCCGGCGAACCAGATACAACAGAAGATCGAGCGGGCCGGAGAAAGTCTCCAGCTCCACACGATATGCCGTCGTCATCGAGTTTCCTCCCCAAGGCCGCCGTTCGTCCCTGCGCGATCCGAATGTTCGGTATATCGATCACGAGCGGCACGGTCAGCGAGCCAATTCGTTCCGCGCCGGGCAGAGGGCGGGGATTCGGCGGGAAACGCCGCAACGCGCGCTGTCACAACCGTCACAGAGTGCCAGGCTCGCCCACGATCGGCAGAGTCTGGGCAAGCCGCTCATTTTCCGCAAATTGCCGACGTCGAGGGGTCGATGGACAATGACACCATCTCTTGTTGATCGAGGTTCGTCCGATGCCTGCCGCTCGCATTGCCTTCCTCGCCGTGTTCGTCGTGCTTTTCGCCTCGGCCTGGTCCAACGACCCCGGGCTGCGCGCCGCACCATTGCCGCCTCGTGTCGTCAAGACCGCAGTCCCCCAACCCACCGACGAAGCACCGTCGATTGAGCCTGCTGTCCCGCGTCCCGATGTCGCGGAAGGGGGCACACGAACGTCCCGCGCGTCGACGTCGGTTCGCGCGCCCGCAGGGGGCTGATCCGCCCCTCTGCGTTCACCCATCTTGGCTGGCCTTGCATTCGGGACTTCGCCCCGCGGAATCGCCAGCGTGCGTTTTGGACGCGATCCAGCTGCGGTTCACACCCGCCTCGGAGATTCGACGAGCGGAGCATGAGGTTCAAGGCAGCGATTCGACGTGTTTCCGTAGCGCCACCAGATCCAGCTGTTGTCCCGCCGCGGGGTAGGGGAATTCTCCGAGCCACCAGTCTTCGGTGAATGACGCGACTTCGCCGGGCCGGAGTTGTTCGCGCGGGCCGATCGGTTCGAGTTCGATCCGCGGACCCGCGGGATACCAGACCGAGAGGGTCAAACCGGCCGCTTCGTTGTAGACCCGATCTGGATAGGTCGGAAAGCGTTTGACGAACAGCGTGTTGTCGGGACGGACGTAAGCGAGCCAGCCTGCCTGGGAATCGAATCCCAGCTTGGGCTTCCGCGGCGGCGACAGAATTTCGAGGCAGCCGTCGCGCTCGCGGATCTGGTCGTCCACATTTCTCACGTTGATGATCGCGCTGTCTTCATACATCGCGTAGCGAGAGGGGAACTTGCTCTTGCCTGCAAGGGGGATCACACAGACGCCCCCTCCGGGCGAGAAGGACCGACCCCAATGGCAGCATTCGCGGACTTCGCTGGAGACGTTGCACATTGTCTGCCGGCAGATCAGCCGGGCCGCGTGATCCGTCTCTTCCAGCGTGAAGTCGCGAATCAACTGCAATCCGGTCGCGGCGTCGTGGGGGCTGACCATCCGGGCCGAATGCGGCCCGGTGATTTCCGCGGTCCACGGCCCCCCCCACAGCGTCGGATGGGGGGCGATCGTCAATTCGGGACCAACGTCGAACCGTCCGGCGGTCATCGGCGGCCCCTTGCCGGCGTCGTCGGCAAGTTCCTGCGGGTCGAGATACAGCCCCTGTCGATCGCGCAAGGAAAATTCCAGCACGCGCCCCCCGGCTTCGGGACAGAGCGCGGCCTGCGCACGTCCACGGCTCAGTCGCACGGCGCCGGGATAGCGCCCAAACTTCTCAAAGCGGGCCGTCTCCGAGGTCTCCCCGCGATACGCGGTGAAGACGGCGTCATTGAAGGCGTCGCGGACGTTCGAACCGTCACTGTTGCCGAAGCCCATCCGCTGGAACATCAGGATCACGATCAGCCCCCGCTGCGGATCGACCCAGGCCTGAGTTCCCCAGGCTCCTCCATGACCGAACGTCCCCGGCGAGAGATGCCGCGTGACCCCCTGCGGCTGCTCGACGATGCACCAGCCGAGTCCCCAGGCATTCCCCGGCGTGAATCCGGTGACGAGTCCCGGGGTGAGCGGAGCGGTCATTTCCTGCACGCGTTTTGCGGGCAGAATTCGCGAGTTGGACGACATGCGGTCGTGCAGAATGGCTTGATAGAATTTCGCGAGGTCGCCTGCGGTGGAATAGAGTCCGCCCGACGGTCCCGGCGCCCGCGGCATTGTGGGATCGGGAATGGTCTCCGCCGCCAGCGTTCCCGGCTCAGTCCCGGGCTTGTAGGTCGCCGCCAGGCGCTGTGCCTGCTCAGGGGTGAGCAGATACCCCGTATCGACCATCCCGAGCGGTTGGAAGATGCGTTGGCGGCAGAAAGCCGCGAACTCCTGCTCGGCAACAATTTCAACGATGCGGCCGGCGACGGTCAGGCCGCTGCTGTATTGCCATTTCGATCCCGGCTCGAACTCAAGGGGCGCCCGGCCGATCGCATCGGCGACTTCGGCCAGAGACATCGCCGCCGACTTTTCGCGATCGGGCTGCACCAAACCAGCGGTGTGAGTCAGCACATCGCGAACCGTCACCTGCCGCGAGGCGCGACCGTCCTTGAGATGCTGGTCCTGAAAGGCCGGAAGATACTTGGCGACCGGGTCGTCGATGCCGACCCGCCCTTCCTCGACGAGCAACATGAGGGCCGTGGCGGTAATGGTCTTGGTCAGGGACGCGATGCGAAAGATCGTGTCGGGGGTCATGTCGCGACCGGTTGACACATCCGATTTGCCCACGGCGCTGAGATGGACGACCTGGTCGCTCGTGGCCACGAGCGTGACGGCTCCGGACATCTGTCCCTGAGCGACGAACTCCTCCATTCGGGTCGTCACCCGCGCCAGACGTGCCTCGTCAAACAACGGCTCCGCGGCGAGTGCAGGCGTCAGCGCACCCAGCCAGAACCCTCCGATGGCCCAACGCATCCAGCCAGTCATACCCAAGCTCCCAATTCCGAGGTGATTCACGAGAGGTCCCTCAAGCTTGCCAAGATGTGCGCGGAGAAACAATCGGCGGGCGTGAGCGTCTCTCTTCGCTTCAGACTCTGCGTTTCGGAGGCAGCTCCGTGAGAGGCAAAGAACCACAAAGGCACATGCGGGGCCAAGAGGAGCGGAGTTAGTTGCGGCCTGACGTTCAAGTTTCTCCCCTTCGAGTCCTTCGTGCCTTTGTGGTTCCCGCGGGTCTGCGTTTTCACGCGAAGCCCTGAGGCGCGTCTGTCGTCACTGGCGGTGTGTTCGGGGCCTCAGTGAACACCCGGCGAATTTCGCGAAGAATCTCCTTGTTTCGGCGTGTGGAACTTCCCACAATTCAGGCGTTGATGACGATACGGGCCTGGCGCGGCATGCTTCCGGCGGAGAAGCATCGACCGCGCTGTTGCAGCACAAGCCAAGAGGATGCCGCTGTGCGTGGAGTCTCGCGTCGTCGCGGTTTTACCTTGATCGAACTTCTGGTGGTGATCGCGATCATCGCGATCCTGATCAGCCTGCTGCTTCCTGCCGTGCAGCAGGCGCGGGAGGCGGCCCGGCGGACGCAGTGCCGCAACAATCTCAAGCAGCTCGGCCTGGCGCTGCATAATTATCACGACACCCATCGCCTCTTTCCGCCGGCAAGCACCAACGACGTGGAGCAGGGGGGCTGGATCGGCAACCCTCTCTCCCGGCATCTGCACAGTTGGCTGGAGTTCGTCCTGCCCCAACTCGACCAGGGGAATCTCTTCAACCGCATCGACTTCAACGTCTGTTCGCTCCATCCGAACAACATTCCCGTCGGCGAGACCCAGTTGGCCGCCTATCGTTGTCCGTCCTACTCCGGCTCACCGGTGAGCAACGACGCCAATTACACGCGCTTCAGCGGCAATCTGGCGATTTCCAACTATCTCTCGATGGGCGGCACCACGGCCGGGCACTTGTATGGTCAGAACACGGGACTCTACGTCCCCGACGGCGTCATTCACACCCTGTCCCGGAACGCCGCTCGCGACGTGACCGACGGATTGTCCAATACGCTCCTGCTCGTGGAATCGCGGGAGCAGAAGAACGCCATTTGGGTGGACGGCGGGACCGCGGCCCTGATGGCGATGCGTTACGACGATGGAAACTCACCGACGTACGCCGGACCCGAAATCGCTCTGAACTACACTCCCTACTTTGTCTACATCAATCCGAACGCTGAGTGGGGTCCCTCCAGCCAGCATGCCGGAGGGGCGACTCATCTGTTCGGAGACGGCAGCGTGCGGTTTATCTCCCAGAACATCGACGGCTCCATTTATCGCGCCATCACCACGCGCAGCGGCAATGAAGCCAATGCCACGGACGCCCTGTGAGCGACTCCCTCGACGCCAATCCCAAGCGCCTGCTCGCCGGGACGCCCCGGCGCAGTGCTGCGTGGTGCGCTTTAGTGATCGGCCTGTCCACGATTTCCGCCGGCTGCGGCGGCGGTCGCGTCTCTGCCGCATTGAACAACCTCACCAGCGCCGACGTCACCGTCCGGCGACAGGCTGCTCAGACTCTGTTTGAGCTTCGGCCTCCGCAGGAACCTGTGGTCAGCGCGTTGACGCAGGCCGTCAACGACAGCGACTCTGAAGTCCGCCGCTGGGTCTGTCGAACTTTGGGAGAATTGGGAGAGATCGCATCTCCGTCGGTTCCCGTTCTGGAAGGAGCACTCAAAGATTCGGAGACCGCCGTCCGCCGCTCCGCGGCCTTCGCCCTGCAGAGGCTGGCTCCCGATTCCAAGGCTTATCGGCTGGAATTGTCCGATGCCATGCTGGATGGAGACGGCGGCGTGATCGTCGCGTTGCCCAAGCTCTCCCCCAAACCTGATTGGGCGATTCCATCTCTGGTGAAACTCCTGAAAGACCGTCGTCCCGGCACCCGTCGCCTCGCCGCCGAAGCGCTCGGAGAGATTGGCATCTCTTCAACTGAGGTCCAACCCGCGCTGGAAACTGCGGCGGCGAAAGATGCAGACGACCGCGTGCGCGAATCCGCGGCGCACGCGTTGCAAAAGATCTTGGCGAGTGGGTTGCAATCCGCGTCACCCAACGGGAAGCTTTGATGCGTGCATTGACCTTACGCCTCTGGAGTGGCTGCCCATGTCGTCTCTGGTTTCGAGCTGTTACTGGCTGATTTCGCTAACGGCATTCGCCGCCGATCCGGTGACATTCCCGCCGGTTTTGCCGGAAACTCAGCCGCTGAAGATCGAGCAGCCGCTGGATGAATTCATGGTCGATGGCATCGATCGGTTCGCTCTGCGGGAAATTCAACAGGCCGCAGCCGCTCGCGCAGGAAAATGGCAGCGTGACGCCAGCAGTCCCGAAGCCTATGCCAAGAGCCTCGAACCCTATCGCGCCAAGTTTCGAGAGATCATTGGCGCCGTCGATCCGCGTGTCGCCGGGCGGGGTTTGGAAGACCTCTCGATGACGTCTTTTTCCGGCGTCGTCACACCGGGAACCCGGACTGCGGAAGCGGATGATGAGCTCTATTCCATCATTCCCGTCCGTTGGCAGGTGCTGGACGGCGTGACCGCGGAAGGGGTGATCCTCGAACCATCGGTCGAAGAGATTGTCGGACTGGCCATTGCAATCCCCGACGCCACGTGGTCACCGGAAGAATTCTGCGGCGCTGATCCCGACAAGCCCGAACCAGCGGTGCTGCCCCGATGGCTTGCCGAACAGGGGTTTCTGGTGGTGATCCCTGCGCTGATCAGCCGCGACGACGCCTTCGCGGGCAATCCCGAAATCGCCATGACGAACCAGTCGCATCGCGAATGGATCTATCGCCAGGGATTCGAAGTCGGCCGGCACATCATCGGCTACGAAGTCCAGAAGGTGCTGGCCGCCGTCGATGCGCTCGAACATTTCAATCAGGACGCCGGTGTGGACCTTCCCATCGCCGTCGTCGGTGCAGGAGAAGGGGGCCTGCTGGCCCTTTACTCGTCGGCGCTGGATCCCCGCATCGACGCCACGCTCGTCTCGGGGTATTTCCAACCCCGTGAAGGGGTCTGGAAGGAGCCGATCGACCGCAATGTCTGGCGGCTGCTGAATGAGTTCGGGGATGCCGAGCTCGCGGGAATGATCGCTCCGCGGCCGCTGATCATCGAAGCCGCGGCGATTCCCGAGGTGACCACCCCGCTGCCGGTGAAGCCGAATCGCCGCGGCGGCGCCGCCCCCGGCGAGATCCGCACTGCGAACGTGGAAGATGTGCGTCGCGAGTTTGCCAGGGCTCAAGAGATCTACGCATCGCTGAAAGTTCCGGGGGCGGTCGAGCTGATCGTCAGCGGTTCCAACGGGACAGGATCTCCCGGATCGACGGCCGCCCTTCGGGCGCTGTTGAAGAGCCTCGACGTCGAAGAGATTGATATGGAAGCCGCCGATCCCCTGAAACTGGCGCACCTGGTTGACCCGGTCGATCGGCAGCGCCGCCAGGTGGACGAACTGGTCCGCTTCACCCAGCGACGGCTGCAACTTTGCTCGAAGACCCGCGACCAGAAGTGGTCCACCCTCGATCGTTCCAGCCCCGCCGCCTGGGCCAGGTCGGCCGAAACGTATCGGAACATGGTCTGGGATGAACTGATCGGCCGGTTGCCGGAAGCTGCGATCCCCGTCAATCCGCGCACGCGGCAGGTCCTCGACGACCCCGCCTACAAGGGCTATGAGGTCGTGCTCGACGTTTACGAGGATGTCATCGCCTCGGGCATTCTCCTGCTGCCGACCGATCTGAAGGTGGGGGAGAAACGACCGGTGGTGATCTGTCAGCATGGCCTGGAAGGGGTGCCGATGGACACCATCAGCGGCGAAGGCTCCGCGGGCTATCCGTACTATAAGGGCTTCGCGGCGGAGTTGGCCAAGCGCGGCTTCATCACTTACGCCCCGCAGAATCCCTATCGCGGCAAGGATCGCTTCCGCACCCTGCAACGGAAGTCGAACCCTCTGGGACGCTCCCTTTTCAGTTACATCCTGCCGCAGCATCGCACCACGTTGAAGTGGCTGGCGTCGCAACCCTGGACCGATCCCGATCGGATCGCGTTCTATGGTCTTTCCTACGGCGGCAAGACGGCTGTCCGCGTGCCGCCGTTGCTCAACGAGTATTGCCTGTCGATCTGTTCGGCCGACTACAACGAGTGGGTCTTCAAGAACGCCACGGTCGACGAACGAGCGAGCTATATGTTCACCGGGGAGTACGAGATCTTCGAATGGAACATGGGCCATGTCGCCAACTATGCGGAGCTCAGTTACCTGATGGCTCCGCGGCCCTTTATGGTGGAGCGCGGTCACGACGACGGAGTGGCGCTGGACGAATGGACCGCCTGGGAATACGCCAAAGTCCGGCGGTTCTACGCCAAGTTGGGTCTTGCCGACCGGACGGAAATCGAGTTCTTCAACGGTCCCCACACGATCAACGGTCAGGCGACGTACGAATTCCTCCACCGGCATCTGCAATGGCCGAAGCGCTGAGGTGGATCACACGACGCACCGGGAATGGGCCCTCGCCTCGAAGAGGAATTTGCAAGAATTCCGCTACAAGCCAGAGGCGCCTCCGTTTGGGGACGGGAAGCATCCCTAAAACTCCGACCCTGAAATCACTTCATTCCCCCCGCGTGTGCAGAGCGCGGCGAAGACGTGGAAATCGACGGCTTCGCTGATCGATTGAGCGCGGCCGTCGGCGAACAGGAAGTTCGCCATGCCGCTGTGGAAGCTGTAGGGTTCGTTGTCGTTCTTGCGGTTCATCGTGGCATTGCAGCCGTTGGTCGGCAGGCAGCCCTCGACGTTTCCCGAGGAATTGGCGCCGTCAAAGCTGAAGGGGCCTTCGCTGTCGGCCCAGCAGATTCCCTGGTCGTTTGCCAGCGTCGGATTCTCCCGCCGACCCCGGTACACCGTGGGGCGACCCGCGCACTCGACCACCATGATGGTGTTCGTTGAGCCGTCCGTGATGTCGCGGAAACTGTTGGCCGAATTGCGGTGCATCACCGAGAAGCGGTTGAAGGCGTTATAGAGCGTTGGATTGACGGCGCTGGGCTGGACTCCCTGAATCGCTTCGTAGTCGGCGCCGGCGATGGGGACGGGAAATGTGACGGCCGGACGCGGCGGCTTGGCGACCGCCGAGAGAATTTCCCGTCGATTGGGGGTGCTGGGGCACTGGAACGTCTTGACGGTCACACCGGCGGCGGTGGGATTCGTCCCTTCCCACCAGTTCGAATCGAAGTCATACAACTTCTGCAGACCCGTTTGTTCGATGAAGGGCAAGATCAGCGGCCGCCAGCCCACGAATTTTCCGGCCGGATTCCCCGCCCCCGCCTGCGTCCATCCCGAGGCCGGAAAGACCGTGTAATTGTCGTGAAATCCGTGGAGCGCCAAACCCAGTTGCTTGAGGTTGTTCCTGCATTCCGTGCGGCGGGCCGCCTCCCGCGACTGCTGAACGGCGGGGAGCAATAAGGCAAGCAGCACGGCGATGATCGCAATCACCACGAGCAATTCGATCAGCGTGAATCCCCGGCGATTGGGCGTTCGGCGACGTGTCCGCATGAGCGTACATCATGGTGGGAGAGCGACGTGAGACGGGAGCCACCGCAAGTATTGGCCGTCGACCGCCGGCCAGCAAGCACTTTTCGATCACATCCGTTCACAATTGCCAAACCATGTCCGTCTCGGGCAGCTGTGCCGATGCGGCGCGCGATCTGCTTAAGACGGCCTGGCCGAAGCGCAGGCTGCCAATTCGGCAGAACGGACCCTTGTTTCTTCGTTTTCGCTCGTTCGAGGATTTCCAGTATGGCAGACGCTACCGCGACCCAGGAATTCACCTTTCAGGCCGAAATCGCCCAACTGCTGCACATTTTGTCGCATTCGCTCTACCAGAATCGCGAAATCGCCCTGCGCGAGTTGGTCTCGAACGCCTCCGACGCCCTCAACAAATTGCGGCACATCCAACTCACCGAGGAGCAGCACCGGGACGAGGCTCCCCTCGAAATCTCGCTGATCGCCGACAAAGAGGCCCGCATCCTGACCGTGCAGGACAACGGCATCGGTCTGACGCACGACGAACTCATCGAGAACCTCGGCACGATCGCCAAGAGCGGTTCCAAGGAGTTCCTCGCCCGGCTCGCCGACAATGCCAAGGGCGACCTGTCGCTCATCGGTCAATTCGGAGTCGGCTTTTACTCGGCGTTCATGCTCGCCGACAAAGTCGAGGTCGTCACACGGTCCTACAAGGAAACCTCGGGTTGGCGCTGGGAGTCCGATGGGAGCGGCCGCTTCAGCATCACCGCCGCCGAGGGGGACATCCCCCGCGGCGCCCAGATCCGGCTGTACCTGAAAGCCGATCTCAACGAGTTCCTGGAACCCTGGCGACTTAAGGAGATCGTCCGCCGATATTCCACGTTCGTGCCGCAGCCCGTGAAGATCGACGGCGAACAGGTCAATGACCAGGCGCCGATCTGGGTGGAACCCAAGAGCCAGGTGAGCGCGGAGAAGTACGAAGGCTTCTATCAGTGGCTGTCGCACCGCAGCACGGAAAAGCCGCTGTGGCATCTGCACCTTTCCGCCGATTCCCCGCTGCAGTTTCAGGCGATTCTGTACTGCCCGGAAACCAATTTCGAACTTCTGGGCTTCGGCCGGATGGAGCATGGACTCCATCTGTGCGCGAAGCGCATTCTCGTGCAATCCGACAATCAGGATCTGCTGCCTGAATATCTGCATTTCATGTACGGCCTGGTGGACTCCGCCGACCTGCCCTTGAACGTCTCGCGCGAGACGCTGCAGGATCACCAGCTGATCCCCAAATTGAAGCGGGTGCTCACGAAAAAGGTGCTCGACCACCTCAGCAGCCTCGCCGAGGAAGACGCCGCGAAGTATCGCAAGTTTTACGACGAATTCGGCAGCATCCTGCGAACCGGGGTCGCCTCCGACTGGGACAACCGGGAGAAGATCGGTTCGCTGCTCCGATTCCACTCGACCCACGGAGAGGATCGGGATGCGGTGATCTCGCTCGATGACTACATCAAGCGGGCAGCGGAAGGTCAGGAACAGATCTACTATCTCACGGGATTGAAGCTCGACACGCTGGCGGCCCATCCGCGGCTGGGCGCCTACCGCAAGCGCAACCTGGAAGTGCTGCTGCTGGACGACCCTGTCAACGAGTACGCCCTGGTCCAATTGGGGACCTACAAAGAGAAGAAACTGGTTTCGATCGATTCGTCCGACGTCAAGTTCCCGGAGTCGACCGATCCGACGGATGAAGAGGTGAAGACCGCCCCCAAGGGCTTCACCCGCGTCCTGGAACTTTTCCGCGGCGCGGTCGACAGCGAAGTACAGGATGTCAAGGAATCGTCCGCATTGGGAGACTCGCCCTGCGCCGTCGTCAACCCGCAGGGGGGCTACAGTCGCTTGCTGCAGCAGGTGCTCCGTCAGAACCAGAAGGAGTATCAGCCCGCCAAACCCGTGCTGGAAGTGAATCCGCATGCCGCCCTGATTTCCCGGCTGGCGGAACTGACGAACAATCCGGCCAACGATGAATTCATTCGCGACTGCGGGCGGCAACTGTTTGCGACCGCTCAATTGCTCGACGGCATCAACAACGATCCGCAGGCAACGTCCCAGCGGATGCTGAAGTTCATGCAGGAGCTGGCGCAGGCAAAGTCGTCGATCATCGTTTGATGACCATGTTTTCCCATGCGGGGATCGCGGCGACTCCGGGAGAGCAAGACACCCGGAGTCGCCGCACGCTCGCGAGGGCGAGGCTCCCGTAGAGCCGTTTTGGGAGTGAAAGCGGGAGTCGCTCGAAGCCCCCGTGGTTCGGCGGGAGCCTCACCCTACCCTTGCAACGCAGCCGCGCCGCCTACCTTGCGAAAGTCAGGCGACCCGTCGGCCGTCCGATGGCGCCGAGCCTCTTGGCTTTGGAGCGACCGCGCAATTCGGCCTGTCGAAAGCGCTTCAGTCTCGCTATCGGACGGCGTCTCCGTCTACGATGAGCAGAGTTGCCGACACGAAGCATCGCGACACCGTCGGCTGTCGACATCGACGAGGATGTTTCATGAGGCTGGAACCGTGTCGGAATCTGCGGTCCTGCGTCATCGCCGCGACCGTTTTCGGGTTGATCACCTCGGCCGCTCCGGCAGCGGAATTGACCGCGGACGTGGTCTTGCGGGCGATCAATGGCGGCAGCGAGTATCTGAAGTCCCAGCAGCGGCCCGACGGTTCCTGGTCCTCGAATAGCGATGGGGGCGATGGGGATTATCCGATCGGGGTGACATCGATCACGCTCCTCTCCCTGTTGAACACGGGAGCGACCTTCAAAGACCCCGTCGTCCGCAAGGCGCTGGGCAAGCTCCGCAAAAGTGATCCGGAAAAGACCTATGAGGTCTCGCTCGCGCTGATGGCTCTGGCGGCGGCGAAAGATCCGACCACGTCGGACGCCCCCAGGATCGCCCGACTCGCCGCCTGGCTGGAGCAGGCGCAGCATTCCAGCGGCGGCTGGCATTACGGCATGAATCCCTTCGGCGCGGACGGCAGCAACTCGCAGTTCGCGATTCTCGCCCTGCATGAAGCGGCGGAAGCCGGAGTCTCGGTCGATCGAAAGGTCTGGGAGCGTTCGCGCGTCTATTGGGAATCCTTGCAGACGCCCGATGGCGGATTCGCCTACAACCCCGGCGCACCGGGAAGCACCGGCAGCATGACCGTCGCCGGCGTCGCCAGCCTCACGATCATCGAGCTGCATCTGCGAACCGATCAGGGGGTCGCT
This sequence comes from Planctomycetaceae bacterium, assembly GCA_033762515.1. GTDB lineage: Bacteria > Planctomycetota > Planctomycetia > Planctomycetales > Planctomycetaceae > DSVQ01. Next base: position 15,749 of record JANRLN010000537.1, read on the forward strand.
CCCGACGGCACGCCCCCCTGTTGCCAGCCGGATGAACCGAATGCCGCCCTGGAACGCGGCCTGAACTGGCTCGCCAATCACTTCGCGGTGGGCCAGAACCCGGGCGCCGGGCTGTGGCATCTCTACTACATTTACGGCATCGAGCGGGCGGGTCGCCTGTCGGGGCGGCGATTTTTCGGCGACCACGACTGGTATCGGGAAGGGGCCGGCTTTCTCGTGGCCAATCAGAGCCAGCGGACCTCGACCTGGATCGGCACCGGCAGTCATGAGAGTCATCCCGTGGTCGGGACCGCGCTGCCGCTGTTGTTCCTCTCGAAGGGGCTGGCACCGGTTTTGATCGGAAAGCTGAAATACGGCGAGCGGGATCGAGCCCGCCCGCAGGAGTTCGTCGGCGCCGACTGGAATCGCCATCCCCGCGATGTCCGCAACCTCGCCGAGCACATCGGTGGTCTGCCGCGCTGGCCCGCCCTGTTGACCACTCAGGAGGTGGATCTCGCCAAGGCTCTGAAGACGACCGGCGTCGACGCCCTCCTCCAGGCCCCCATCTTGTACCTCAGCGGCGCCGAAGCCATTCAGATTCCTCCCGACGAACGCGAACTGCTTCGCGAGTACCTGCTCCAGGGAGGATTCCTCTTCGCCTGCCCATCGTGTCAGAGCGCGGCTTTCGAAACCAGCTTTCGCGAGCTCCTCACCGAGTTGCTTCCCCCCGGCGAAGGAGAACTGAAACCGTTGTCCGCCGATCATCCGGTTTACCGCAGCGAGCATCTCCTGAATCCCGACGGAGTGCCGTTGTTCGGCGTCGACATCGGTTGCCGGACGGCGGTGATCTACGCCCCGGAAGACTTAGGCTGCCTCTGGGGATATTGGCGCCGCCACGACCCGCCGAAACGGAATCCGCAATTGAAGGCGAAGATTATTCGGGCCATGCAGATCGGCGTGAACGTCGCGGCCTATGCCACGGGGCGCGAGCCGCCGAAGTCGCTGGACGCACCCAAGAAACGGAATGATCAGGTCGCCCTGGATGACATCGAACGCGGCCTGCTGCAGGTGGCGCAGTTGAAGCACACCGGGCAATGGAACGCCGCTCCCCGTGCCCTGCGAAACCTGCTGATGGCCCTCAATGAAACGGTCGGGTTGGCGGCGTCTCCCAAACCGCGCGACTTGACGGCGGACGACCCGAACCTGTTCCAGTACCCGCTGCTGTATCTGCACGGACGAACGCGCTTTTCGATGTCGGTCGAGGAACGCAAGCAATTGCAGGAACATCTCACGCGGGGAGGCGTCCTTTTCGCCGACTCCTGCTGCGGCTCCGTCCCGTTCGATCGCAGCTTTCGGGAAGTCATGACCCAAATCTTCCCGGACCATCCGCTGACGCCGATCCCCGTCACACACGAGATCTTCAGCGAAGCCGTCGGGCACGACGTGCGCCGGGTGCGGCGGCGTTCACTCGACAACACCGGGCCCAACGCCCCCATCGCGGCGGCCGTTCGCGACGTGGAACCGCTGCTGGAGGGGATCGAAATCGACGGACGGCTCGTCGTGATCTACAGCAAATACGACATCAGTTGCGCCCTGGAGCGTCAGGCCACGATGAGCTGCGAAGGCTACCTTCCCGAAGACGCCGTCAAACTGGCGACGAACATCGTGCT
>JANRLN010000538.1:0-9551 GCA_033762515.1 Planctomycetaceae bacterium
GGGCAGGAGTGCCCATCCTACGACGGATCGCCGACATGCTGTCGCGCAATGTCGGCCCAGGGGCCGTGGCTGTCGTAGGTGAGATAGGCCTGCCAGTGAGGTTGCGCTCCGACGCGATCTCCTAATCGCTCCAGCACTTGCGCCAGGTGGAAATGGGCGTCCGGGAATTCCGGGTGCCGGTCGAGCGCGATCTGAAAGGCTTCCTTGGCGGCGTCAAGTTCGTGGGTTTCGACCAGCACGCAGCCCAGCTGGGTCCAGGCTTCGATGAAGTCGTGGTCTTGCTCGACGGCGGCGTAGTACCGCTCAATGGCGGCCTGCGGTCGACCCAACCGATACAGGGCGTCGGCCAAATGAAAGTGATAGTCGGCAGCCGTCGGATGTTCGACCAGCGCGGAGCGATAGGCCTCGACCGCTTCGGACACGTGCCCCTCCTCGGCGAGTCGGCACCCTTGCTGAAACCAGTCGTCTGCAGTCCAGGTTGCGGGCGGCGTCTGCGGCGGGCAGTGCAGGGGGATGGTCGTCGGACCATCATCGCTCGGCGGATTCATCGCCGAGGTCCGGGGGGCTTCTGAATCCTCGAAGGGGAGTCGACGCTGTCCCGATTTGGGTTCCAGCCACCCGGTTTCATCGCGGTAGAGGACGTCGCGACCTTGCGCAAGAATCTGCAACTGCGCCAGGGGCTGCTTCAACTCGGGCATCACCGTCTGCAGCCGCTCGAACGATTCCGCAACGTGCTCGACCGAGACTCCGGACGCCACCAGTTCCGCCAGCCGGCGCGCGGCGGAGACTTCGGCGAAGTCAAAGTAGGGCAGCCGCATCACCCGCCGCACAGGGTGGATCAGACTCAGGCGTTCCCAGCGACGAATCTCGTGCACGGAGACCTGGAGCAACTGGCTGAGCATCGCCGGGGTGTAGAGCTGTTGGACCTTGGAACGGGATTCCAAACCCAGGGCCGACAGCCACTCCGATTCACTGAGAATCCGCAGCGACGAACCCCGTTCCTGCAGCGATTGGGCCTGCAGCAGTTTCAGGGAGGGTCGGCCGTCCGGTTCCAGCGGCCAGCCCTCTTCGCCGATGACCAGGAGCGTCGTCTGCTGGGAAATGTGGTGCACGGGGGCGCCCCCGTGGTGTTCAACGAGTTCCGCCGCCTGGCGGTGGGTCATGGACGCCAGCGTCCCGGTGAAGGCCACGCGCTCGCCCGACAACAGGGTGGACGAAGGGGCGGGGGAGGGGGCGGTCGGGACGCTCGTCATAGAATCCACGCGAGAGAGTTCACACAGCGGCAGAGATTGATCTGAGGCGCATCGCCCGCAGGATTGGTGGCAAATCTGCTGAGACGCGATTATAAGCGAAGTTGGGTCATCGTCCGAGGCTGGACAGGAGTCACGCGCCCCGCGACGTCTCGGAGAGTTCTGGGGATGCGTCACTCGCCGATGTGATTCCGGTCAATGATGGGCAGCGCCTGTAGCAACCAAAGGAATTGTGGATGTCCGCCTTGCGGGAAACCGACAGCACGATCTGGGAAGCCATCGCTCACGAACAACGGCGCCAGTGCGACGGTCTGGAACTGATCGCCTCGGAAAACTACACCAGCGCCGCCGTCCTGGAGGCCGTCGGCTCGATCCTGACGAACAAGTACGCGGAAGGTTACCCCGGCCGGCGGTATTACGGCGGCTGCGAACATGTCGACACCGTCGAATCGCTGGCGCGCGACCGCGCCCGTCAATTGTTTGGCGCGGAGCATGCGAATGTGCAGCCGCACGCCGGCTCGCAGGCCAACATGGCCGTCTACATGTCGGTGCTGCAGCCGGGTGACACGTTCCTGGCGATGGATCTCGCCCACGGGGGGCATTTGACGCACGGCATGAACCTGAATTTCTCAGGGCAACTCTACAAGCCGGTCCATTACGGCGTGCGAGAATCGGATCACCGCATCGACTTTGATCAGGTGGCGCGACTCGCGAAAGAACATCGTCCGAAGATGATCGTCGCCGGGGCGAGCGCTTATCCGCGCGAGATCGACCACGCCAAGTTCGCCGAGATCGCGCGCGACGTCGGTGCGCTCCTGATGGTCGACATGGCCCACTACGCGGGATTGGTCGCGGCGGGGATTTACAACAACCCCGTACCGGTGGCCGACTTCGTGACGTCGACATCGCACAAAACGCTGCGCGGGCCGCGTTCAGGATTCGTGCTCTGCAAAGAAACGCATGCGAAGGCCGTCGACAAGACGGTCTTTCCGGGGTTGCAGGGGGGGCCGCTGGAACACGTCATCGCCGGAAAAGCCGTCTGTTTCCTGGAAGCGATGCAGCCGGAGTTCAAGGTCTACGCTCAGCAGATCGTCACCAACGCCAGGACCTTGGCAGAGACGCTCATGGCCGGCGGGATCAAACTGGCCAGTGGCGGCACCGATACGCACTTGATGCTGTGCGACGTCACGACCATCGGCCTGACCGGGAAGATCGGCGAACAGGCTCTCGACCGCGCCGGGATCACTGCCAACAAGAACATGATCCCGTATGACCAGCGCAAGCCGCTCGACCCCAGCGGCGTCCGACTGGGGACCGCGGCCCTGACCACCCGCGGGATGAAAGAGGCGGAGATGCGCCGCGTGGGTGGCTGGATTCTGACCGTGCTCAAGCACGCCGATGACGAAGCCGTCATTACCCGCACGCGTGACGAAATCCGCGAATTCTGCACCAGCTTTCCGGTGCCGGGAATCGTCCGGCATTGAAAGGCCGCGGGGCCGCGAGTCCGCCGGCGGACTGGGAGCAGCGCCGGCGCGGAAGTCGCCGCATCGGTGGATTTCCGCGCCGTGCCGGAGTGCATGAGGTGTTCGCGACGCCTGGAATGCGCGTTGTGCCGACGATTCCGGCCGATATGTGTCTCGTCGCCGCGCACCGGGGGAATCTCCTCATGAAGCCCGATCCTCGGGGACGGTTCTGCAAATCCCGAGCTAGAACCTAGGGTAGCTGCTGACAATCTCGTTTGTGGGCCTGCGCCGGTGGACGGCGGAGAATGCGAGCGGGAGACGCCGACCGGACCATGGGCATGGACGGCGCAAGTCCTGTCAGCAACAGGGATTTCCCGTGCCTTCCCTTATCAGCCACAGCACCGATCTGGATCCGGCCTGGCTGGAACCCACCTGGATTGTCTCTGATGCCGATGTTCTCGGTGGAGAGGGATCTGTTGCGGCGTCGGTTCCCGAGCCGGTCTTCGAATCCCTCACCCCGGTCGCAGATTCCGCAACGCATTCGCGCAGCTCGCATCCCGCGGTGCAAATGGTGGATGCGGAACATCCTGACCAGATGCGCGACCCGAACGCGCTGTTGCGCTCCCGGCTGACCGCGGCCGCCTGGGTGCTGCTGGGCGGCTTGAGTCTGCTGTTCGTCTATCAATTTGCGTTCTATGGATTGACTCCCCGCAGCCTCGAGGCGTCAACCCTGGTTGTGACCATTGGTTCTGCCGTGCTCCTCACCGGTCGACGAGGACTGGATGCCAGTCAACTGCGACTGCTGGAGCTGGCGGTGTTCGGAGTCGCGGGCGTGCAGTTGGTCAGTACGCACTTGGGCTGGATGTCCCAGGCCGCGTCCCATCGCAGCGTCGCCGACCTGATGTGGGCCGTTGGGGCAGGGCCGTTCGCGTTTGCGATCGTGATTCTGTCGTACGGGATGTTGATGCCGAACGGCTGGCGCCGAACCGCCCTGATGCTGATTCCGCCGGCATTGGCGCCGGTCGCCACGATCGTCTTCATCCGATCCTGGGACTATTACGCTTACGAACACATCTCCCCCCAGCGCTTCGGCGAACTCCTGGTCGGGATGTTGGGGTCGTGGAGCGTCGCAGTCTTCGGAACGTGGACCATTTCCAGTCTGCGGCAGGAGTATCGCAAGGCGCTGCGATTTGGTCAGTATCGACTCAAGCGACGCATTGGTCACGGGGGGATGGGCGAGATCTATCTGGCGGAGCACCGGCTCCTGAAACGTCCCTGTGCGATTAAGCTCATCCGCGCCAATCAGGTGGAGGATCCGGAATCGTTGGCGCGGTTCGAGAGGGAAGTGCGGGCCACCGCCCGACTGTCCCATTGGAACACCGTCGAGATCTACGACTACGGTCACACGGACGACGGCACGTTCTACTACGTCATGGAGTACCTGCCGGGATTAAACCTGTCGGAACTCGTTCGTCGATTCGGGGCGATGTGTCCGGAGAGGGTCGTCCATTTTCTGCAGCAGACCTGCGACGCCCTGGCGGAGGCGCATGGGGCCGGCCTGATTCATCGCGACTTGAAGCCTGCCAACATCTTTGCCGCCCAGCGGGGCGGGGCCTACGACGTCACCAAACTGCTCGATTTCGGACTCGTCGTCGACGACGTGCGGCCGGAACAACTGGTGACCGCCGACCCCAAAAAGGTGGGGCCTTTTGCAGGTTCGCCGTTGTATATGTCCCCCGAACAAGCGAGCGGGGATCTGCCGCCCGATCCCCGCAGCGACCTCTATTCGCTGGGAGCGACAGGCTACTTTCTGTTGACGGGACATCCCCCGTTCGAGGGGAAATCACCGTTGCGGCTGATGATCTCGCACGCACGTGATCCGGTGACTCCTCCGTCGCGGTGGGACCCCTGCATTCCCAAGGATCTGGAACAGATCATTCTCCGCTGTCTGGAAAAACATCCGAGCCGTCGCTTTGCCAACGTTCGAGAACTGCGGCAGGCGCTGGAACGCTGCTCCGCCGCCAAGAAATGGACCGCGGACCGCGCGACTCAGTGGTGGCGACTGCGGGCTCCGGCCTTGCAGGCCGCCGAAAATCATGACCACGAAGAGGTCGATTGCCTGAACGCGACGTTTGCCCCGCAGTGAACTCCAGAGCGATTCCGCGGGAAGCATTCGCACTCGGGGGTATCGGCCGTCACTTCCCCGTGAGACTCAATCAGGTCTCTGCGCCTGCAGCAGCGTCAATGGGACCACTGAATTCATGCTTCCTGAACGAAATCCTTCCAGGTCGAGCGTCACGTAACGGAATCCCAGCCGGCGGAGCTCGGCGGCGATCTTGTCTCTGAGAGGAGAGGTCGCCGCCCGCAACAGGGCAGGGGGGGGGAGTTCGACTCTGGCGAGTTCGTTGGCCTCATGGCGAACGCGCAGTTCCGGCTCCTGCAGTTCTCGACGCAGCCATTGCTCGGCCGCATCGATCCGAGAGAGGCGTTCCGGTGTGACCTCGATCCCATAAGCAATTCGGCTCGAAAGGCAGGGGCCGGCCGGTTTGTCCCAGTTGGGTAAACCCCAATACTGAGCCAGCAATCGCACGTCGGATTTGTGAAACTCGGCTTCGATTAAGGGGCTGCGCACTGCGAACTTCCGGGCGGCCTCCATGCCGGGACGGTAGTCTCCCTGGTCATCCAAATTCGCCCCGTTCACCAACACGTCGATTCCCCAGTTCGGGGCCGCGTCCAGCAGGGTTCGATACAACTCGGTTTTGCAGAAGTAACAGCGGTTAATGGGGTTACGAACGTAATCAGGCTGCAGCATCTCCTGGGTGGCGACGAAGTGGTGGCGGATGCCGATCTGCCGGGCGAGAGCTTCCGCCGCTTCGCGCTCTCCGCTCGGCAAGCTGGGACTGACCGCGGTGACGGCAATCGCCCGATCCCCCAGGGCACGAAAGGCGGCCGCGGCGACGACCGTGCTGTCGACCCCGGCAGACAGGGCCACCGCGACGCGACCATAGCCAGCCAGGACTCCGAGCAATCGGGTTTCGAGCTCCAGCACGGTAAGTGACATCGCGCGGATTCTCACGAAAAATCAACAAGGGACAGGGGATTACGACGCATCTTTCCCGCTCGCCGATCGTCTAGAATACGCAGGCTGTGGCAGAATTGTCAGCTGGTCTGGTCAGTGAACGGCTGCCGATAACGCCGGTCGACACGAACACCGGCATCGGCTACCCTGAAGAGCGGGGAATGACAGCGCCGGGGCAGGTCTCTGCCTCGGCAGTGACTTCCCGGCAGTGGATTGCGGTGGATTAAGGTTGAGTGGGCAAGTCCTGTCTCTTTCCGGCGGTTCGCGAGGCCGCGAATACAGGGCGTCCGTGAGAGATTGGGATACCTCTGGAGGATCGTGCGGCCATGCGGCAATTGCTACTCCTCGGAAGTCTGGCAGTTTTCGGGGTTGCCTGGGGACTGACCGTCGATGGCGCCCCCCCGACTCCGGCTCAGAGAAAGGATCTGAACGGGCTCTCGTCGGACATCCGCAAGATTCCCTCGTTGATCTCGCGGAAGAAGATGGAAGAGGCCCAGGCGGCGATCGATGAGGTCGAGGCCGCGCTCACAAAGGCGCTCAGCGAAGCGGAGTACCCGGAAGGGGACAAGCAGGTCGCGGGGCTGCGAAAGTCGCTCGATGTGCAAAAGGCGGCGCTGGCGAGGGCCTCGGGAGGGAAGGGGGGAGCCCCTGCCGTCGCCGGGACCAGTTTCGTGAAGGACGTGGCTCCGATCCTCTCCGAGAAATGCGGCAATTGCCACAGCGCAGACCGTGCATCGGGGGGACTGACCTTGGAAACCTTCGCGGCGATGGAACGAGGCGGCCGCAGCGGTCCGCTGGTCGTCGCCGGGAATCCCAATGCCAGTCTGCTGATGGGCCGCGTGGCGGCCGCGAATCCGATGCAGCGCATGCCGCGCAACGGCGAGTCGCTGACCCAGGAAGAACTCCGCAAGATCGCGGCCTGGATCGCCGCCGGCGCCAAATTCGACGGCACGGAAAAGAACGTCGCGTTGTCGCTGCTGAAGGCCAATCCGATGTTGGCCACTGAGAAAATTGAAATCGCCAAGCCGACCGGGAGCGAGACGGTGTCCTTCGTCAAGGACATCGCCCCCACGTTCGTAAATACCTGCGGCGGCTGCCACAATGCCGGAAACAATCCACGCGGCGGTTTCTCGCTGGCGACCTTCGAGCGGCTGATGGCGGGCGGAGAATCGGGGAAGGTGATCGTCCCCGGCAAGCCGGAAGAAAGCCGCCTCTGGCGGCTGGTTAATGCCGACGACACTCCGGTGATGCCGCAGGGCAACATGGCGGCCATCACGCGGAAATGGCACGCCAACTTGCGGACTTGGATTACGGAAGGGGCGAAGTTCGACGGCAACGATCCCAAGCGTCCCCTGGCGGAAATGATCCCCTCACCCGAGCAGCTCCGGGCGGAAGCCTTGGCCAAGTTGACGCCGGAAGGGTGGCACGAGAAGCGTCTGGCGGAATCGCAGGAACTCTGGAAACGCACCTTCCCGCAAGGCAGCGAGGCGCTCGTCCATGAGACCGAAGAATTCATCGTGCTGGGTGACGTTGCGCCGCGGCGTCTCGAAGAAGTCGGGACGTGGGCTCAAGAACAGGCCTCGGTGCTCCGCAGCATGTTCAACGCCAAGGAGCATCCGCTCTTCAAAGGCAAACTGGCCCTGTTCGTCTTCAAGGAACGCTTCGGCTACGAAGAGTTCAACAACACGATCCATCGTCGCCAGGTGCCGCGGGAAGTCGTCGGTCACAGCGATGTGACTGCGGCGCAAGATCAAGCCTTTGCCGCGGTCCAGGATGTCGGCGACGATGCTTCCACGACTTCGCCCAGCCTGCAACTGAACGTGGTTGAGCACGTCACCGGCGCCTATCTGAAGCGCGACGGGGGTAATCTCCCCGATTGGCTCACGCGCGGCGCCGGCCTGGCTCTCGCCGCAGGGAAGTCGGGCGCGGGCAACCCTTACATCACTTCATTGCACGGTCAGGCGACCACGGCCCTGCAGAAGTCGAACCTGCAGAATCCCGCGGAAGTCTTCGCCAACGGCCAGTTCTCTCCCGCAGACGTCGGTCCGATTGGGTACTCGCTGGTCGAGTTCCTCTTGAAACAGGGGGGGGCTCCAAAGTTCGGTCAACTGGTCCGCCGCTTCCAGGCGGGTGATTCCCCAGACGCTGCGATCCGCAGCGCCTACGGCGCCGACACCCGGCAACTGGGAACCGCCTTCCTGACGGCCCTCGGCTCTCGCAAGCGCTAGCGACGACGCATTCTCTTCAGAAGCCCGGGGATCGCGATCCCCGGGCTTTTTTCGATTGGCAACGCATGCCCGAAGTCGTGATTATCGGCGGTGGAGTCATCGGACTCTCGACCGCGTACGAACTGGCTGGCCAGGGATGCGCGGTCCGCGTTATGGATCAAGGACCGCTGGGGCAGGAAGCGTCTTGGGCCGGCGCGGGAATGCTGCCCCCCGGAGGACTCGACGGCCCCGTCACACTGGAGTCTCAACTGCGGGCACACAGCTTCCGGCTCTGGTCGCAGTGGGCAGCCGGCATTACGGAAGCGAGCGGCATCGATACCGGGTATCGCCGTTGCGGCTGCTTCGAGTTCCGGTCGACCGATGCTGCCGCGACGCTGTTCGCGGAAATCGAAACGTGGCGTCGAGAAGGAGTCCCCGTCGAACCCCTGAGCGCAGCCGACATGCGGGCCCGATACCCTGCCGTCGATTCCGGGAATCTGGTCGCCTACTGGCTGGCCGATGCCGCGCAGGTGCGCAATCCGCGGTTGCTCAAAGCGTTGATGGCCGCGTGCCTGCACCGCGGCGTGCAGCTGTCTCCCGGTCGGCCGGTGCAGGAATTGCGCATCGACTATGGTCGCGTCCGTTCCATAGAAACGCCGACGGAATCGATCACGGCGGACGAATTTGTACTCGCGGCCGGAGCATGGTCTCAAGGACTCCTCAAACGCATCGGATTGGATCTGCGAGCCGAGCCGGTGAAGGGGCAGATGGTCTTGCTCGAGCAGCAGCCGGCCCCCGTCGCGTGCATTGTTCAAAGTGGTCTCCGCTATATTGTCCCGCGGGCTGATGGAAGGGTCTTGATCGGCGCGACCGAGGAACGGGTGGGCTTCGATAAATCGAACACCGCCGAGGGCGTCTCCGGGTTGCTGTCGTTCGCGCAGCAGGTGATCCCTGGACTTCGGGCGGCGCGGTTCGAACGCTCCTGGGCGGGCCTGCGTCCTTGGCGTCCCGGGGGGCTGCCGGTCATCGGCCGCGCGCCAGGGGTCGACAATCTGATCGTCGCTTCCGGTCACTTCCGCTCGGGGTTGCAGTTGTCGCCCATCACCGCGCAACTGATCCGCCAACTGATCTGCCGCCAGCCCCTGAGCATCCCTCAGACGCTGCTGGAGACGGCGCTGCAGTCGTCTGCGATTCCCGAATCCCCGAGACCCGCCTGACTCATGCGTGCCGTCGTTCAACGAGTCTCCCGAGCCAAGGTCACCGTCGCCGGGGAAGTCACCGGCGAGATCGGTCCGGGGCTGATGGTGCTTCTCGGCGTCGCAGACGGAGACACAGCCGAAGATGCGATCTACCTCGCCGACAAACTGGTCGGCCTGCGGATCTTCCCAGACGCGGACGGGAAGATGAACCTCTCGCTGGCGGAGACTGCGGGCGGGATGCTGGTTGTCAGTCAGTTCACGCTCCTGGGGGACTGTCGCAAGGGGAGACGTCCCAGTTTCATCGCCGCCGCCCGGCCCGAAGCGGCGGTGGAACTCTACGAACGCTTCGTCGC
>JANRLN010000539.1:0-28555 GCA_033762515.1 Planctomycetaceae bacterium
TCGCCCGGCCGTCCACCGCCAACGCCGCCTCCTTGATGCACTCGGCGAGCGTGGGATGTGCATGCGAGGTGCGGGCGATGTCTTCCGCGGATGCACCGAATTCGATCGCCACCGCAGCCTCGGCGATCAGGTCGCCGGCGCGGGGGCCGATGATGTGCACCCCCAGCACGCGGTCGGTTTCCGCGTGCGCCAGAATCTTCACGCGACCTTCCGTATGGGCCAGGGCTTTCGCGCGGCCGTTCGCCATGAACGGGAATGTCCCTTTGCGGTAGGGAATTTCCGCCTGCTTGAGTTGGTCTTCCGTCTTGCCGACGCTGGCGATTTCCGGCTCCGTGTAGACCACTCCGGGAATAGCGTCGTAGTTCACGTGGCCGTACCTGCCGGCGATGACGTCGGCGCAGGCGACCCCCTCTTCTTCCGCCTTGTGAGCCAGCATGGGGCCGGCAATCACGTCGCCGATGGCAAAGACGCCGGGGACATTCGTGCGGAAGTGTTCGTCCACCGCCACACGACCGCGGTCGTCTTTCCTGACGCCGACTTCATCCAGACCGAGGCCCTCCGTATTTGGAATTCGGCCGACGGCGAGAAGCACTCGGTCGCAGGTGATGGGTTCAGACCCATCGCACTCCACCACGCACTTGCCATCCACGACTTTGGCGCTTGTGACGCGGCTCCCCAAACGGAATTCCAGGCCCTGTTTCTGAAAGATCTTCTGAGCTTCAGCGACGATCTCGGAATCCATCCCCGGAAGAATCCGCGGCAGATATTCGAGCACGGTCACCTTGGAACCCAGACGTGCCCAGACGCAGCCAAGTTCCAGACCAATGACTCCAGCGCCGATCACGACGAGATGGCCTGGAACCGAGGGATATGACAAGGCCTCGGTGCTGGTGCCGATCAGATCGCTGTGGAGTTCGACGCCGCGCAGCGGAGCTGAGACGCTGCCCGTGGCGATGATGATGTGCTTGGCTTCGAGTTCGCCGGAATCCTTGCCATCGACGACCACACGGCCCGGCGCGACGAGTCGACCTCGGCCGAGATACCGCGTGATCTTGTGCTTGCGGAAGAGTCCGTCGATCCCCTTCGTCAGACCGGAGACGATCTGGTCCTTGCGCCCCAGCATTTTCGAGAGATCGAGCTCCACGCCGCCCGTCGTAATGCCGTGAGCGGCGAACTGCTCCTTGGCGAGGCGAAACAGCTCGCTCGATTCGAGCATTGCCTTGCTGGGAATGCAGCCCACCCGCAGGCAGGTGCCCCCCAGCGCGGACTCCAATTCGACGCATGCGACATTGAAACCGTTCTGCGCGGCCCGGATTGCGGCGACGTAACCGCCCGGTCCGCCACCGATCACGACGACATCATGTTGAGGCATGGAATCTAGGTCCTGAAGCGTTGGGGCGAGACTGAGATGCAAGGAGGGCCGCGAGCCATATGCCAACAGCAGGGAGCATGCCTCAAGACTGCCTGAGACCCGGGCGATTTTCCCTGGGGACTTGGCTCTCCCCCGCCGATCACACTTCCAGCAGCAACCGCACCGGGTTCTCGATGCAGTCCTTGATGCGTTTGAGGAAGGTGACCGCTTCGCGACCATCGACAACGCGGTGATCGTAGGTCAACGCGAGGTACATCATCGGGCGGATGACGACCTGGCCTTCGCGGGCGACCGGGCGATCCTGAATGGAATGCATTCCCAGAACTCCGCTCTGGGGCGGATTGACGATGGGGGTCGACAGCAACGATCCGTAGACGCCGCCGTTGCTGATGGTGAACGTCCCCCCCTTCAATTCTTCCGGACTGAGCTGCCCGTTTTGAGCCCGCTTGCCGAAGTCGCCGATCGATTGCTCGATCGTCGCGAACGTCATCATTTCGGCGTTGCGCAGCACGGGGACGACGAGTCCTTTGCCCCCGCCGATCGCGATCCCGATGTCGCAATAGTTGTAGTAAACGAGGTCATTTCCCTGGATCTGCGCATTCATCTGCGGGAAGGCCTGCAGCGCGTCGACCGCCGCCTTCACGAAGAACGACATGAACCCCAGTTTGATGCCGTGCTTCTCGGTGAACGAATCCTGGTGCTGCTTGCGAAGGGCCATCACGCCCGACATATCGCATTCGTTGAAGGTGGTCAGCAGGGCGGCGTTGTGTTGCGCCTCGACGAGCCGCTGAGCAATCGTCCGTCGAATGGGAGTCATCGCCTTGCGCGTGACGCTCCGTTCCCCTAAGACGCGTGCCGCCGGGGGCGCGCTCACCGCTGTGATTTCCGCCGCCGGGGGCTTCGCGATCGCCTTTTGGACGTCTTCCTTTAGCACTCGCCCGCCGGGACCGCTGGCCTGAACCTGCGACTTCGCAACGCCGGACTCCGCCATGAGCCGTTCCGCCGCCGGCATGATCCGCGGATCGGCCGCTGGTTTTGCTGCGGGTGCGGCGGCGGGCGCCGCCGGAGCGGTGGCTGGCGTCACGACCGACGGTTCCGCGACCGGGTCGATGTGGGCGATGACGTCGCCGACGCTCACGGTGTCGCCAGTCTGCTTCAGAATGGCGGTCAGGACCCCGGCCGCCGGTGCGGGAATGTCTTGCGTGGCCTTCTCACTCTCAAATTCGACCAGCGCTTCATCAAGGGCGACGCGTTCGCCGACTTGCTTGCGCCACTCGCCGATCATCACTTCCGAGATCGATTCGCCGACGGACGGCACGACGACTTCAACAGCCATGGAGACGGGGTGCTTTCGAGATGGGGACGCCGCAGCCGACATTGCGCTGTGCAGTGCCGTGGGCATCTCCAGAGGTTGGTCGGTTTGCTGCGATTCCTACGGAGTTCGTCGCTTCCAGTTTCGGAATTCTCTCGCAGAGAGCATCGCGGGACAACTGTGGAACCTGCGGGGGTCGGTCAATTTTCCAGCGATCGTGGCACTCCATTGCAGTGATACTCATGAAGCCGGAAACCGGATCTCCGCCCGGAAAGTTCAAAAGCCCGGCTTCTCAGGAGAAGCCGGGCCTCAAAGTTCCGGGGCCGCCACTGCTAGTGGGGATCGGGTTGTTCGCCAAAGGCCTGCTGCAGGATGCGCTGTTGTTCGATCTCGTGGCTGTGGAACGAACCCGTCGCCGGGCTCGCGGACGCGGGTCGGAAGATCCCCTCCAGCGGGTGGCGGTCGTACAGGTTGCGTCCCCAGTTCGAGACCAGGAATCGCCAGGCTCCCATGTTCTCCGGCTCCTCCTGGACGAACGCCGCCGGAGTTCCGGGAGCATATTGTTCCAGCAGCGGCCGCAACTCGCGATCCGGCAGGGGATAGAGTTGTTCCAATCTCAGAATGGCCACATCGGTGCGGCCAAGGCGTTCGCGACGCAGTTCCAATTCCCGATAGATCTTCCCGGTGCACAAGAGAATCCGCTTGATCTCGTGCGCCGGCGTCGACAAGGAATTCGGCAGGACGCGCCGGAATGTCCCGACCGAAAGTTCCTCCAACGTGGCGGAGTAGCCCGTCGGCGGACGCAGGTGCGACTTCGGCGTCATCACCACCAGCGGCTTGCGCCACTTGCGGAGCACCTGTCGGCGCAACAGATGGAACTGCTGAGCCGGCGTCGTTGGATACGCCACCTGAATGTTGTCTTCGGCTGCAAGGGTCAGGAAGCGTTCCAGGCGAGCGCTGGAGTGTTCGGGTCCCGCCCCTTCAAAACCGTGGGGCAGCAACATCACCAATCCGCTCAAGCGATTCCATTTGTCTTCCGCGCTCACGATGAACTGGTCGATGATCACCTGAGCCGCGTTGACGAAATCGCCGAATTGAGCTTCCCAGCAGACGATGCCGTCAGGGCAGTCCAGACTGTATCCGTAATCAAACCCGAGGACGCCGGTTT
Source organism: Planctomycetaceae bacterium (assembly GCA_033762515.1). GTDB lineage: Bacteria > Planctomycetota > Planctomycetia > Planctomycetales > Planctomycetaceae > DSVQ01. Next base: position 3,853 of record JANRLN010000539.1, read on the forward strand.
CGGACAGAGCGCTGTTGAAGATGTCCACCGGCCCCTGCGTCGGCGAAAGGTGCTTCAACGTGCAGTGCGGGCGACCCGTTTCGCAGTCGAAAACCACGGCGTGACGATGACTGAATGTGCCGCGCTCGCAATCCTGTCCATGCAGTCGCACGCGGTAGCCTTCCTCCGCCAGCGAGGCGTAGGCCAGCAACTCGGCGGCGCCCCAGTCCAGCGGCACTTCGCCGCGCCCCATGGCGGCCCGCTTCTGAAACAAGCCTTCCGGCTTCTTGGGCTGATCGCCGTTATGGATCTTCGCATGGGGCTTGAAGTCGGCGGGCAGCGTCGTCAGCTTGGCCATCAATTGGGACAGCTTTTCGACCGGGACTCCCGTGTCGACATCGGCGACATCGGCCTCGTGGCCCCCCTTATAACCGGCCCAGACGCCGTGCAGCATGTCCCACTTGTGGACGTACTCCGCCGACTTGGCGACCTCCAGCTCCGACTCCAGTTGCTGGCGATGCCGCGAAATCATTTCGTCGGCTTCATCCTGCGAGACTTCCCCCATTTTTGCGAGATGTTCGAAGTAGTTGTCGGCGACGTTCTTTCGCGCCTTAATCTCGCGGTACATGATCGGCTGCGTGAATTCCGGCTCGTCTTGCTCGTTGTGACCTCGCAGACGGTAGCAGAGCATGTCGATGACGACGTCCTGCTTGAACTCGCGACGGAAGTCGAGCGCCAGCTGAACGCATTGGGCGACGGCTTCGGGATCTTCGCCGTTCACGTGGAAGATCGGGATCTGCAGCATCTTGGCGACGTCGGTGCAATACGCGGTGGAGCGCGCCTGCACGGGGTCGGTCGTGAAACCGATCTGATTATTAACCACCACGTGTACGGTGCCGCCAATCTTGGTCGCGTCCAGAGCGTTGATGTTCAGGGTTTCCTGCACAACCCCCTCGCCGGCGAACGCGGCATCGCCGTGCACCAGGATCAGCATCACCTTGCCGCGCTCGACGTCGCGCTTGCGATCCTGCTTGGCGCGAACGCGTCCCATCGCCACCGGGTTGACGAATTCGAGGTGGCTGGGATTGAAGCACAGCGACAAGTGGACCTTCTTGCCGTCGCCGGAATACCAGTCGTTGCTGTAGCCCAGATGGTACTTGACGTCGCCGCGACCGACGTGCAATTGAGGATCGAGGTCGGCGAACTCGCGGAAAATCGCACGCGGACTCTTGCCCATGATGCTGGTGAGCACATTCAACCGCCCGCGATGCGCCATCCCCAGCACGACTTCTTCAACACCCTGCCCCGCGGAGTGATAGATCGCCTGGTCGAGCAGGGGGATCAAAGTCTCGGCGCCTTCCAGCGAGAAGGTCTTCTTCCCCATGAACTTTTTCTGGATGAACTCTTCGAACACGACCGCATCGCTGAGTCGCTTGAGAATTCGCAACTGCTGGTCGCGCGACAGGGCGATGCGATTTTCTGTGCCTTCCATCCGTTGCTGCAGCCATTCGCGCACGCGGATGTCGTCGATGTGCATAAACTGCGCACCGATCGAGCGGCAGTAGGTGTTCTTCAGCCACTGCAGGATCTCGCGCAACGTCCGCAGGTTTGGTCCGGCGGCGGTGACCGTCGAGGAAGTGCGGTCAAGATCGGCCTCGGACAACTCGCAGGAGGCCAGTTCCAGCTCTTTGACTTCGGGACGCTTGCGTCCCAGCGGATCAATCTGAGCGGCGTAATGTCCCATCGCCCGGTAGTTGCGGATCAGCTTGCCCACGCGCTCCTGCCAGATCGAGGCGTCGAGTTCGACCGGGCTGACCAGACCCGCGGTGCCGACCTTCTGAGGTTTGAAGTAGTCGGCGCTGTTGGCTCCCGATTGCGCGGATGCGTCGGAAAGATGCCGAAAGTACTCCCGCCATTCCGGCGACACGAGATCGGGGGATTTCAAGTATTCGTTGTAGAGCCCCTCCAAATACGACAGATTCGAAGTGTCCAGCGCGGGCTCGCCATTGGCGGTCGCCGGCAGAGTTTCGCGTCGTGGGGAGGGAGCTGCGGAACGTGGACGGGAAGGAGCAAGCAGTTCAGCAGAACTCATGTTGGCTCGTCTTCGCGGAAGGCGGGGCGAACGAGAGACGGTCAGCCGTCCGGAAAACCGAACTGCCGTCGAACGTCGCTGAAATCGCTGGTTATCGGGATTTCGAATACTTACGTAGCGTAGCAAACCGGCGGCTGGTGCGCGAACAGAACTTTCATCCGAATTGATACGGTTTGCCGAAGTTTTCGGATTTCCCGAATCGTTGCAGAGTGTCAGCCGTTACCACCTTTTGTGGAAAGTCGGCGAGGGCAGAGGCGTGGGGGCGAAGAGATCCGCCTTGAGACGTTCTGTCATGGGCGGGGCGACGTCGCAGAACGGGATTCCGAAACTCAGCTCGCGGCGGCGCGCGGTCTCCGCAAGAAGGGGGGAGCCGCCCGTCTCCTAACGCCGGCGCTGCAGCGCCAGCAGGGACAGGAACTCAAAGATCAGGTTGGCCGCAAGAATGGCGGTAATTCCCGAGGGATCGTAAGGGGGGGAGACTTCGACCAGATCGAATCCGACACACGTCAGGGCTTTCAGCCCCCGCACCAGTTGCAGGATCTCGCGACTGGTCAGTCCGCCCACCTCAGGCGTTCCCGTACCCGGCGCGAACGCGGGATCGACGCAGTCGATGTCGAGGGTCACGTATGTGGGTCGGTCCCCGACCCGAGCTTTCAGTTCCGAGAGAATGCCGGGAATGTCGCGGGTGCGGAACTCTTCCAGTGTGATCATGCGTGCGCCGAGACCGACCGCGTCGACGTAATCCTGCGGTCCTCCCGTGGGACCGCGGATGCCGATCTGCACGTAGGCGTCGCGGTCGATCAATCCTTCTTCGATCGCCCGCACGAACGGAGTCCCATGGCTGTATTTGTGACCGGGGTACTCGCTGTCCCACGTGTCGGGATGGGCGTCGAAATGAATAACCGCGACGGGACCGTGCTGGGCGTGATGGGCGCGGAGCAGCGGGAGCGTGATGGAGTGATCTCCCCCCAAGGTCAGCAGCGCCGCTCCTTCGGTCAGCACGTTTCTCGCCGCCGCTTCAACTGACGCATGCGTGGCGACGACATCCACCGGGATAACGGCGCAGTCCCCCAGATCGACCAGCTTCAATTCCTGAAACGGCGCCACCTGTTGCACATTGTTATAGCCCCAGAGCAGCAGCGACTGTTCGCGAATGGCCCTTGGACCGAACCGGGCTCCCGCCCGATTCGACGTCGAACTGTCGTAGGGAACGCCGAGAATCGCCGCGTCGGCCCCCGCCGCGGTCGAAACATGAGGTGACCGACCGAAGGTGGCGATGCCCGCAAACGGCAGCGGCAAGTAGGTGGATGTCTGGGTGGTGCTCATGCTTCCCATTGTCGGGAAAGAAGTTCCAAATCCCAAGGCTCAAATCTCAAGGAAATTCGAACCGACCAATCTCAAACGTCCCGCCGATCACGTCTGGCGGCGAGTCTGCGACTTGGAGCCTGTTTGAGATTCGGCGACTGAGACTTGGCTTTTCCGCACGGCGCATCAGGACGCCCGCTTGCCGCCCGGCTGCAATGGCGTGCGTCCGGCGCGGGCTTGCTCAGCGAGGCCCTCGGCCGAGATCAACTCGACAAGGTCTTGCCCGCAAAGGTCCATCTCGTTGACCAAGCCGTCGACACGCCCGGCGAAGTACATGTACATCGTCAGGGCGGTGATGGCGATGATCAGTCCGACCGCCGTGGCCAGGAGTGCCAAGCCGATCCCGGCCGCCAGGGCTTCGCTTTTCCCCATGGCCTGCGTCGTGGCAATCGTGTTGAACGACTCGATGATCCCGACCACGGTTCCGAGAAGCCCCAACAGCGGGGCGATGGTGGATGCACCATTGAGCACGCGCAGATGCTTGCGGAGTTGATGGAGCTGTCGTTCTCCGCCGTCAATGATCGCTTGCTCGACTTCGACGCTCGGCTTGCCCCATTTCTTCAACGCGTGGATGAAGACCAGAGCAATGGGGCTGCCGTTCTCTTCGCACAGTCGGATCGCCCCTTTCGCGTCAACTTTCCCTTGCTCGACATGTTCAAAAAATCGCTTCACGAACGGCCGCGGAATCACTCGACCCCGCCGCAGCACCACCATGCGCTCAATCGAGAACCAGACGACGATGACCGAACAAAGGCCCAGCGGATAAAGGAACGGCCCCAGCGCCAACAGCACTTCCAGCGGCTCACGGGGGATGCTCTTCTTGAGAACCGCACTGGGCTTGGTCGGCGAGTTTGCGGGGGGTTCCCCGCTTCCCTGCGCCCAGGCTCCCCCCACGACGATGAGAGTGATGGTCAGGATCAAGCCGAGAAGTCCGAGCTTCCCTGCAAGATTTCCAGTCGTCTGCTGCATGCGTGGCACGCCCCAGCTCCTTTGGGATCGACTCCAGCAACTGCCCTGCCGGCCGCTGCATCGACAACGTCGCTCGGCTTTCCGGCGTCAACGGTTCGTCGTCTCGCGATGGGAGCGCGATGACGACGCGGAAGATTCTACTCGATTGGGCGCAGTTCCCAATCCGAATTGCTGTTGGCCAACCGTCGCGGCAACGCAGCCGGGGGAGCTGCGTAGTTACGGTAGGATTCGTAGCGTGACCACTTGGGTGTGACCGGCCCCGGAGTGATCACGATATCCAAAGGCACCCCCGTTTTCGGCCATGGTTGAGCGGAGGTCCCGTGATCCGGCTGCGGAATGTCGTCCACCACCACCAGAGAACGCGGCGTGGTCGCAGGGAGCGGAACCTCGATTTCCACGGGAAGTTCTTCGATGGCGACCGCAGCGTCCTGCTCGATCGGCAGGGTCTCGCCCAGGGCGTCTGCCTGCAGTTCCAACAGAAACAGTGAGGAGTCCAATTCGACGGGCTGAGCGGCAGGTTTCCGCAGAAAATCACGCATGGGGACCGCGACGGTCTCTGTCGTCCTCTCGAAAATCTGGTCCGCGAACACGTCGACCTCCGAGCCGTCCGCTGAGGATTCCTCATCAGATCCCGTCGGCAGAATCGGAAGCGCAGAGAGATCTTCAGTCTCTGACGCCGGAATCGGAAGGCGTGGTTCATCCTGGAAGTTCGGCGGCAAAGTAAAGCCGCCGATCTGATCTTCCCGACCAGCAGGAACTTGCGTTGTTCCCGGAGGTGGGGGAATCACCAGATCTTCAGCGGGCGGCAGCGGCGGCGCCCCAGCGTCAGACGGGACGGGCGTCAGTTCGTTATTGGGCGCCGACGTCGGCTCCGCGTAGGCGGGTTCCAGCAAAGTCGGCGATGACGCCTGGCGGGATGTCTGTCGGCAACCCGCTGCTGCGCAGCAGGTTAACACCAGCAAGGCAGAGCAGACTACCGGCAGCCGGAATCGATTCGTATCGGACGCATTCGGGAGCATCATATCGGCCTCGCTAGGCGGCACCGACGTTCGAGATGAGGTCGACGTCGGCGGGAACGGGTCGGGTCTTGCGGATCATGCCCGTCAGTTCCATCGGCCGAATATGCCGGAATCTACTCGCGATTGCGTCGTAGTGTTGCTAACTCCTGATCATCGCCCGCCTGGGACTCCAGTTGCACGGGCTGTGCCCGGAGAACCGAAATCGCGGAAGGGAGCGGTTATACGTTCCACACCGCCCGACGTGGGCCGTTGGAACCGCGAGAACAGGAATTCTCCGCCGTTCCAACCGGCGCCGCTGGCACAACCCATCCAGCGGGAGGTCAGGCAACGCTGACCTCACCGGCGACTCGCTCATCAGCGATGCGGAGAAAACGTTCCAGCGTCTGTTCCAGGAACACCGCCGCCTGGCGATCCTGCAGGTGCTTCACCAGAAAAACTTGACGATTGCCGCGCCGACGCGCCATGAGGTTGAGGGCCGGCTGCGGAGATTCGGCCGTCGCAGGAGTCGCCTCCGCCAGGAAGATCTGTTCGATGTCGAGGGCTTCGAAGGTCTGCGATCCAGGATAATAGACCGGACCATGCCAGACTCTGAGCGTTCCCTGGGCGACGGCGATTGTCGTGGAATTCGCGAGGGAGCAAACGACCCCGTAGATCAACCCCAGTCCGACGGCCACGTGACCCAGCGGGAACAACATCATGACAATTCGCATGGGGCCGAAGTCCTCGGGCATCCCCGAGGCCATGGAATACCAGCCGAACAGAAACGCATTCCAGGCAATGGCGAATGGAACCAAGAGGAACACGTGTGGAGAGAACCACGACCACGAGATCGACAGCTCAGCACCATCGTCACGCACGTGGTACTTCGCGGGCTGCGGGGCGAGCTGTCTGGCCGCCGCTGCGGCGAATTCCCGACCGCAGTGATCACATTTGCCCGTCGAGACGGAGACCAATGCCCCGCACGATGCACATTGCATGACTGGTACTCTCGCTGAAGATTCCTCCATCAACGTCGGAAGGAGACCAGCGGACCAAGAGAAAATCGACTGACAGCCGATTGACCGCCGACCGGGGGTTCCCGCCTGCAGGAAACCGACGGTCGTCGGGCTGGTGAAGTGCAGGCTACTCGTCGAGTGCCGGGGGGGTCGGGGCTGGCTCGGGGGCCAACTCCACCGGAGTCGCCTCCGACGGCGCGGGTTCCGTGGTCGACTCCTGGGGCAACGGCATCGTGCTGTAAGCGGCAGGCTCCATCAGTTGCGGGTAAACCCCGGTGCTGACGGTTGGAGCCATCGTCTTGGGGGCATCGCGTCGATGGATCGGAGCCCCCCGCAATGATTCGCGGTCAGCGGCGTCGTGGAAGGCTTTGTGCGGCCAAGGACCCTCTTCCAGATAGACTTCGCTGTAGTCGAGCAGCGTGCCCTTTTCCAGCTGCACGTTCTTCACGGCGAGGGTGTATTCCACCAGCGACCGGTAGTAGGCGACATCGGCGTCGGCGACGCGACGTTGAGCTTCCAGCAGCAGATCGAGCGTCGCGTTGTCGGAATCGAAGGCGGCCTGGGTTGACTGCAACTGCTGACGCGCGGCGATGCGACGATTCAGGTTGGTTTCCACGACCGTGTATGCACGGTCGACATCGGCCATCGCGTTGCTCAGGTCGTAGACGACGCTGCGTTCCTGCTCCATCAGCAAGGCCCGCTCTCGGGCGAGTTTCAATTCGGAATTGCGAACGGCTGAGTACGCCTGGCGGTAGCCGATGGGAACAGAAAACTCAAATCCGGCTTGCCACTCCTGGAAGTCGCCGCTGGCGAGGTCGCCGAGCGCATTGTTGAACCGGCCGTCCGGTTTGCCGTCGGGAATGAGCGTGTCGCCGAAACCGCGCCATCGGTAACGCGCGAGGGCGTCGAACTGGGGCAGCAGAAAGTTCTTGTTGGCCGTCACTTCGGCTTCCGCCTTCTTGATCTGCCATTTCTGGCGTCGGAGTTCGGCACGGCGGGTCAGCGCTTCGACCAGCGAGCTTTCCCAGTCAAAGACCATCTGCGCCTTCAGGGGCTCTTCGGAGGGGCGGATCAGACGACCATCCGTGATCGGCAGTCCGATCAACAGCCGCAGCCGACGCTCGGTGACGTAAACGCCGCCAGAACCACGGAACGTGCCGCCGGTGCTGCCGTTGTTCGAACGCGTGCCGTCGATCAGCCGACCGTGCAGAGCGTTCTGGGCTTCTTCCTGAAAGCGGAAGTACTGTTCCCGAGCCTGCGCTTCCTTCTCGGCTTCGCCGCCGCGACGACCCTGATCGTAGAGGGCTCGAATCCGTTGCCAGGTTTCCAGCGACGCATTGCGTGCGGCGACCTTCGCGTCGAGATCTCGGTAGGCGTAGTAGAGATCCCAATAGGCGTTCTCGACGTCGCTGACGAAGTTGCGGACGGACATCTCAAAGTCAGACAGGGCGATGTCCGCATTCAGCCGCGCCACGACCACCCCGTTGATCAAACCCGGCGCCCCGCTCGGACCAGCGATGCGGTTGAAGTTGACGCCGCCGCCGCGCAGCAATGGATGCCGGGCCTCAACGTCGAACCAAGTGGTGTAGGCGCTGGGAACGAAGTTGCCGGGCGCGTTGTTCCAGTCGTATTGCGTGTAGTTCTTGACGGCGTATTGGGTGCCGGTGGCGGCGGTTTTGGCAATCTGCGACTGCAGGACGCCAAAGTTCTGTTCGAGCAGGCGCGTGCCGCCCCCGAAAAACACGTTATTGAGGGCGCGATCGTTGTTCTCGTACGAGAAATTGCTCGTGAAGGTGGCATCATAGGCGCTGAGCGCGGCATCGAGGCCGAACCGCGGATTCGTTTCCGCGAGGGCGGGATCCTGCTGGGTGCGGACGTTTTCAGGAGATCGCAGAACGAGCCCGCCGAGGTCGCGGATCACCTTGGAACTGGCCAGAGCCAGATGCGTCGTTTCCTCGAGCGACAGCTCGAGGTATTCGTGCGGTTCGTCGAGCGCTAACGAAGCGGGTCTGGCCGTGGTGACCAGCATCTCGTCCGACGGGGTCGGCTCGTCGGGAAACTCAATCTGCCGGGCCAGATGTTTGTAATGCCCGTTATCGACGTTAACCGTGCTGTCCGATGTCGGGGTGAAATGAGCACACCCCGGCGCGGCCAGCGACGCCGCTGCAAGGATTCGTCCCCAAATCAACCACCGCCCGCGCATGGCTTCCCCATTTCCATCGCTACCGCCGATGATCGACGAACCTAGCCGGCCCGCCGAAACTGCGTTGTCACAGAACATCGGCAAGGCGCCCGCTCGGCACACACGGAAAATTCGGAAGAGTCCCCCAAACCGGGAGAGATCATGCATTCGATACCAAGTCCCGGCGGCGGTGTGAGTACATCTACCGAGGAGCATCTGCGGCAGTCCTTGCCGATGTCTCTCCGGGATGTGCAGAGATCGGCGGATGAACATTCGCATCAAAGGTATGGCACAGACGTCTCCGTGTTCCGTCATACGCTGGAGATCGTTCGATCCCCCGGTTGAGACGATCCGCGAGCAGACAGAGGCGGGCGAATTGGACCTGCATGGGGGATCGACCCTGCCAGGAACCAAGTCGGAACCGGCTGTTCAGCGAACAGACGGCGCCAACGGCGAGATTTCGCGCCGAAAGCCCCACCGCATCGGTGATCCGGCACTCAATGTGGATTTGTGCTCGTCGACACGCGGAACAATCCTTGATTCCCCCTATCCCCCCGCGCAGAATGCAAGACTCTCGTCATTACTCGAACTTCTCCTCTGTCCCGTCGGTGCTCGCAGGGGTGCAGGCTGGGGCGGGTCGTCGCTTCTCGATCAGCGAAACGGAAACCAAGGCCCATGAAATTTCTCGATGGTCACACCGTTGGCATCGACCTGGGGACTACCTACTCGGCGATCGCCCGCGTGAACGACGCCGGTCAGCCGGAGTCCATTCTGAACGCCGACGGCCGGAACATTACGCCGTCGGTCGTGCTTCTGGGAGAAGATGGGCAGGTTGTGGTCGGTCCGACCTTTGAGCGGACATCGCAGGAAACGCCTGATCACATTGTGGAAGCCGTCAAGCGGCAGATGGGGAACAAGAACTTCTTCGTCGTCTACCAGAACAAGAAGTTAACGCCGGAATTCATCTCGGCCCTGATTCTGAAGAAGCTGAAACAGGATGCGGAAAAGCGGATCGGTTCCATCGCCAACGCGGTGATCACCGTCCCCTACTACTTCAACGACGTCCGCCGGAAGGCCACCCAGGACGCCGGGCGGATCGCCGGGTTAAACGTCGTCGACATCATCAATGAACCCACGGCCGCCACCTTGGCGTATGCCTGGACCAAGGGAGAACTCGGCCGCAGCGACATCAGTCAGGAACCGAAGACCATTCTTGTTTATGACCTCGGGGGGGGCACGTTCGACGTCACCGTCGTGCGCTATACCCCCACCCAGTTCCGTGTTCTGGCGACCGACGGCGACGTCATGCTGGGGGGGATCGACTGGACCCGCCGCATCGTCGACCACGTGTCGGAACAGTTCCTGCGAAAGTTTGGTGAAGATCCGCGAACCGACCAGGAAGCCATCCGCAATTTCACGGTGGAATGTGAAGACGCCAAGCGGGCGCTCAGCAAGCAGACTCAGATTCCTCTGAACGTCTACTTCAAGGGCAAGACGCTCAGCGTGGCATTGACCCGGGCGGACTTCGAACGCATGACCAGCGATCTGCTCCAGCGCACGCAAGACACCACAGAGCTGGTGCTTCAGCAGGCGAAGGTCGAACCCAAGCAGCTCACGGAAGTGGTCCTGGTGGGGGGCTCGACCTACATGCCTTCGGTGGAACGGATGATGAAGGAAATTTGCGGCCGGAACCCCAGCCGCGACATTCGTCCCGAAGAAGCCGTGGCTCAGGGGGCTGCGATTCACGCGGCGATTCTGGAAGCTCGCGAGAATCGCACGTCCAAGGTGGGGGAGGCCATCACCAAGCGTCTGAAATCCGTGCAGATGTCGGACGTGAATTCCCACTCGCTGGGAGTGAAGGTCTCCGATCCCGACACCAAGGGCAAGAAGATCAACCACATCATGATCCCCCGGAACTCTGCGGTCCCGTCTGAGGTGACGCAAAAGTTCGCCACGAATTCGGACAACCAGAAGACGATTCACGTCTACATTCTGGAAGGGGACGCCCGCGACCCCGAGGCCTGCACGCTCATCGGCGATTTCCGCATCATTGACCTGCCTCCGAATCTCCCGGCCGGGTCTCCGGTGGAAGTGACCTACCGCTACGATTCCAACGGCCGCGTGAGCTGCGAAGCCAAGGAACTCGTGGGCAATCGCGTCGCCAAGACTGAGATCGTGCGCGACATGGGGCTGACCGAACAGAACGTCGACGCGTTCGAGAGCCTGGCGACGGGATACAAGGTGGAGTAGTCGTCGGCCGTCAGGAGTCGCAACGCCCGATGGCCGGGGATGTGGTTTGATTCGCCGCCGGTGACTTCCCTATGATGCGAGGCGTCAGTTTCGGCTGACGCTGACGCACCTCGACTCCCGACACCAATTCAATCCCACCATGGCCGCAGCCGCGAAGATTGACGTTTACAAAGAGTGGCTCGGGATTCCCGAGGGGCCGCGGCCGCCCGACCATTACGCACTGTTGCGGCTCGTCCAATTCGAGGACGACGTCGCCAAGATCCGCAAGAACTACAAGAAGCTGAACGGAGCGGTTCGCAAGTACGCCACTGGTCAGTATGCGGCGGAATCTCAGGAACTGCTGAATGAACTTGCGCGGGCGATGCTCTGCCTGACCGATGCGGAGCGCAAAGTTGAATACGATCGGGAGCAGGGTCGCGAAATCGACGACCGCGATGCCGAGACTGGTCGTCGCCCGATGACGTCCTACCTGCAGGCGGAAGGGGTCTTGACCGCAGCGCAGGTCAACGAAGCCAAATCTCATGCGGAACGGACGGGGTTGTCTCTGCGAGACACCGTCGTCCAACTCAAGCTGGCTGACCAGGAAACCGCGACGCGGGCGTATGCCTCTGAAATCGGGCTGGCCTACATCGATCTGGGAGACATGATCCCCGACGAAAACGTCCTCGATGCGGTCCCTAAGAGCGTGGTCCGTCGCTATACCTGCCTGCCGCTCTTCGTTGATGGCGAGCGGGTTCTGGTTGCCTGTGCGACCGATCCCGGGATGGAGCTTGAAGAGGAGATTCGCCTGCGGTTCGGTGCGGCGATGCGGCCGGTGCTGGCGACCCCGAAAGCGATCAAGGAAGCAATCGACCAGTACTATGCCCCCGGCATGCGGAAGGAAAAGGCCACCCCACCCAAGGCCGCCGGCACCGCGGGGAAGCTGATGGAAAAGGTCGCGCAGAAGAAGCCGACCTCGCAGATGTCTGAAGACGAGAAGGCCGAACGATCGAAACTGGGCATCGTTCTGTGCTGCATGACGTTTGTGGTCTTGGGCAATCTGGACGCCTGGGTGCTTTATGACCTGGTGTGGAAATTTTTCGCGCCCAGCTTCTTTCCATTCGTCTCCACGATTCTTCTGGGCGGCCCGGTGATGTTCGGCATCTATCAGTCGTACATCCGGCAGCGTTAACGCAGCCGCTGCAAGGTGACGCAAAAAAAGACCGCGACGTCTTCCGAGAAAGACGCCGCGGTGCAATTCAACCTGTTGCTGATTGCGACCGGTGGAGTCGCTGGCGAATCGGGCGAGATGCGACCCCGTCGGAGACGGGCGCCGTAGTTCATCCAAGCCCACGCTACAAGTTTTGGCACCTCCGGCGGAATACTGGCAAACAGGTTGAGGGGGAACTGTAGATTCCGCTGCAGCGACTGACAAGCCCGGTTTCCGGCGTCGGTCGGGACGCTCATCGTCTCTTCTTCCAATCCCAACAGTCCGCACCAGGAACGGCAATTCTTTCCGAAACAGGTCGGCGGCTCCGTCAGCCGCCAACCACTTCGTCCCAGCGAATGGCGGCATTGCGGTTGCTGGACTTCTGCACGGCCAGCATCAGCCCCACGGTCAACCAGGCGCGTCGGTCTTCCGCGTCTCCCGGTCCCACTCCGTTGGTCAAGGAGACGATGAACGGATCATCGCGCGGGGGTTCCACAATCACCGGCTCGTCGATGAGTTCCCCATCCGCCGCCACCGAGATGATGCGACCCTCCTGATAGCTCGCCGCTTCCCCTTCCAGCACCCACCCGGTATGCAGCGTGGCGCGCGCGCGGCGGCGGACTTCGATTTGAGCGGTGACGCCGTTCGTAAAGCCGATCACCGCGAGGAACCCGTCCTCGCCGCTGCAGCGTCTGGCCCAGACCCAGTGAGGATCGCTGTCGATCAGTCCCAGCAACTGGTCGAACCCGTGGGGCCCGAATTGTTCGACCGGGTCGACCAGCGGGCAGGCGGCGGCTCCCTGATCGCCCACGAATGTCGTCCATTCCGCAGAGACCAGACGCAACGACCGTAACGATCCCAACCGACCGGAACGGACGGCTGTCAGAGCGGCGCGGAACTTCGGGTCGTATCGCTGAGTCTGCAGCACATGCAGCGCGACCCGGCGTTCCCTGGCGAGCGTCTGCAGCCGACGGACCTGCCGGAGATCGTCGGAAAGCGGGGGTTCCAGCCACACCTCTTTGCCCGCGAGGAGGCAATGCTGCACGATGAGGGCCCGCTGCTTCGGGGGTTCCGTGACGATGACACCCGACAACCCCGCGGTGGCGAGGAGATCGTCGAGCGAATCCACCACGACAGGGCATGAGACCCGGGCGACATTGCGGCGATCCGCGCGCGGATCGGTCACCGCCGCCACGCGCCAATCATCGCGCAGGCTCAACTGCTCCAGACGATGCCAGCCGCGGCGGTCGAGTCCCACAAGTCCCACAAGACGAGGAGGTGGGCCGCTGACGATCGACGCCTTCAGCTCGGGAGCTGGGCGACTCCCCCGAACGTGATCGTCAGCTTGCCTGTCGACTTGTGACCGCTGGGCAAGTTCACTTTCAACTGCAGAAATCCGCTTTCCCGCGGCGTCCATTCGCGTTGGGCCTTAATCTCGAACGGTTTGCCCGACTTCTTGTCTTTGGCGTCGACAATTACGCCCATCAGGGCGCCGACGGGAATGCCGGGAACAAGCTCAGATCCTGAATCATTGACTGGCAGACCATCCGCTGTCACGGGCAAGGTGGCGACAAATTTGTACTCGCCCGTCGTTGTGATGCGGACGATGCGTCCCTGCTGCACCATTCCGATCGCCGGCGTCCACCCTTTGCTGACGTCCATGTCGATCTCGAACTCGGTCGCATCCAAGCTCTTATCGGTCAGCTCCTCGATCTTTTCTTTGAGTCCCGGCAGCTTGGGATTCAGTTTCTCCAAGACTTCCAGCATCCACTTGGCTCGATCGTATTGACCGGCGTCTTCGTAACCCTTGGAGATATCGGTGGCGTCACGCAGCAATTGTTCCTGCATTTCGGTCACACGGGAATCCAGTTGCTTGACATTCGACGAACTCGCCGGGCGGGGTTTCGTTTTCGCCTTGCCGGATTGCGCGAGCAGCCCACCCGCCGGAGCCAGCGGCATCGCCGACACGATCGCCAGAATCAGACCCATTACGACGGACCAGAAACGCAGCGGCGGATTCATTGCGGATACCTCAACAGCGCTGGAAGGGTGTGCGAAGAAACTTCCCCCGCAAGCTCAGAACGAGCCTCAACATCGGTGCTCTTTCATTAAACGCCGTCGGCGCACGGCCTGCAATCTGAGAGTCGGTGGAAATCCCCGACGATTGCCCGGCGAAACCGGCCAATCTCTGATTTCAGGGGCGGCGGGTCACAGTTCACTCGAGATCGCGCGAGACGTCGACCGCAGGGCTTGCCGCACGAGCAAGTTGTCGGCGGAATCTGCGAGGCCGGGGAAGTCGAGTACTCGACCTACGGCAGTTCGTCCAGCACTTGCGCCAGGCTCAATTCCAGCACCGCCACCATTTCGTCGATCTGTTCGGCGGTGCTCACCAGCGGAGGGCCAAAGGCGATCCAATTGGGGTCGAAGCGGCACAACAGTCCGTTCTTCAGCGCCTGTTTACCGACGCGAACGCCGAAACTGACCTCTTTCGGAAAGGCCGTGCGCGTGGCGACGTCCTGGACGAACTCCATCGCCTGAAACAGACCTTTGCCGCGCAGATCGCCGATGCAGCCGTATTTGTCGGCCAGTCGCTGGAAACCTGCTCGAAGCCGCGCCCCCTGAAGACGGGCGTTCGCACAGAGATCGCGTTCGAGGATTTCCTGCAGCACTGCGATCGCCGCCGCGCAGGCGACGGGGTGCCCCTCATTCGTGTGTCCTTCCACGAATCCGGGGTTGCTCTCGATGGGCCCCCAGAAGGCGTCGGCGATCGGCTGTCGGACGATCATGGCCGAGATCGGTGCATAGCCGCCGCTCATCCCCTTGCCGGTGCACAGGACATCGGGGGTGACGCCGAACGTTTGCGCCGCGAACATCTGACCGGTGCGACCGATGCCGGTGATCACTTCGTCGAAGATCAGCAGCACGTTGTGACGGTCGCAGTAGTCTCTCAGCAGAGGGAGATACTCCTCCGGCGGATCGATCACCCCGCCCGTATGTCCAATCGGTTCCACCATCACCGCGGCGACGGTGTCCGGGTCTTCATGCTCCATCACCTGCTCGATGAGGGACGCGCACGTGAGACCGCATTGGCCGTGATCGTACTCCTTGCCGAACGGACACCGGTAACACGTGGGCGGGAAGACATGCAGGAATCCTGCGGGCAAGGGTTCGTTGACGGTCTTTCGCGACTTCAGCCCCGACGCCGCCAGCGAACCCATCGTCGAACCATGCCACGACAGATAGCGGCTGATGATCTTGTATTTGCCGGGGTGTCCCGTCAGCCGATGGTATTGCCGGGCCAGCTTGATCGCGGCTTCGGTGACCTCGGCGCCGCCGCATTCGAACTTCGTGGTGGACAGGTCTCCCGGTGCCACCTCCGCCAGCAGGTTGGCCAACTGCACGGCCACCGGATTGGTCCCATGCATGGGGGGCGAAAAATGAAGCACATCCATCTGCCGCCGCATGGCGTCGATCACGCGGCGATTGTTGTGCCCGACCGAGACGACATAGATGCCCGACAACGCATCGAGATAGCGCTTGCCGTCGACGTCCCAGTAGCAGACGCCGTCCGCCTTGGCCATCAGCAGGGGCGACTTGACCCATTCGGCCATCTGATCGCGCACGAAGATCTGCCGCAGGTAGCGCTCTTCGGACGTTTGCGCGACGTCAATGAGAGGGATGATGCCGGTGGGCGAAGCGGTGCTCATGAATTTCCTCGGGCAGCCTCGAATCCGAACGGTTGCAGATGTCGCGCGGAGAGTGAGTATAGCGGAGACGGAATCCTTTGGGACTGTCGACCGTGTTCAGCGGGCAGGTCTTGGTGGAGTCGTTCGTTGGTGGGGCACAAACCTCAACGACGGCGAGAGAATCAGGTCGGTGAGACCATCCCGGAGGGATGGCGACCCTTCGCGGGTCGTCCCGTCCGCAGCTCACCACCGAATGTGGAGCTATGGATCTGCTCGTGAAGGCTCGTGCCGATGGATGACAGCAATGCGGGTCCGTTTGCTGTCCGGACCCGCTCCATTGCATCAGTTTAGTGTTGCGCTACGAGCGGACAAGGAATCGAAACGGTAAACCGTCCCGACGCTTCATGTCTTTGCCGCTTCGCCAATGCTTCACTGTCCAGCAAGTGATCCACCGCCACCCTGGGGGCGCGGGGGGGTAGAGACGACGGGTCATCGCCCATGCTCCTAATCCAAGAGGGATTGAAAGGGCGAGGTCGAAGTGGTATCGTCGACACCGGTTTATGGGCTTCGGCCCCGCACTTGATCGGGTAGGCGTGCTGTTACAGCAGCACGCCTATCTTGTTTTTCTGGGGCGCCCGCACGCCCTCGGCTCTATCATCAGCATCTGTAGAATCCTTTCTCGTTGCGTGTACTAGATGTCGGGAAGAGCCCTGCGAAACTTGCTCGGGCGTTTTCCAGCACCCTGTTCCAGCAGCTTTACAACGCCTTCTCGCTCCAGCTTCTTGAGTACGCCGGAGATCGTGCTGGGCTTCATTGGCGTCGTGCTTGCAGCGGCGATATCTCGTGCCGTGAAATCACCGTGCAATTCACGAACGATCTGCCGAATGTTGTTAGTGACGTCACCGTAGGATGATGACAACGTTTCGTCTTCATCGTCACGGCAATGGTCCGCATCGTCACCGCTAGAATCGATCCTCATTTCTCCATTCAGTAACTGACTTGGCGAATCATAAAAAGTGTTCACTTGTTCAGAGAGAAGCGAAGCGAGAATTGAAAGAACACTCGGGTTGAGATTGTCGATTGCCGCTTTGGCGGCATCTCGTTCCCTTGCCGCACGATCAACATCCCGTTGATAGCGGGCTTCGATTCTAGACAGGAGTTCTGCGCGATCCGGTGTATTCGTCATGATTGGAGCATTCTGCATCAAGGCATCGATGCCTGCAATAGAGAACAAACGCAAAACGGAAGCGAACGAGAAAATAATCGGATGGCCGAGGTTCCCGAGCGTTGCATCCCGCACAGATGGAGGACTGCGTGGCCATTTGCGCATTCGTCGCCAGCGATCAGCTGCGAGACAAAAAGTCAATCGCATGCCTGGAATTCATCGCTCAAGCGGAGTGGTTCCGTCATCCCATGTGCTTGCAACTCGTGAATCTGTTTTGCAACACGGAATGACGCCGGTACCGAATTGAGGATCACGTCTGGAACATCCGCGAACTGATCGAGGAGTCGGCGAAGCACTGAGATATGGGGGCTGCGAAAAAAATAGACTTCAATCACTAGACGCGGTACGGAAGACTCGTTATGCCGATTTCCGTACCGCGTACCTCATTCTAGGAACAGTATGGCCAAACACATCCCATTCATCACTGGGCTTGATGCATGCTCGATCGTCTCGGAAACCTATTCAGACTCAGAAATCGTACGGGTTCCATTAGACTCAGTCAGTCGATATGTGCCGCTACTTCCACAGAACACGCGGCTTTGGGTTGATCCGTGTGTCGACGGCATGGACTCACTTGGAACGCGAGTTGGGAGACCTTGGTACAAATTTATGGCTCAGTTCACGCACTTCGAGACGGTTGGCTCTGCCGACTTCTGGGACAGACCGCTCAGTGGGCAAGTAGAGGAGTTTGTGAATAGCCTGCTTGATGTCGCGAATCAATCATCCCCATCATGGATCAGCGTTCCACAGTTGCCGCTCGTGGATGATTCGCGGAGAAACAAGATCAACAAAGCGCTCGCGGTGGCCACCGGGAAGTGGAGGGCTGCATCTGGGTTCACTGGGAAATTGATTCTGCCACTAATCGTTACCCATCAGCGTCAGACCAATCTCAAGACTTCCAGAAATCCCAAGGTATCAGCGGCGATCGACTGTTATTCGAGAGCGGCAGCGGATGGGATCTGGGTTGTCGACAAGAGCCTTGACGACGAGAGCGGTTCGCCGACTTTGAGAGACAATCGATTCCCGGGGCTGATTGCGCTTCACCAAGAGTTGAATCAGGGAATCTCTCCGGTAATTCGCTGTGCAGGGCCGTACTGGGGGCTGAGCCTGCTGCTTCAAGCAAGGCAGCTGATTGACTATCCTGCGATCGGAGTCGGTTCGGGTTATCAGTATTTTTTGGCAGGTGGCCACGCAACAACACCTTCCGCCAAGGTGGCTATTGTCCCGCTTCGCAGGCGAGTAGCCTATGGTTCAGAGTTGAGAGCATGGCTCGATCAAAGCATTCCTCTGACAGCCGCTGGGTCATCGGAACGAGATGCATTGCAGTCACTCCGCCATAACTTCGCGACTTTCAGTTCGCAGACGCGCGCACGACGTCAGATCGCCAGCTTTTACAAGGACTGGTGCAACGCAATCGAGGCAATGCCGCAGCCACAGGGGCGGTATCTGTTTTTGGACCTAGCAAACGCATATGCATTCGGGAAATCTCTTCCCGAAATTCTTGGTGAGGAAGGTGGCGCTCGGCGTCCAGAAGCAATTGCCAACAGCCTCATGACGTCTTGTCTTTAGTTCGCGTGCGCCAAAACTTCTCGACTGAGTATGCCCTAATCGCGGCATCCACTGGTTCTCTGAGATTTCGTGGCGATAGCACAACCTCACACTTTTCCTGATCAACGGAAACGACGCCTACGCCAGCGTCCAAATACCTTGACCAACGCCAAGATTGTGAGGTGACTTTTGCAGCCACGTCTAGCGGGAATGCGGCATAGGATTCCGTGGCAAATTCAAGATGGTCTTTGGCTTGCTGCATAGCCTCGTCAATCCTGAAGAGCTTCAGTTCAACTGCCATAAGTCGATCTTCAAGTGGCAGCCACCCATTGATTTTCCTTAAGCGGCCTCCACGTGTTCGTTGGACAAAGTGTCCAGCCACGAGGCGATCCACAACTGCCTCGACCTCAGACTTGAGCATGACTCCTGAGTATTGACGAAAGAGAGATTCGATGCTTGCTGATCGGCGAGTCTCGATATCCGGGATCTGCAGCAGGATCGCCGCGGATGTGATCGAACCAATGGCCTCTCGCTGTTTGAGTTCCAGGCGATGTGCAACCCGATCGCCGTTCAGTGATACCCCAACGAGATCGCAAATACCCCAAGGCAAGTGAAACTCGGGCTTGACAGTCAGTCCCATCGACCGCATCCAATCGGTCACGACGGGCGCCATCTCTGATTCTCTTTTGAACATCATTGGCATCGCGAGCTGAAGGAGTAATCGACACACCAACAATAGTATACGTGCGCGCGCTGGCGCAAGTCAAAAACTAGATATTGTCCACATTATCGCAGAACGCAAAAGTGAAGACTCGCCGGAACCTGGCGGCTTGCTGGTTGTGACACAATAATCAGATCGAAGATCGGCGAAACCTGCCTATCGAACGAACCGGCTAGAATGGCTGCCGATAATTTCAACACGGAATGACGCCAGTACCCGATTCCTTGCGCTAGTGCCATTCCCGGCTAATGGCTGGGATCCCTCCGGGATCGGAGAAGGCTTTGTCGGGCAAAAGCGACTCATCGGCCCCTCCCCAATCGTCGACCACACAATGCGGGTCATAGAACGGATTGGCGATGCCCGCGCGGTCTCGGTTAGACTCGTCACCGCGCTGTTCGCCCTCTCTCGGAGCCTTGCGCGATGTCACGCTGGATCCTGGCTGTATGCTGCTGGACAACAACTACCGCCTGGGCTGCGGAGCCTCCCGTCGTCGATTGGGTGCGCCTCACCGAGAAGGCCGCCTGGCGGGCGCGTGACTCCAGCGGCGAGGTGGTCTTCCGCGATCGGTTGTGGATCTTCGGCGGCTGGTTCGATTCCTTCTCTCCTCCACCGCGCGACGTGTGGAGTTCGGCCGACGGCGTCGCCTGGGACTTGGTCACCGGCGAGGCTCCCTGGAAATACAGCGATCTGCCGATGACGCTGGCGTTCAAGGATCAAATCTGGTTCTTCGGAGGTTGGACCAACGGCCGGCTTGCGGGGCACGGCGCCACCAGCGAAGTCTGGTCGTCGACCGACGGCAAGTCCTGGAATCTCGCCACCCCCAAAGCGGAGTGGACGCCGCGACTCGCCGCGGGAGCGGTGGTCTTCAACGACCGCATGTGGATTCTCGGAGGAACCGAGAACTACTACTTCGGAGACAAATCGAGCCTCAGGAATGACGTCTGGTCGTCCGCCGACGGGAAAACCTGGAAGCAGGAAACTGCCGCGGCGCCCTGGTCGCCGCGAGCCTATCTGCAGGCCGTGGCGCATGACAACAAGCTGTGGGTGATTGCGGGCGGCAACTATGTCCCCGAATACCACGCGAAGAACGACGTCTGGTCCTCGGCGGATGGCGTGAATTGGGAACTGGCGACCGACAACGCTCCATTTTCGCCGCGGCTGTGGCACTCCGCCGTCACCTACCGCGACCACCTGTGGGTCCTCGGCGGCTGGTCAAACAACCCCAGTAAGAACTGGGGGGACGTGTGGTACTCTCGCGACGGGAAGGACTGGCGGGCGCTGAAGTCGAACGTCGTCTGGAAGGAACGCCATGAACACTCCGCCTTCGTCTTTCAGGACAAGCTCTGGATCGCCGGCGGACATGCGCAGCCGCTGAGCAGCGAGGTCTGGGCGCTGGATTTGCCAGGGGACTTCTTTGCTGACGAAACGAGTCGATAGTGTCGGCCCGGTGATTCCCGAAATGCGATGTCCAATCGGCGGGTGACTGCGAAAGTCAGAAAGGTGTCGATGTTGCACTTCACGAATTTGATGGCCTGGTATCAGGCTCAGTGCAATGGATCCTGGGAACACCATTACGGAATCAAACTCCAATCGCTGGATAATCCGGGCTGGCAGTTGACGGTGGACTTGATTCACACCGACCTCCAGGGTCGGAGAATGGCGGATATTGCAGAAGGCTGCGGCCCGGATGGTCATCCCCGATCCCCACGCTGGATTTGCTGCCTCGTGAGAGAGAATCAGTTTCGCGGCGTGTGTGATCCCACTCAAGTTGAACGGCTCTTGCAGGCCTTTGATCGATTTCGAACTTCGGGCGTCGCAGAGCCCCAATGACATGGAAGCGGGCGTTGTCATGTCCACGACATGGAAGCCCATGTGGGTGCACGTGTGCTGCAATCACACAGCGGGCCCCGCGAGATCAAGGCCTGGTGCGTCTCACAGAAGTCTGACGACTCCGACTAGCCGCCGCCGCAGGGTTTCCCCTAAACTAATGAACGTCAGGAAACTGCGGTCGTCCGGCGTCGGATCGATCCGGCTTTCCCATTCGGAGGTGTGCAGATGCCGGGTCTGTGGCGATGCGGTTCGATGTGGCTGGCCGGTGTGCTGGCGTGTGGTCTGATGGCGGCGACGGTTCGGGCCGCTGATGAAGCGCCGAAACCCTCGGAAACTTCCAAGCCCAAAGTGCGGCCGTTAAAGCTCATCACTCCGGGGGAAGTGGAACCCAAGGGGGCCGATCCCTACGCCGTTCCGAATGGCACCCCCGACGAAATTATCGAGTTCCTCGACAAGCTGCAGAAGTCGCGCAAGCAGTTCGCCTCGCGCGACGAAGCCGTGGACCATGTGATCAAGGTTCAGAAGGCGATCATTACGGCCGGGGACAAGATCCTTGCGCAGAAGGTTGATGATGACACCGCCTTTGCCGCTGCCGAGATGAAGCTGGAAGCGCTGGGGATGCTGGCCTCGGCCGATATTGAGGGGATGATGGAGGCGGCGTTGAAAGCCGCCAAGGACCTGGCCAAGGACCAGCGCAAAGACATCGCCGAACTGGGCGCCGAATGGTCGCGCCAGTTGACGGTGATGAACGTGCCGTCGCTCGATGAGGAAGAGCGGAAGCAGTTGATCGACGCCCATCTGGCGGAGATCACCGCATCCAAGTTTTCGCGAGCCAGCATCGGCCAGGCACTGCAACTGGGCGAAGCGCTGGAGCAGATGCCCGACACCAAGGTCGCCGGGGCCTTTTACGCCGATCTGTCGAAACTGCTCGGTGATGCCAAGAAGCCGGGACTCGACGAAGTGGCCGCGATCCTCAAGGCCAACTCGCGGCGGATGAACCTGCCGGGAAACAAGATGGAAGTCGTCGGCACCACCCTCGCCGGCAAGAAGTTCGACTGGGAGCAGTATCGCGGCAAGGTCGTGCTCGTCGATTTCTGGGCCACCTGGTGCGGTCCCTGCGTCGCGGAACTGCCGAACGTCAAGGCCAACTATGACAAGTATCACGCGCAGGGCTTCGAGGTGGTCGGCATCAGCCTGGACGACGATCGCGAGCAATTGACAGCGTTCATTGCGGAGGAGGAGATTCCGTGGACGAATCTTTTCGCCGCTCCGAAAGACGGCCAGCCGACCCAGCAACCGGCGGCGGAGTACTACGGCATCACCGGTATTCCGACCGCGATTCTGGTCGACCGCGAAGGCAAAGTGATCTCGCTGATGGCTCGCGGGGAGATGCTGACGGAATTGCTGGAGAAGGAATTCGCTGCGAAATCCGAGTGATCAGAAGTTAGCCGTCCGCGTAACCATCGTAGAAGCCCAGGGATTGCTGTCCCTGGGCTTCTTTGCGCTGTAACTTGAGCTGATCGAGACTCTTGGAGACGCGTCCCTCATGCCTTTGCATCCGCAAGCCGAACGATTTCTGGCGACCTGGAATGCGCTCCGGCAGCCGCCGATGGAATCGACTCCCATCGAGCAGACCCGCAAGCTGCTCCTCTCGGTGGGCTGCGGTCCCCTGGCGGGCTGTCCTCCACTGGCCCACGTCGAAGACCGACAGATCCCCGGTCCCGACGGTCCGCTCCGCGTGCGGATCTACACTCCTTTCGGCGACGGCCCGTTCGGCGTCGGCTTCTACTTTCATGGCGGCGGCTGGGTGCTCAATAGCGTCGACACGCACGACGACGTCACCCGGCGTCTGACGGCGGCTTCGGGCTGCAAGTTCGTTTCTGTCGACTATCGCCTCGCTCCCGAACACCGCTACCCCGCCGCCGTCGAAGACGCGTTCGCTGCGCTCCTCTGGGTTGCCGGCAACGCCGCCGAGTTGCAGGTCGATCCGCAGCGGATCGCCGTCGCGGGGGACAGCGCCGGCGGCAACATCGCGGCGGCGCTGTGCCTCATGACCCGCGACCGGGGCGGGCCGACGATTCGTCAGCAGAGCCTGCTTTATCCCATCACCGATTGCGATCTCACGCGGCCGTCGTACATCGAGAACGCCGATGGATACTTCCTGACGGCGAGCCAGATGCGCTGGTTCTGGGACCACTATTGCCCCGAATTGGACCTTCGACGGGAACCCTACGCGTCGCCGCTGCGGGGAGACTTGCGAGGTTTGCCGCCGGCGCTGATCTATACGGCCGAGTACGATCCCCTCCGCGATGAAGGGGATGCCTATGCGGCCGCCTTGCAGGCCGCGGGGGTCCCCGTAACGCTGCGACAGTGCGCGGGCCTGATCCATGCGTTCATCCGTCGCGTCGAGAGTTTCGACGCTGCGAAAGAGGCGATCCGCGAGATCGGGGAAACGTTGCGGCGGACGATCGGCAAACCTCAGTAGTTCTCTCGATCGCACGAAACAATTGCATCATGGTGCGCCTACCCGAGGATTGCCGCCGAAGTTGTTGCCGTTCCCTCGCGGGATGCTGGCTGCTGACCATCGGGATAGCGAGCCTGGGCCGGCTTGAGTGTGGCGTCGCCGCCGAAACCGCCGCCGTGTCGTTTCCTCAGCGACCGCTGCGTGGGATTCGCCTGGTCACCGGCGAGCAATTCTCCGCCGAGTGGCTCGGCGCCGATGCCGGACATATCCAACTCCGATTGCCTTCCGGGACGACAGCTCAGGTCCCGCGCGGCGTCGTGGCCGAGATCGCCAATCCACGCGGGGTGGTTGATGTCTGGGATTCGGCGGTCGCTCCACAACCGCCCGCCTTTCCACCAATTTCGGCGGGTGTTCTCCATGCACAGCCAGTGAGTGGTTTGGAAGGGGCGCCGCCGCTGACGCTGAATCTTGACGGCCCGCCGTCGGCCGGTTGGGCAGTCGCGATCGATGCCCAGGGAATCTGCGAGACGGCCATTCCCTCAGGCTGGCGCTGTGACTTCCGGCAACGTGTGCCGGCTCGACCACTCGACGCGTCTCCTTGGCGCGTCTGCTGGGACGCCGAGAATTGGTCCGTGTCCCGTGGAGCGGCTCTCGTTGCCCGCGGCAAGAAGCCGCCGGTTTCCGTGACCGCGATCTCCCTGCCCGCCAATGCCGCCGCAGATTGGCAGAGCGTGGTCCTCCGGCGGACTGACGCGCGGCTGTGGAACATGGTTTCAGAAGACCCTCAGCAGGACGCCGTCGCCCTGGATGGGGGGATCATGCTGTATGGTCACATCGATTCGGTGGAGAATTGGGGATTGAGGCTCGCGGTCGAAGACCGCATCGTCTCCGTTCCGTGGACCGACTTCCGTCAGGCGGCATTCAAGACCAGCGCTGCGCGGCAGGCAGCCCCCGTTCCGGTATCGGGCTGGATCGTCGAGCGGAAGAAACCGGAAATCGGCGGCTTGTTTCCGCAGCCGGGTGAGCATCTTCTCGGTGCGCAGTTGATCGATGGTCAGTTCCAGCATCCGTGGTTGGGTCGCCTCCCCAGCGGCGAACCCGCCCACATCCAGGGACGATTTCAGGGGAGTTGGACCTGGCTTTGTCCTGCAATGCTCCACCTGGGCGACGAGGTGCAGACGAATCTTGC
>JANRLN010000540.1:0-5992 GCA_033762515.1 Planctomycetaceae bacterium
CATCGGCGAGGCGGAAAGCAGTCTGTTCATTCCCAGTCAGGAGCTGACGGATTCCGGGGCAATGATGTCGGCCGAGAGCCTCGTAGGAGGGTCGATCGGCAGTGGATCGGGAGGGGATGGCGAAGGAGAAGCCGGGGGGGGCGGCGGCGATGGATCTTCCATGGCCCGGAATATCCGCGTACCGGAATCCGCCGTGACCCAGGGGAGCTTCACCGTTTGGACCGATCCTGAAGATCCGGCCCCCCGCGTTGCGTACAAGATCATCATTCAGGTGAAACTCCCGCGGACCGTGAAGCAGTATCGCTTGAACGATTTGTCGGGCATGGTGACCGGGACTGACCAGTACAAGAAGCCGATCAAGTACGGGACCAAGGATCGCAAGGGGGTCAAGGACGGCGTCGTGCAGATCGACATTCCGATTCCCGGTGCTGCGGAACTCGTGAAGGACGTCATCGAAATTCGCTCGAAACTCCTCAATGAGGAGCAACGGATCGAGATCGTCTTCTAGGCTGGTTTGCCGCCGACAGACAGGCGTCGGCCCAGCGATGGAAGTTTCCATCCGTAAATCCCGCGATTTCATGCACTTCCGACCCAGCTTCTGCCCTCCTCTTCGCGCGAATTTTCTGCTAGAATTCCCGCTTCCGGCAAGGTCGCACTCAGACCTGCGGAACAGTCGCGCCGCACGGGTCCGGCGGATTGATTTGGAGGTCATTTGAGACACGGCGGTCGGTCATGCTTCTGACCTGTTCCCGCAATTCGCTGACGGCGGCTTTTGGCGCCGTCGCAGGGGTGGTTCCCAGTCGGACCACCAAGGAAATCCTCAAGAACGTCAAGCTGCAGGCAACCGGGAGCGCGGTGACGCTTCTTGGAACCGACAGCGAAATCAGCCTGCGTTGCCTGGTTCCTGACGTCACCATCGAGTCCGGCGGTGAAACACTCCTGCCCACCACGCGCATGCTGTCGATTCTGCGAGAATTGACGGACGAAACCGTCAAACTGGAAATCAGCGGCGACGCCGTCTGGATCCGCGGCGCCTACAGCGAGTTTCGGCTGTCGGCGGAAGATCCAGCCGACTTTCCCCCGGTGGCCCAGTTCGAGGACGACAGTTACTTCGCCATGCCCGCATCGGCGCTGCGGCAACTCATTCGTCGTACGGTGTTTGCGACCGATGTGGAAAGCACTCGCTACGCCCTGGGGGGCGTCTTGATGGAGCTCACCCCGG
Organism: Planctomycetaceae bacterium; assembly: GCA_033762515.1. Classification (GTDB taxonomy): domain Bacteria; phylum Planctomycetota; class Planctomycetia; order Planctomycetales; family Planctomycetaceae; genus DSVQ01. Next base: position 1,223 of record JANRLN010000540.1, read on the forward strand.
AACGAGCCACCCTCGCCGCCACGGACAGTCGACGTCTGGCGGTCGCCTCGGCCGGGTGTCGAGCGGAGGGTAAGCCGACTGCACCGACCTCCCCCCCGGTCGTGCCGTCAAAAGCCATGACGCTGATTGAACGCGTGCTGGGTGACTCAGGTGACGAAGTGCGCATCGCAATTCACCCGAACGACATCGTCGTGAATTGCGGAGGCATCACCGTCAGCAGTCAGTTGGTGCAAGGACGCTTTCCGGATTATCGCAAGGTGATCCCGGCGCAGTTCACCTCGAAAATTGATCTCGTCGTCAGTCCGTTCTATTCGGCAGTCCGCCAGGCCCAGATCGTCACGAACGAGGAGAGCCGCGGGGTCGACTTCACCTTCTCGAAGGGAACGTTGAAGTTAAGCAGCCAAGCGGCGGACGTCGGCCAATCGAAGATTGAACTGCCGATCGGCTATGACGGCGACGACTTAACAATCACGTTCGACCCGCGTTACATCGCCGAGTTCCTGAAAACGCTCGACCCGAGCTCGCAGGTGCAGTTTCGCTTGATTGACCACGAGAGCGCTTCGGTCCTTGCAACGGACGATCATTACACCTACGTGATCATGCCTCTATCCCGGGATCGTTGAACATCGCATCCGTGGGCGGTGCGGAGCATATCCAGTCGGATTGGATTCGACGAAGACCTCATGAGCCGTGATCCTCAACTGCTGTCGTTGGCCCTCGCCGAACTGATTTCGCTGCGCGGCTTTGCGCGGTCGCGGGCGGATGCGGATCTGCACGACGCGTGGCGCAAGGTTGCGGGAGAGACGTGGGCGGAGGGAACCAGTCCGGTGAAGATCTCCCGCGGAGTGCTGTACGTCGACGTCCGATCGTCGGCGCTTCTCGGAGAACTCGCGGCATTTCACGGGCCGGAACTCACCCGGGAGTTTCAACAACAGGCCCCCCATTTGAGAGTCAAATCCATCAAGTTTCGATTGGCCGGGAAGTGAATGAGCGGCGACAGGACTCCGGGCCGAGCACCGACGCCCGGCCTTCCTCCTGACGCCCTGACCCCTGAAACCCATTAACAGCGAGCCCACCCCTTGTCGGACACGCAGGATCAACCGACTCAGAACGAGCGGAACGACGCGGAGTACTCGGAGAAGGATCTCCGCGTTCTGGAAGGCATTGAAGGCATCCGCCACCGACCCGCGATGTACATCGGCGACACCGGTGCTCACGGGTTGCATCACCTCGTCTACGAGTTGATCGACAATTCCATCGATGAATGCGTCGCCGGGTTCGCGAAGAAGATCTCGGTCAAGATCCATGCCGACGGCAGCGTCACCAACATGGACGACGGGCGCGGCATTCCCGTGGGCCGCATGCCCGAAAAAGAGAACAAGTCGGCCCTGGAAGTGGTCTTCACCAACATTCACGCCGGCGGCAAGTTCGACCGCAAGGGGGGCTACAAACTCGGCACCGGCGGACTGCACGGCGTCGGCATCAAGGCGGTCAACGCCCTTTCGGAGTGGCTGGAAGCCGAAGTCCGTCGCGAAGGACACGTCTGGTCGATGGATTTCGTTCGCGGCAAGGTGTCATCCGACCTGAAGAAGCTCGGCAAGAGCGACACCACCGGCACGAAAATCACCTTCAAGCCCGATCCGGACATTTTCACCGACACGAAGTACGTCTACGAAACACTGGCCAAGCGGGCCCAGGAACTGGCGTTCCTGAGCGCCGGCGTGCACATTTCCATCGAAGACGAACGGACCGACCAGAAGGACGAGTATTACTATCCCGAGGGGATCATCGAGTTTGTCAAATACCTGAATCGGACGGAGTCGCCTCTCTATGATCCGATCATTCGCCTGACCGGGGAACTCGACGGGGTCTTTGTCGACGTCGCCGTGCAACACAACGACGGCTTCCTGGAGAACGTCCGTTCGTTCGCAAACAACGTCAATAACCCCGGCGGCGGGACCCACCTCTCTGGTTTCCGCGCCGCCTTGACGCGAACCGTGAACGCCTACGGCAAACGCGAGAAGATCTTCAACGACGATATTGTCCCCACGGGCGACGACTTCCGTGAAGGACTGGTCGCTGTCATCACCGTGCGCGTGCCTGATCCGCAATTTGAAGGCCAGACCAAGTTCAAGCTGGGCAACAGCGAAGTCGAAGGGATCGTCAACTCGATCGCGGGCGAAGGGCTGAATAAGTTCTTCGAAGAGAATCCGGCGATTGCCAAGAAGATCTGTCAGAAGGGGGCGATGGCCGCCGAGGCGCGTGAAGCGGCCCGCAAGTCGCGGGAAATGGTCCGCCGCAAAGGTGCGCTGACTTCGGGGGGGCTGCCCGAGAAGCTCCGCGATTGCCGCAGCCGCGAGCTCGACATCACCGAATTGTTCCTGGTGGAAGGGGACTCGGCCGGCGGTTCGGCCGACAGCGGTCGCGACTCGAATACTCAAGCGATTCTTCCGCTGCGCGGCAAGATTCTGAACGTCGAGAAAGCCCAGCTCGTCAAGGTGCTCGACAACGCGGAAATCGCCAACATCTTCAAGGCGATTGGGATCCCGCCGCTGGCGGAGACCGAAGACATCTCGAAGCGGCGGTACGGCAAGATCATCCTGATGACCGACGCCGATATCGACGGATCGCACATCCGCACGTTGTTGCTGACCTTTATCTTCCGGCATATGCGCGGGCTGGTGGAACACGGCTGCATCTATATTGCGCAGCCGCCTTTGTACAAGGTGACGCAGCGGAACAAGTCGCGCTACGTGCAGACGCACGAAGCGATGATGACCGAGCTGATCGAACTCGGTCTCAACGGCAGCAAGGTCGTTTGTGCTGATCAGACAGAACTCGACGGCGACAATCTCCGCCGCATCGTCAAGTTGATGCAACGTCTCGATGAACCGCTGGAAGTCCTGGAGCGTCGCGGCATCACGCTGCGCTACCTGGCTCGCCAGATTCCGGAGGGAGAGACGTCGCTGCCGCAATACCGCGTATTGCTCGGACGCTCCGAGCACTGGTTCCACCGCAAGGAGCAGGTCGAACAGTTCGTGCAGGAAGAGGAGTCAAAACGGGGCTACGAACTCGGCGTCGACAGCGATGCCAAAGCTCCCCAGCCCGCCGCGAACGGTCACGGTGATCCCGCGACGGAAAAGGCGGTGCATGACAAGACGGTGCAAGTGGTCGACCTCTACGAGATTCGTTCGATCAACGACGCGCTCAAGGAACTCCGCGGCTATGGCATCGTGCTAAAGGACCTATATCCCCCGGGAGCCCGCGACGGTGAAACGGTTTATCCATTCCGCATCCTGCAGGACGAGCACGTCGTGCGGATGACCAGCTTCCGCGAACTCCTCGTGCAGTTGCGGGCGATGGGTGAAAAGGGAATGAAGGTCACCCGCTTCAAAGGTCTCGGCGAAATGGATGCCGAGGAACTGTGGGACACGAGCATGATGCCCGAGCACCGCACGCTGTTGCGAGTCACGATGGAAGACGCCACCGCCGCCGACGAGATGTTCCGCGTCCTCATGGGGGACCACGTGGAACCCCGCCGCGAGTTCATCGAGAAGCACGCGCTGGATGTAAAAGACTTGGACGTGTGACATCATGGCGTCGGTTGCTTCCGTCGACGAACTCGAAGACCGCCTCAGCGAACCCACCGCGGCGGTCGTGGAGACCCTGCGACGGTTTCCCGGCGACATCCTGATTCTCGGCGTCGCCGGCAAGATGGGACCAACCCTTGCCTGGATGGCGCGGCGGGCGAGTGACCTCGCGGGGACATCGCGACGAATCATTGGAGCGGCCCGGTTCAGCGATCCGACGGTCGCGACGCGATTGCAGGCCCACGGCGTCGAGACGATCACCGCCGACCTGTTGGATCGGGCACAGTTGGCTCAACTGCCGGATGCGCCGATTGTCTTCTACATGGCTGGTCGAAAGTTTGGCTCCACCGGGCAGGAGTCACTCACGTGGGCGATGAATTGTTACCTGCCGGCGCTGGTCTGCGAACGTTATCGCAGCAGTCGGATCGTGGCCTTTTCGACGGGCAACGTCTACGGCTATGTCCCGGTCACGAGCGGCGGCTCATGCGAGTCCGATGCGCTGAATCCCGTCGGTGAGTACGCGATGAGCTGCCTCGGCCGCGAACGGATCTTCGAGCATTTCAGTCTCACCCAGGGAACGCATGCGGCGATCATTCGTCTGAATTACGCCTGTGAACTCCGCTACGGCGTGCTGGTCGATCTGGCCCTGAAGGTCTGGCACGGGCGGCCCATCGACCTGGGAATGTCCGCCTTCAATGTCCTGTGGCAAGGGGACGCCAACGCGATGTCGCTGGCGGCGCTGGACCAATGCGATGCTCCCGCGCGGATCGTCAACGTCACCGGCCCCGAAACGCTGTTGGTGAAGCGCAGTTGCGAACAATTCGGACAGCTTCTGGGTCGGGAGCCTCGGTTCGCGGGAACCGCCGGGGCCGACGCGCTCCTGAACAATGCTTCGGCGGCGCTTGCCCGCTATGGCGAACCCCGCGTCCCTCCGGACCAGCTGATGACCTGGATTGCAGAATGGATTCGCTGCGACAAGCCGCTGTTGGGCAAGCCGACCCACTTTGAGGCGCGCGACGGCAAGTTTTGAGGCCGTCAAAGGGACCTTCGGTGCGCTTGCTCGGGCGGCGTCGCAACTGGACACTGCCATGATCGTGTCTCACCATCCGATTCGGCGTTCGTCAGGAGAGTCCTTTATGTCACGTCGCACCCTCGCCACGGTATTGCTGGTTTTCACCGG
>JANRLN010000541.1:0-18157 GCA_033762515.1 Planctomycetaceae bacterium
CAGAGGTTCGAGCACGAAGAAGGCGCCGCCGAGGCCCGCATCGCGGCCGCCGAAGCGCGGGACGTCCTCGCCTGGCGCACGGGACGGCTCATCTACCGCGAGCAGCCCCTGCGCGAGGTCGTTGACGATCTCAACCAGCGAAGCCCTCGCGAACCAATTTCGCGACGATTCCTAACAGGAATCGACACTATTCACGCTCGATGAACTCTCATGCCCAATCCCTGGACAGGCGTCGGCAACCCCTACTCCCGCCGCGAAGTGCTGGAACGACTGCAGGCAACGTTGCAGCGGGGCGAACCGATCATCGCCGCCGGAGCAGGGACCGGGCTGAGCGCCAAGCTGCTGGAAACCGGCGGGATCGATCTGATCATCGTCTATAATTCAGGTCGCTTTCGCATGGCCGGACACGGCTCGACGGCGGGGTTGATGAGTTATGCCGACGCCAACGCCGTTGCCATGGAAATCGGCGAGCATGAAGTCCTGCCGGTCGTCAAGGATGTTCCAGTGATCTGCGGCGTGCACGCCACCGATCCTCGACGTCGAATGTGGCACTGGTTGCTGCAGGTGAAGGAGATGGGCTTCTCCGGCGTCAACAATTTCCCGACGCATTGCATTGTCGACGGCAATTTTCGGCAGATCCTGGAAGAGACCGGGATGAGCTTCGACAAAGAGGTCGAAATGGTGGCGCTCGCGCGGAAAATGGAGCTTTTCAGCATCGTCTACGTGGGTTGCCCGGATGAAGCCCGATCGATGGCCGATGCAGGGGCGGATGTGATCGTCGCCCATGTGGGAACCACCATCGGCGGCATGATCGGAGTTCAGAACGCCTCTTGCACTCTCGACGAAGCGGTCGAGCGGACGCAGGCGATGATCTCCGCCGCCCATGCCATCCATCCCGCGGCAATCTGCCTGGCGCATGGCGGACCGATCTGCACACCAGCGGATGCCGCATACATCACCGCACGGACCGACGCCGTCGGGTTTGTGGGGGCTTCGAGCCTGGAAAGGCTGGCGTTCGAGGAGTCGCTCCCCAGGCTGACCCGCGAGTTCAAACAGATTCCACAGGGTCGGCGCCGCCATTAGCGCCCCGCGGTTTGGTAACCAACATGCCCACGATCGCTCTACTCGGAACGCTCGACACGAAGGGGGACGAATACGCCTTCGTCGCCGAGTCGATTCGCGCTCAGGGGCACCGGGCATGGCTGATCGACGTCGGCACAGGGGGGCCGCCGAGTGTGGCGCCCGATGTCACTCGTGAGGAGGTCGCGGCAGCCGCCGGATTGGATCTCGGTCCCCTGCTCGCTCGACGCGATCGCGGTGAATGCGTTGCGGCCATGGCCTCCGCTGCGCCGCTGTTCGTGCAGCGCGCATTCGAACAGGGGAGCTTTGATGGCATCGTCGCGCTCGGGGGAGGGGGCGGAACCGCGATTGCCTCCGCTGCCATGCGGACGCTTCCCGTCGGCGTGCCGAAGCTCCTCGTCTCCACGCTGGCCAGCGGGAATACGGTGCCGTACATCGGCACGACGGACATCACCCTGATGCCCAGTGTCGTGGACTTCGCCGGTTTGAACCGCATTTCCCGTACAATTCTGACCCGTGCCGCCGGGGCGATTTGCGGCATGGTCTCGGTGACGCCGCCCCCGTCGCAGGATCGGCCGATCATCGCGGCGAGCATGTTCGGCAATACGACCGCCTGCATTAACGCCGCGCGTCCGCTGCTGGAAGCGGCCGGGTATGAGGTCCTTACGTTTCACGCCAACGGCGCCGGCGGGAAAACAATGGAAGCCCTTGTTCAGAGCGGACTCCTCAGCGGCGTCTTGGATGTCACCACCACCGAACTGGCGGATGAACTGGTCGGAGGTGTGTTGACCGCCGGTCCGGATCGACTCAACGCCGCCGCGCGGGCCAAAATTCCGGCGGTGGTCGCGCCTGGTTGTCTGGATATGGTCAACTTTGGAGAGCCGGCGACGGTTCCCCCCCGGTTCGCCGATCGCAAATTCTATGCACATAATCCGCAGGTGACGTTGATGCGGACCACACCCGAAGAATGCCTGCGGCTGGGGTGTTGGCTGGCTGAGAAAGTCAACGCATACCCTGCTCCGGTGACTGTGCTGCTGCCGCTCCGGGGGATCAGCATGATCAGCGCCCCCAACGGTCCGTTTTATGACCCCGAGGCAGATTCCGCGCTGTTTGGGGCGCTGACGACCCATCTGCGTCCCGAGATTCCCGTCATCTCGCTGGCCTGCTCGATCAATGATCCGCCGTTTGTCGAAGCGGCCGTCGCCTCCCTCCTTGCCAACATTCGGCAAGCCGCGAATCAGGACGGTCTGGCGCCGTGAAAATTCTTTTCTGCCACGGCTGGCACAGCGTACCTGGGGGCGTGAAGCCCACGTTTCTCGCGGAACAGGGGCACGAAGTGATCAACCCGGCACTCGATGACGACGACTTCGATCTTGCCGTCCGGACGGCGCAACGCGAGTTCGATCGACAGCTTCCTCAGGTCATTGTCGGTTCCAGCCGCGGCGGGGCGGTCGCCATGAATCTCTCAGCGGTCGACGTGCCGCTGGTGTTGCTCTGTCCGGCGTGGAAGCGCTGGGGCTCTCTCCAGACGGTAAAACCGGGCACAACGATTCTGCACAGTCGCAGGGATGAAGTTATCCCGTATGCGGATTCTGAGGAACTCGTGCGGATCAGCGGACTTCCTGCGAGCACGCTCGTGGAAGTTGGGTCCGATCATCGACTCGCCGATGGGGAATCCCTGCAGGCGCTTCTGACCGCCTGCCGACGGGCTGCTGACTCTCAGCGACCAGGCGACTAGTTGCAGTCGGGGGAAAACCGCTTCCATGCCCGCGCCCGTGCGAAGCTACGCCACAAATACCGGACGCGATTCATTTCCACAGCATCTTCGGCGGCGCGGAAGTAACGCTGCGCCGCCCTCAAACACAACATGGCCAGACCAGGACGATCGGTTTGATCGAATAGTGCCGCCAGGTTGACGAGGTCCTTGCCGGCAAGAAGATCGTCTCCAGCCAATCGATTCTGCTGGAGAGACCGTCGCAGCAAGGGAATTCCGACCCGCGGCCGCCCCCGCAACCCGAGCAGTAAGCCGCGCGTCGCCAGGATTTGTGGAGCCAGATCCGATGTCTCGGCTCCGTGACCGGCCAAACCGGCCGCGGCATCGAGCAGGGACTCCGCCAGATCCCAGGAGCGAGTGCTGAGCGCATCATTCGCCAATTGCAGCAAGTCTTCCGGGCCGCAGGAGTCCTGATGGGCCAGACTCCGTTGTTGAAACCGTCGGGCCAGATCAACGTCGCCCAGCTGACGATAGACAGCGGCCAGGTTGTGATACACAGCCGCCAGGGCCGCCCGATCACCGCTGACATGGGCACTGTCAATGACGCGAGTCCATTCTCGAACCGCCGCGTGCAATTGACCGCGATCGGCGAGCAACGTCCCCAACGAGATTCGCGCTTCGCGGGACCCTGTCGACTCTGCCACAGCCCGCAAGGTTACTTCTGCATCATGCCAACGCCCCGAGGCCGTCAGCCGCGAAACCGATTCCCAAAGCTCCGCCAAGTCCAATGAGGAAGCCGATTCTACGGGCATAAGCTCGTTCCTGACTGCGAGATCACGTGCAGGCAAACGAGCGTGACAGTCCGTCGCTAGTGGGAACAGGCGACGCGTCGCGACCTGAGAGGATTCCTATTCTACGCATTCTTCTCGGCTTGTCAATTGTGCTGGTTGTACCGGTTGGATCGCAGGCAGGATGGGAGCCATGTGGCCGGCCGGGAAGGAAGGTCGCAAACCATTCCAAAGATAGGAGTTGCCAGATGCGTAATCGGGCATCCCTGGTCCTACCAGACCTCTTCCCATGTCTGCTGGTGGACATGAGCCTGCCGACCTGCTGGAAACACATGGGGTGCCAATGCGGGCACCCGCAGCCAGACCGGATGACCGCAATAATCCCCTTCGACGGCGACGTGTGGACCAACGTCGTCGTCGGCCCCCAACCCTTGAGCCTGCCAGACGACGGAGCGGACAACGTCAAAGACTTGACTCACCCCCTGGATGTCGAGAAAGAATCGCGACGCCCGCTGACGCCCATCCTGCCGTCCGCCGACGACCTCGGTCGCGGAGACAAAGAGCGTGATTTCCCAATGCTCCGGCGCCCGGAAGACGTGGCAGCCGATCGGAGCCAAGACATCGACGCCGCAAAGCTGAGCGGCCACGGCATCGGCGAATTGATGCAGCCATTCCGGGGGATTATGCATTTTATCGAAGTCCGCATCCATTACGGTCAAATACCGTCCGCGACCGGGGGGCGGCGGCGTTGATTCATCATCCTCGACGTGCCACCGATTGTGTCACGCGCTCATCGCCGAAGGATCAGCCAGCCCCGCCGGCCTGCGATCCGCAATTCAGATGCCGGGGAGCGCGGAGCTGACCCCACGAGAACGCTCGTCACTCCTGCAGCTTGGTACGGCGGCGGCATGTCCCTGGCCGGAGGCGTGTGTCGATGAGGATTCGAATCTCCTCATTGAAACAAACATCATGCCCGTCGCCAACGAACGTCAGACGAGATTTTTTCGAGGCTGATGCAAGGTCCTCACGACCCGGCCGATGGGAAGTTCAGGCATTTCCGCTGCCAACAACGCCAATCGCGGAGATTCGATAACATTTGGACACCGGGCGATTTGTGGTGTCAACATCGTTGTACAGGAAGGCCGCCAGCGTTCAGAGTGGGCATCAAACCCTTTCGAAGGGTTTTCGACATGTTGCGATGCTGCTTCGGATTCCCGACCCAAGAGATGCACTGCTGTTCTGATCTGAAGAAACCGACACTATCGATCTTGACGATTAAACCACGGAAATCGCGAGTCGCATTTTGGCTGACTGCGCCGCGGCAAATTTCGCACAGATGCCCCTGGAATTCTACCGATGCGTCCTTCACGGGGCGTCGCCAATTCTAGCCGGTCCCCTTAGCGCGCCTTGCGAGGGTGTCACGGATGATGACCGCGGCTTGTCGATGGTGGCTTGTCGGAGGGATGTGTTTCGCCTCCGTTGCGCCGGTATTCTCCCAGGAAGCGACTCCGCCGATTCCTACACTCCCTGACGTAAACGTCGAAGGGACTCCTCTTTCGCCGTCGGGTTCGACACCAAATACCGTCTTCCCTCCGACGGGCTTCGACCCCACGCCGACGCCCGCACCCTCGATACTCCAAAACACGATCTTCGCCTCCCCGGCTGCCGAGGGATACCGCGCTACGAGTTCGACTGCGGCCACGTTCCTCGACGTTCCCAATCTCGAACTTCCCGCATCCGTAAGCACTGTGACGACGGACGTCATTCGCGATCAGCAGGCGTTGCGGATCGACGACATCCTCCGCGACGTGAGCGGGGCGGTGAAGCTGAACGATCAGCTGCGCCCAGACTCCTTCATCTTGCGTGGTTTTGAAGTGCGTTCCCGCAGTTATCGCAAGAATGGACTGCTCGATCCCAGTTACACGCCGCGTGATTTCGCCAACGTGGAACGAGTAGAAATCCTGAAGGGGCCGGGTTCGGTGCTTTACGGCGCCGGGCAGCCCTCGGGGACCGTCAATCTGATCACCAAGAAGCCGCTCGCCACCGACTATTCCGCATTCACCGCTCAATTCGGCAGCTTCGACCTTGAGCGCTATACGATCGACGCCACCGGCCCCGTGAACGATGACGGCGACGTGCTGTTCCGCGTGAATATGGCCTATGAAAATCGCGACAGCTTCCGCGACTTCGGTTACAACGAGCGTTTCTTCGTCGCCCCGGTCGCGACCTGGTTGATCGACGACGACACTTCTCTCACGTGGGAAGGGGAGTATCTCCAGGACCGCCGACGGTTTGACACCGGCGTCGTCGCCGTAAATGGACAGGTCGGCAGCCTGCCGATCGAACGCTTCCTCGGCGAACCAGACAATGATTTTCAGTTGTTTCAAGACTGGCGCCAGTCGCTGTTTCTCGACCATCGATTCAATGACATCTGGACCGCGCGGGTGATGGCCGCCAATATCTTCTACTACGCACCGTCGTCGGGCACATTTCCCCTCAGCCAGGACCCCGGTACGACGACGATCAATCGGTCGCGCCAGGACATCACTCAGTTTTTTGAGCAGTACCACGGCATCACGTTCAATCTCGCCGCAGAATTCGTTACCGGGAACATCGAGCACAAGTTCGTCGTTGGCACCGAACAGGGTTGGTTCATTTCGAACAATTTCCTCTCGGAGTCGACGATTCCGGGCCTGCAGAATCTCCCCATTGACGCCGCCAATCCCAACTACACCGACCCCACAGTCCTGTTCACCCCCGCCAAGTTTGAGTCGATCTTTCGGGAAACGCGGCACGGCTACTACGTTCAAGATGCGGTGAAGTTCAACGAACACTGGTCGGCACTTGCCGGGTTGCGATTCGACAAGACCAACACCGTCTTCCAGCGAGAGCTGCGCACATTTGGAATTCCCAGCCTTCCCGACACCGAAACTGATCAGGATTTCCAACGCTGGACCCCGCGGGTCGGCCTTGTCTATCAGCCCCTGCCGGAGGTCGTGAGCATTTTCGGCAGTTACAGCCGCTCGTTCGATCCCCCGGGCGGCGGACCGCGACTGACTCCCGATCCCCTGAAGGCCGAAATTGGCGAGGCGTGGGAAGTCGGCACCAAATTGCAGATTACTAAGCGGCTGGCCGGGGAAGTCACGTGGTTCTGGATCCAGAAGGACAACGTGACGATTGACACCACTTCGTCGTCGCCGCCGTTTTTTGTAACGTCGCAGGTGGGGCAGCAGACCAGCCAGGGAGTTGAACTGAGTCTCGTGGGCAGGATCACTGACCGTTGGACCACCACCTCGAATTACACGATCACAGACGCCGTGCTGCGGGATCCTTCGAACGCCGATGTGGATGATCGCCGGCCGCGGAATGTGCCGCGTCACATCGTCAACCTTTGGTCGCGATACAACGTTGTGCAGACGGAGATCCACACTCTCGGCGGCGGACTGGGGATGCTGTACGTCGATGACCGCCTGGCCGCATTTGGCGGCGATGTTCGCCTGCCCGACTTCACGCGGTGGGACGCCGGCGTGTTCTACAATCGCGGCCCCTGGGATCTGTCGCTGTACTTCGAAAACGTCTTTGACAAGCAGTACTACGCCGGGTCCGTCAACGACTTTCAAATCACCCCCGGCGCTCCCCTCTCGGTTCGCGGTCAGGTTGGTGTGACCTTCTAAACAAATAGAGTCGGGCTGCGCCTGTCGGCTTGTTCTTGTTCCAGCTCCGATCGCATGGCCAACTCGTGCCTGACGGCGCATGGCGTCTCAGAGCATCTACCGGACAGGCTGGTGACTGCGAAAGCAGCGATGGTTTCGCCGACGCTGCGATTTGTGGGCTGCTTCGCGGGCGGACGCTGGACATCTCAGCAGGAGGATCGAATCGAGATTGCTGCCGACTCGGCGCGCAGGTACATCTGGTCCCAGAAACTCTGTAGCTCGTCCAGGGCTTTGAAGCGGCGAGACATTTGCCGCACATCGGGAACTATGGGGGGGGCTGGTTCGGGGAACGTGACTGGGTCCCCGAAGTTCGTTGAACCACGGATGCCATTCCCCTTCGCAGCGCCACGTCGAGTCTGATGATGGTCCCTGGAGATCATCGCCGCATCTGTTGATCGCGTCACGCGTGTCAGATCGTTGGATCTCCCCACTTGCCGCCCGGCGCACCTGCTGAGGTTGGGCCGCGAAACGGCACGAGCCCGGTTGCCTCTCGGCAGCCGGGCTCGTGCAGCAGTGGATCGGTTGCGGACGTTGCTATTCCAGACCGGCCGGTGCGGCGTACTTCGCAGGGTCGGCCACGAACGTGTCATGGGTCTCGCCGCGGGAGAAGAGGTACAGCTTTCCCTTGTACCAGGCGGCGAAGTCGAGCGAGCCTTCCGCCACATCCTTGTCGCGAATCAACACGACCACATCGGCGCCGTAAGCGGCGGGAACATAGCGTTGCGGATCGGCGTCGAACTTGTCCTTCGCGACTGCGGTTGCGAAGTGAAACTTCTGGCCGCGGTAACTGGAATAAAAGTCCTGTTGCGCATCGAGGAGCTCGCGATCGTCGCGGAGAGTCACTGGGCAGAAGCCCTTGAGGCCCTTCATGCCGCCGCGTTCACGAATGAGGGCCATCTTGGCGTCCGTGTCGGTCTGCGGCTCAGCCGAGATCGGCTTGGCATCTGCGGGACCCGGTTCTGTAGTCGTCGCTACCGGCGCCGGGGCCGTTGTTGCCGGCGCCGGAACATCCAATGCGGGGGCCTCTGGCGTTGGAACTGTCAGAGGGGCTTTGTCTTCTGTTGCGACTTCCAGGGGGGCCGTGAACGGATCAGACTCTTCCGGGACTTCCAACGAGGGCGTTTCAGGCATCCCCGGAGTTTCGAGCATCGGTGCAGTGCTCGCGACTGTGGGTTCCGGCATCGGCAGCTCTGCAGGTGTCTGTGCAACGGCAGGCAGGTCAGCAAACGGGTCTTCCTCAGCGGCAGGCGTGGTGGTTTGAGCCACCGACTCTGCAGTCTCCGAGGCTCCGAACTCCGGCTCCTCGTCCAGCTTCAGCCCGGCGAAGGGCGTCTCCAACTCGATGTCGAGTTCGTCGTCGGCTTCCATTTCCGACATTTCCGGGAAAGGATCCGGGAAATCCTGCTTGGCCACCTCGACGGCTGGCTCGAACGCGGGTTCCTCATCGTTCCGGATTTCCGGCGCGGTCTCCGTGAGAGTCTGGTTGAACGGAGATTCGGTCGAGTCTTCCACAATGAGCGGAGGTGCGAATTCGGGCTCTTCATCCTCTGTCGGGAGCGGCAATGCCGCCGGACGCCCGGTGGCTGCGAGGGGCGCGGCCGCGGTGCGAGTCGGGGATTCCGGCTCTTCGAACGGATTGAATCCGTCCGCTGGGCGAGTTGGAGGAGCCTTCGCGACGGGGACCGGCGCGAGAGGTGCGGCAGTGACTGACGCGGCAACCGGTGGCTGGAGGACTGGTGCAGCGGGGGGAGTCTTCGTCGCCGTCACAACGGGAAACTGTGCCGGCGGCGGCGGAAGTTGCGCGGACGATGGAGCCGCCGGCGCCGGCGGCGGAGTCTGCACGATCTCATTGTTCGTCAACCGACGCGGCTGTTGCCCGGAGTACGGTGCGTAATTCGCCTGCGGACTCCTCGTGGGGGGCGCGGCCGCCTGCACGGGGGGAGCCGCGGGGCGTGTTGTCGCACTCGGAGCGGCGGTTGGAGCAGGTTTCGATTGCCCTTGCCCGGTGATCCGTTTGAAGAACGAGACGACAGGATTGCGTGAACCCGGTTTGGGCTTGGGAGCGCTGGGCGCCGGCGCCGCGCCCCCGGCCCCGGCTTGAGCGCCCGGGTTCGGTGCGGCGATCGTCGATGCCGGTTGGCGCGGGACAGCCGCGGGAACGCCCTGTGGAGCGCTCATCTCGGTCGCCGATTGTTGCACCGCCTGCGGTTGAGCCGCTGGACGCTGAGTCTGGATCTGCCTGGGAGTCTCCGGCATCTCGCGCCCGCTCTCCTCGTAGAGCCGACGAAGTTCGCGCTGGACGTCGGTCTCGCCGCCGGCGGGAGCGGTGTTCTGGACCTGGAGAATCTGGCCGGAGTTGGAGTCTGGCGATCCCGTCGGGAGTTTCGCCGGCACCTTGGCCGCCGGCTTGCGGACTCCAGCGCCATTCGCAGGCTTGATCTGCGCCCAAGATTCCAGGGGTGTGGCGAGGGCGGCGGCTGCAGCGGCACTGAGCAAGCAAGCAGGCAAATGAGAGGTCGTGAACCAGCGCATCGTCCTGAATCTCCTGTCGGCGCAACCGGGAGCAGCCTGGAGGCGGCCCACTCGTCGGCGGTATCCTGCGGTGCGGTAGTGGTGCCGTAACCCTCAAATTATGAGAGCTTTGCGGCAATTGCTGTGAACTGGACGACGGCCCGAGAGCGGGGTGGTCGCCGTTCCCTACATTCATCGTCGTAGCGGCTGTGCGGGTTGTACCGCCCATGCCGAATCTGCCAGCGATTCCGGCGGTATGATCGACAGACGCCACATAGACGGAAAATGCGGCAAGCTCGCCGCAAACGCCCCAATGTGACGGAGTCGTTCGTTCCACAGCGGAACCGGCTGCGTCGGCTGGTCGTTCCAGCTAGACTAGCATTTGGCAGATTGGCCACCTTTCTCTCCCATCAAGCCCATCGAGGTCGTGAACGCATGGCAGCCGCTCCTGTGTTTGAGTCGGATCCTTCCGGTCGCCCGGCGACTCCCACCATCGTGATTCAACCCGGAGCCAGCGGTTGGACGGTGTGGGGTTTTCGCGTAGCCGTTTTCGCTCTGGGCCTGTCGGTGATGGCGAACATCGGGATGTTCGCCGCGTTCCGCGACTACTTCGCGAACGTTGAGCCACCCATTGAGCGGTTCCACTCGGGGGAAGAAACCGCCAGCGAAAAGCTGGTCGTGTTGAAGGTCAACGGCACGATCATGCCGCCCTTCACCGAACGGCTGATCGAGCAGATCAAACAGGCCGCTAAAACTGACGGTGTGAAGGGGGTGTTGCTCTCCGTCGACAGCCCTGGAGGGTTCGTCGCGGACAGCCATCAGATTTATCACGAGTTGCTGAAGCTGAGCGAGAAGAAGCCGGTCTACGTGCAGATGAAGCGGCTGGCTGCGTCGGGCGGGTACTACATCTCCATGGGGGCCGGCCCGAAGGCCAAGATCTACGCGGAACCGACGACATGGACCGGATCGATCGGGGTCATTATTCCCCGGTACGACGTCACCGAGTTGGCCAAGAAATTCGGCGTCGACTCTGTCCCGTTAAAGACTGGCGAATTCAAGGACGCGCTGAATCCGTTCCGCCCCCTCACCGACCGCGAACGGGCGGTCTGGGAGAACATTCTCAATCAGTCCTACGAGCAGTTTGTGGATGTGATCGCCACGAATCGTCCCAAACTCGATACCGAGAAGGTAAAGGCGCTGGCCACCGGCCAAATCTTCACCGCGAAAGACGCCAAAGAGAACGGTCTTGTGGATGAGATTGGCTACGAAGAAGATGCCATCGCCGCGCTGAAAACCGCAGCCGGATTGTCGACCGCGCGTGTCGTCACTTACGAGCATCCCGCGACTCTGGTGGATGTGCTGCTCGGTAGCGCTCAGGCGAAGGCGGAGACCGACCCCTGGCGGTCATTCCTGGAAGCCACTGTGCCGCGGGCGATGTTCTACTGCTCTTGGCTGCCCCCCATGCCGCAGTGACCGGAAGCGGCATCAACTGCTCCCCGGAAATCTTCCGGAAGCCCACCGCGGGCGAGTTGTGGAGTGCCGGACAGTTGACGCCGTGCGTGGGGTTGGTATCGTCGCGGAGAGGACAGGGCAGCTGGTGCTGACAACCTGTCGATCCTGAGGAAAGATTCCTGGGAGTATGGCGGGATGCCGGTGACAGAGAGTTGGATTCGCGTGGGCAAAGTGGCCTACGGACGGGGCGTCTTCGCCCGGACGGAGATTCCGTCGGGCACGGTGGTGGGTGAGGTGGAAGGACGCGTCATTAATGACGCGGAATACGCCAGTGCCTACTGCATTGACCTGGGGAGCTCCTTCTCCCTGGAACCGCGGGCGCCATTTCGATACCTCAATCACTCCTGTACTCCCAACTGTCAGTTGGTGCTGACGGAAGTGGAATACGACGACGGGTCTCCTGCCCCCGCGGAAGTCCATCTGGAAGCGATTCAGACGATTCCGCCGAACGCCGAATTGACCATCGACTATGCGTGGAGCGCCGACGGAGCGATTCCATGCTTGTGCGGCAGCCCTCAATGCCGCGGCTGGGTGGTGGCCATTGAGGAGTTGTCCAAACTGCGGAAGTCTCCGCGAAGTACGCCGCGCAAGGCGGGTCCCACGGGTGCTGTAGGTTCCACCAAGAAACGAAGCAGCCGCGACTCGGCTGCAGCACGTTCGCCACGGAAGCCGAAGTGATGCTGCGTCATCGAAAATTCTTTATCCTCGTGATCTTGGGGCTGCCGTTGCTCTCGGGCTGCACCGAGAATCGCGGTCCGAACCGAGCCGATCCGCCGATTCCGACGGCTGCGGCACTCCCGGCCAAAGATGCCCCCGCTCAGTCTGCGGGGACGGTCTTAACGGAGGCCGTTGAGAAGCGGTTTGAGGGGATCACACTGACGATCCCCGCCGGCTGGGAAGAGCGCCCGGTGGCGTCC
The DNA here is from genome assembly GCA_033762515.1 of Planctomycetaceae bacterium. Taxonomy (GTDB): domain Bacteria; phylum Planctomycetota; class Planctomycetia; order Planctomycetales; family Planctomycetaceae; genus DSVQ01. The sequence goes on from JANRLN010000541.1 coordinate 12,236, forward strand.
GAGTTTATCCAGGCGGAGTACCGGGTGAGCGGCGAAGCCGGCCCGGCCCGGATGACGCTATCGTCCGCGGGCGGATCGGTCGAAGCCAATCTGGAACGCTGGCAAGGCCAGTTTCAACGCGGCCCAAATGATGCCGCGCCGGAGCGCGACACCGTCGCGGTCGATGGCGTCGAGGCGACCATCATCGAACTCAACGGCACCTTCACCGACGGTTTCTCCAAGGACGGCCCGCAACGAAACTGGTGCATGCTGGGGGCCATCATTCCCACCGGACCTGCCAATTTTTTCCTGAAGCTCACCGGTCCGCGAGAGACGGTAGCGGCTCATCGCGACGAATTCCGCGAGATGGTGAAGGCGGCGCGGCTGGGGAAGTGAGTTCGTCGCTCGAATCCCGTTCCGGCGCGGAGTTGAGGGGCGCGAATCGCAAGAACGTCGGAGGGTTTTGTGCGACGGGAGGCTCGGACGGTCCCCGTTCGGCGCGCCGCGCGTGATCACCCGTGGCATGATCCTCCAAGAAGCCCACAACGCGATCCCGCAACTCTTCAAACACGGAATCTTCCAGGAGCGCGCCCCGATTCCGCGGACGTGGAAACGGAACGTCAATCGTTCCGCCGACTGTCGCCTCAGGACCGTTGGTCATCATGACCACGCGGTCCGACAGCAACACGGCTTCGTCGACGTCATGCGTCACCATCAAGGCCGTGGTCTGATTGTTCTGCCATAGATCGATGAGGATCTCCTGCAGTTCCATGCGGGTGAGCGAGTCGAGCATCCCGAACGGCTCATCCAGCAGCAGCATCTTTGGTTCGAGCGCGAACGCCCTCGCCAGCCCCACGCGTTGACGCATTCCTTGCGACAGTTCACGCGGTCGCGTCTGCAAGGCGTCGCCCAGGCCAACCAGTTCCAGATAGTGCGCGGCGACCTCGCGAATCTCGCCGGAGGTCGCCCGTGGTCGCACCTGGCGGACGCCGAGTGCCACATTTTCCAGGGCGGTCATCCACGGCAACAGCGATGGCGACTGAAAGACCACGCCGCGATCAGGTCCGGGGCCGACAATTTCACGGCCGGCGAGGATCAAACCGCCCGAGGAGGGTTCGCTCAGCCCTGCGATCATTGCCAGCACGGTCGACTTGCCGCAGCCGGAGTGGCCGATCAGTGAGACAAATTCCCCCTGACGGACCATGAGGTTGAAATCCTGCACGACCGCCACCGGCCCGTGGGGACCTGGGAATCGCTTGGCCACACGCCACAATTCCAGATATCGATCAACAGCGGGATTCAAGATGCGGCTCCAGTCACGGTGAGGCGGGAGGTTGTCGGAGCAACGACCGGCGTCTGAACCGGCTTCTGACGTGCGACGGTGAGCAGCCATTCGGTCAGCTCCCGGCGCAGATGTTTGAATTCGACGCTGTGAGCGATCGCGCGACGATCGCGCGGCCGATCGGCGGTGACCGGGAACTCGGGACCCAACGTTGCCGCAGGACCGGCGGTCAATGGAACAATGCGGTCAGCCAGCAACATTGCTTCATCGAGATCGTTGGTAATCAGTACCACCGTCTTGCGATCTTGCTCCCAGATGCGCCGGATCTCGTCCTGCAGCGTGGCGCGCGTCAGGGCATCCAGCGCGCCCAGGGGTTCATCCAGCAACAGGATGTCAGGATTCATCGCCAGCGCTCGCGCCACAGAAACTCGTTGACGCATTCCGCCCGAGAGCTCGCGGGGGACCTTGTTCGCAGCCGGCGTCAGGTTCACCATCGCGATGAAGCGATCCACCTGGGCCTTTCGCTGCGCCGCCGACCATTGCGGAAACGCCTGGTCGACGGACAGCGCCACGTTCCCGGCGACCGTCAGCCAGGGAAGCAGGGAATAGTTCTGAAAGACAATACCCCGTTCCAGTCCCGGTCCGGTGATCGGTTTCCCATTCAGGAGCATCGTTCCCGAGTCGGGTGACAATAAACCCGCGATCAGCGAGATCAGCGTGGTTTTTCCTGACCCTGAGAAGCCCACGATGGCGACGAATTCGCCGCGATCGACAGTCAAGTTCACGTTGCGGAGAACGTCCACGCGACCGCGCTCACGCGGAAAACTCTTGCAGAGATCGTCGAGTTGCAGCAACGGTGTGGACATGCAGACCTCCGAGGGTGTTGGTCGAGAGCGAGCCGCCGCAGGAAACGTCAAGAATATGAACCACGAAGACCCGAAGGATGCAAAGAAGACGATTTGTGGATTGGCATTCGCGGTTCGCCTCGATTCGCCTCTTCGAATGACGCCTGACTTGATGAGTGCACGGCGTATCCTCGTGGCTTGATCTCCTGGTGCCGCATCTGCAACGCGGACAGTGCCGCTGAGCGCGTTGCAGCGACCCAGCGAGTCAGGCCGTCTTGAAGCGGGCTTCGATCAGGCTCATCAGGCGGTCGAGAATGAAACCAACGAAGCCGATGGTCAGGATGCACAGGATGATGTGCTCGTAGATCAGGCTGTTGTATTCCTGCCAGAGAAACCCGCCGACTCCTGGGACGCCGGTCAGCATCTCCGCGGCCACAATCACGAGCCAGGCGATCCCCAGGCTGAGTCGGAAGCCGGTGAACATGTAGGGGAGCGTCGCCGGCAGCATGATCTTCCAGAGCATCGTCCACCGCGACAGCTGCAGCACCTTCGCGACGTTGAGGTAGTCCTGCGGAATCGCCCGCACACCGACGGCAGTGTTGAGGACGGTGGGCCACATTGAGCACACGGCGATGGTGAAGATCGCCGCCGGTTCCGACTTCTGGAACAGGATCAATCCCAACGGCAGCCACGCGAGGGGCGAGACGGGCCGCAGGATCTGAATGATGGGATCGAAGCCGCGCGTAAACACCTTCGACATCCCAAGGATCAATCCCAGCGGCGTCCCGATGACGATCGCCAGGAAATATCCTTTGGCAACCAGCACCAGCGAGTACCACGTGAATCGCAGAATCCCCTGGTCCAGCTCCCCCCGTTTGGCGAAGGGCTGCATGACGTACGGCTTGCTCATCTCCCAAGTCTTCATGGGCGACGGGAGCGTCGGCGCCCAGGTGGCGGAAGAGAGGCTCCAGATCACGCCGCAGGCGACCAGCCCCAGCAGCGGCAAGAGTAACCAATCCAGCGGAAAGCGGCGTTCGGGCATGATGCTCGATTCCCAATTGAAGGCGGTGAATTGATCAGACGCCCGGGGACGACGGTCCCTGGGCGCCTGCAGCCCGTCCTCTCAGCCCTTGAGACTGTGGACGGCAAAGCCGGTGGCATACTTCTCCGGCTGCGTTGGATCGAACTGGACGCCGTCGAACAGCGTCTCGGGGTCCATGTTCGGTCCACCGTGGGCGTAGCCGATCTCCTTCATGGCCTCTTCGTAGAGATCTGCCCTCAGGACCTGCCTCGAGACCCCTTCGTAGTCGGGCGGCCCGTCCACCATGCCCCAGCGGCGGAACTGCGACAGCCACCAGATGCCGTACTTCAGCTGCGGGTAGTTGCAGTTACGCTCGCTGAAAATCATGTAGTTCGGATCTTGCTTGGTTCGTCCGTCGCCGTAGTCATACTGGCCCAGCATCCGACCGAGCAGGATGTCCTTCGGACAGTTGATGTATGTCGGCGCGGAGACGATTTGGCATTGCTCATCACGATTTCCGAGGTCATCCAGCCAGACGCTCGCCTCGTGCAGCGCCTTCAGGATCGCTTTGACGGTCTGGGGATTCTTTTCCGCGAATTCAGCAGTGAATGCGCACACCTTTTCCGGGTGATCCTTCCACATGTCCTGGGTCGATACCGAGGTGAAGCCGACCCCCTCCGCGATAGAGCGGGCGTTCCAGGGTTCTCCGACGCAGAAGCCGTCCATCTTGTCGATCTTCATGTTCTGCACCATCTGCGGCGGAGGGATGGTGACCAGCGAAACGTCCGTGTCGGGATTAATCCCACCCGCGGCAAGGTAATAGCGCATCCACATCGCGTGCGTTCCCGGTGGAAACGTCATCGCGAATGTCATCGGACTCCCCGCGGCCTTTGCCGCGTCGACCAAAGGCTTCAGCGCCTTGGGGTCTTCGGCAACCTGTCCCTTGAGGCTGGCCTTCAGCGAGATGCCCTGCCCGTTTCGATTGACCAGCCAGGGGGCGACCATGGGCTTCTTGGGAGAACCCAAGAGACCCATCGTCGACGCCAGCGGCATCCCCAGCAGCATGTGCGTCGCCTGCAGATCTCCGTTCGTCAGAGCATCCCGAATCGCCGCCCAACTGGCGCCTTTGCTGATCGTGGCGTTGATCCCGTACTTTTGGAAAAGACCCTTCTCATGGGCAACTACAAAGGGGGAGCAATCAGTGAGGGCGATAATCCCGATCTTGACGTCCGGCGTTTCCGGGGCCTCGCTGGGCATGGAACCGACGGGATTGACGGCAGTCGGTGGGGGGGTGGGCGCGACGGTCGTGTCGCCGCAGCCGCTGAGGAGCGCTGCCGTGCCCAAACCGGCGGCTGCACCGCCGAGGAACTGTCGCCGCGTCAGCGCGTGATCGGTGCGGGGCTGAGATTCAGAGGGCTTCATCAGGAACCTTTCTCGATGGCGGGGAGGGACGGTCCGATTTGCGACAGCGCTCGCAATTGCACGGCACACGCTTTGTAAGACGGTTGCTTGGAGTGCGGGTCGAAGACGGAATCGGTCAGCCGGTTGGTTTCGGCGTAGTGCATGGGAATGAAGACCTGCCCGGGACTCACCGTCGGTGTGACGAAGGCCTTGGCTTGAAGTTCGCCGCGCTGAGAGGCGACTCCGACCAAGCCGAGGGGACGAATCCCCAGTCGCCGAGCGTCATCCGGGTGGACTTCGACGTAGATCGACCGCGGATAGAGCTTCCGCAGCAGAGCCGACTTGCTGGTCCGTGTCTGGGTGTGCCACTGCGACGCCGAGCCGCGGCCGGTGAGCAGCAAGAACGGGTACTCCGCCGACGTTGGCTCGGGCATCGGTCGCGGGGGATCAAAGAGAAACCTGGCGCGCCGATCGGCATGGAAATACTGACCATCGGAAAAGAGACGGCGCTCGGTCGCTTCATCGGCAGCGACGGCCGGATAGGGCCATTGGATGCCTCCCGCCTCATCAATCTGTCGATAGCCGCGAATTCCCGTGAAGTCACATGGGCGACCGGCTGACAAGCGCTGCAAGACGCGGAACGCCGCTTCCGGAGACGACCACTCAGCAAACATCTCGCCGCAGCCCCAATATTCTGCAATGGCTTTAAAGATGTAGAAGTCAGCGAGAGCCTCCCCAGGAGCGTGGGCTACCTTCTTGAAGAGCCCCAACCGCCGCTCGGAATTGATGACCGTCCCGTCCTTTTCACCCCAACCGGCTGCTGGGAGAAGAACGTCGGCCAGTCGTGCCGTCTCCGTGGTGGTGTACATGTCCTGCACCACGAGGAAATCGAGCCGGCCCAGCACGTCGTTGAGCAGGTTTTGGTTGATCCACGAATGCGCGGTATTTGTGGCGATGATCCAGAGCGCGCGGATCTTCCCTTTCAAGACGCCCTCGATGATCTCGTGGTAGGCCAGGCTGTTTTCGGCTGGGATGGCGGCCGCGTCAATCTTCAGCAAGTCGGCGACGTCGCGACGATCGTCGGCGTTCAAGAAGTCGCGCCCGCCGAACAGGTTGGTCGCATTGCCGAAGATCCGCGAACCCATCGCGTTGCACTGGCCGGTGATCGAGTTGGCTCCCGTCCCCGGTCGCCCGATGTTCCCCGTCATGAGGGCCAGGTTGATGAGCGACTGCGCGACACGCGTCCCTTCGTAGCTCTGGTTGACCCCCATCGTCCACCAGAACGACACCCGCTTGCGCTCGTGGATCGTCTGTACGAAGCGCTCGAATTGATCGGCCGACAGCCCCGTCTCCTGCAGGACTCGATCCACAGGAAATTGACGGACGAACTCGGC
>JANRLN010000542.1:0-11426 GCA_033762515.1 Planctomycetaceae bacterium
ACCGTTACCCCGCACTGCGCAAAAAGCGTGCCGAACAATATTGGGCTCCCGCCTGCCGATTGCGTCGCTGCGTTCTCACTCAACGACCAACACATCTCCGCCGGGCGGGAGACTGCCCGACGCGTTGCCTGTCATGGCCTCATTCTGGAAGCACGCAAACCCATACGAACTCGGAAAACTGGGGCCATCGCATGACAATCCGATTTCGCGCTAACCGTGTTGGTCAGCCGCAACTCTCCCCGTGATCGTCTTGCGCCCCAGCCGAGGGTCGAGTCGGTCAACATGACCAGCCCCGCAGAGTGAACGTTTAACAAAAGCAACCCGGCTGCAAAGCAGCAGCCGGGTTGCAAAGTAGCATCCGGAGCGCAGCGACGAATCACCCTTCAAAACAGGCCCGGTTCGCGTTCGTGCACTCGTCCCGGTCGCAGATCTGCTGGTCTGGGCCGAAGATGGTTTGCGTTTTGCCGCACCAGAAGTTGCCGTCGCCGGCGACTTCCTTGCCGGGCGGCAGGCCGTGGTTGATGTAGAGCCCCTTCGAGAGGAGGCTGCGGCAGCGGCCGGCGGTCGAGGGGAGAACGTCGAGTTCGTGCGTCATGGCTTACGCTCCTTCCAGTGGACCGGCGGCCTTCAGGATGGCCCGCTTCACCGCGGTCCGGGCCAGTTGGACCTTGTAATCGTTCATCGACACCGGCGTCGCCCCAGACACCGCCATGTCCCCTGCCCTGGCCGCCGTTTCTTCATTCACCGGCGAACCAACGAGGAAGCGGGCGGCGGTCGCGGCGACCCACGGCACCGGGGCGACATGACCCATCACGATGCGGGCGCTCTGCACGAGGCCCCCTTCGATCTCGAGGCTGACTGCCGCCGAGGCGAGCGGCCAGTCGAGACCTTCAAGCTGCAGGACTTCATACGTCGCGCTGCGGGTGTTCCGCACATCCGGCAGCCAGACATGCGTCACCAGTTGACCCGGCTTCAACACGGTGCACCCGTGCTGATTGGTCTTCGGCGTGACGTAGAAGTACTCCAGCGGCACCCATTCAGCGGCGGTCGGTTCCGGGCCGACGATCCGCACGCGGGCGTTCCAGGCGATTCCGGCGGGAGCAAACCGCGAAGCGCTGACGAACTTCGCCGGTCCCTGGTTGCCGAGGATCGCGTGGTAGCGATTGTCCCCGGCATCCACGAGCGATTTTCCGTCCTGCCACGCGGTCAGGCCGTAGCCCTGACGGTAGTACCAGCAGTTGGGATGCAGGCACAGGTCGCCGACGAGCGTTCCCGCCGATTGCATTTGCACAGCCCGCACGCCGTCGACGACGTCGAGCAGCGAACGGTACTCGGCGACGAGGGGGAGTTCGGTCAGCTCGGCGAGCGTGACCAAGGCCCCGATCGTGACCCCTCCGTCTTCGGCGCGAACTTCGCGCAGCGACGGGATGTGCTTGATGTCGACCACGCGCTCGGGAGCGACGAGGTCGGCCTTCAAGAGGTTCAGGAGATCGGTCCCCCCGGCGAGCACCGCGGTCTGGCCGCCGTGCTCATTCAAGAACTCGACCGCCTCGGCTTCGGTGGCGGGACGAGCGTATTCGAACGGTCTCATGCCTGGGCTCCTTTCAGGGCGTCCAGCACCCGCTTCGGTGTCAGAGGCAGTACGGGCACGCGGACGCCGCAGGCGTTCGCGACGGCATTGGAGATGGCGGCTCCCGGCGCGATGACGGGGGGTTCCCCCAGCCCGATCACGCCGCGGTTGTATTCGCTTTCGGGTTCGTAGAACTCGACGACGAGTTCGCCGATGTCCCCGATGCGGGGCAGCTTATAGTTCGCCAGGTCGGCATTGATCATGCGGCCGGTGGCGTTGTCGAAGAGGCACTCTTCGGTGAGCGAGTAGGCGATCCCCATAATGAGGGCGCCCAGCACCTGGCTGCGGGCGGTGGTGCGGTCGATGATCAGGCCGATGTCCTGCACGGCGACCATTTTCACCATGCGGACGATGCCGGTCTCGACGTCGACCTCGACTTCGGCCATCTGCACGCCGCCGACCTGGGCCGACGTGAGCTTGTCATCCTTGGGACCTTCCCCCATAACTTCCAGCGCCATCGGGCCGATCAATCCCGCCGCCTGTTTCCAGGTGCAGACCGCCTCGCCTTTGGACCAGATCTTGCCGTCCTTGGCGGAGAGGGAGTCCGCGGGAACGCTGTACTTCGCCGCCACGAGGTCGCAGATCTTCCACAGGGCTTCGAGGCTGGCCCGACGAATCGGACCCGACACGCCGCCGATGGTGGTGCTGCCTCCAGACGGACCGGCCTTCGGGTACTTGTTCGTCCCGATGTGCACCTTCACACTCGTCAAGGGAATGCCGAAGGTGTCGGCGGCGACGATGCCGATGGCGGTCTTGGTGCCGGTCCCAATGTCCTGCGACCCCATGAAGGTTTCGACGGTACCGTCGGGATGGACCTTAACGAGGCACGTCGCCGCGTGGGCCCCGCCCCCCCAGGTGTGCATCGCCATTCCGAGGCCGCGCTTCTTGGGGCCGTTGCCCCCTGCTCCGCGCGGATGCCACTTGGCTTTCCAATCCATCAGTTTGGCGGCGATTTCCATCTCGGGGGCGTACAGATGGGCCTGGCTCGTGAGGTCGAGATTTTTCTTGAAGAAGTCGTACGAGTCCATGTTCATCTTGGCGGCGAGGTCGTCCATCGCCGTCTGCGTGTAGGCGCAGGCCTGCGGATGGTTGGGCGCCCGCCACGCGCGATTCGGCCCGGTGTTGCAGACCAGTCCGGTCGCCGTGCGGCGACGGTTGGGCGGGTCAAAGACGTAGGGAGTTACGGTGAGAGCCACCGTCCCCCCTTTGACGCCGCTGGTCCCCCAGTGCTTGCTGTCCCAGGCGGTGAGCTTCCCTTCGGCGTCGCACGCAACCGTAACTTCCGCGAAGGCCGAGGGACGGTTCCCGGCGACCTTCAGTTCGGTTGCGCGATCGAGGAGCAGCCGCACCGGTCGACCAGCCTCTTTGGCCAGCTTCGCGCAGGCGACGCCCCATTCATCCGCGGCGAACTTCGAACCGAAGCCTCCTCCGATGTATTCGCAGTTGATGGTGACGTTCGCCTCTTCGATCCCCAACGGACCGGCGAATTGACCGGCGGTTCCCGACACATTCTGCGTCGACAGGTGCGCGACGAGCTGGTCCCCCTTCCACTCACAGTGGGAACCGTGCGGTTCCAGACACATGTGGGTGATGGTGGTCGTGCCGTAGTAGCCCTTGTGAACCGCTTTCGCAGCGGCCAGGGCCGCGTCGACGTCCCCCTTCTTGTTTTCGCCCTGAGGCTTGGTCAGCCCCTTGGCTTCCGCCGCGGCGAGATCGTCTTCGTCGACGAAGTGCCCCTGCACGTCGTAAGAGACCACGATGGCTTTCACCGCTTCGATGGCCTGCTCCGGACGTTCGGCGGCGACCGCCGCGATGAGTTCACCATCGCAGGTCAGCTCGCTGCCGATGTCGCGGAAGATGTGCACGGCCTTGACGCCGGGCATCTTCTTCGCAGGCTCGACGTCGAGCTTGGCGACCTTCGCTTTGCCGTGAGGGGACGTCAACAGCTTGGCGAACAAGGTTCCCGGCGTGTTGATGTCGTTGCTGTACTTGGCGTGTCCTGACGCCTTCAAGGGACCATCGATGCGTTGGACTTCCGCGCCGATCAGCGTGTTCGTGCCGTAGGGGGCCCAGGCGACTGTGCGTTCAGCCATAGTTACGCACCTCCCTTCACGGACTTGGCAGTGTCAAAGGCAGCCTTGAGGACGCCGTCGTACGTGCCGCAGCGGCAGATGTTGCCCCCGAGACCCTTGCGACAGTCCTCGAGCGACGCGCCGGGATGTTGATTGCAGAATCCGCGGACCGCCATCACGAATCCCGGCGTACAGAACCCGCATTGCATGCCGTCGTGCTTGCAGAACGCGGTCACGACAGGGTCTGTGCCGGTCGCCGAATGGAGCGACTCAACGGTGGTGATCTTCTGGCCCGTGCATTCGATGGCGAGCTTGGTGCAGGAATACACCGGCTTGCCGTCCACGAGTACGGTGCAGGCGCCGCAGACGGCGTTGTCGCAGACGTCTTTGCACCCGGTGAGATTGAGATCGTTCCGCAGGGCGTTCATCAGCGTCACGCGCGGCTCGACGGTGACCGTCTGATCCTTGCCGTTGACGTTCAGGATGATCTTCTGCGGGTCCTTGCTCGAGACTTTCTTGGCCTGTTCCTGGGCCGCCGCCTGTTGTTCGGCGGCCTGCGTCGCCAGGGCGGTGACCGCGACGGCAGCACCGGAGCCCTTCAAGAAATCGCGGCGGTGGAAACCACCCGGTCCGCTGCGTGTTTGGGGGTCACGATCCATGAAGCGGCTCTCCTGTTGTCTGACGCCTGTTTGACGGTGGCAATGACAGCGGCAAAGGCCGAACGCAGCCGATCCTCAACTCGCACGGGATCCCGCGCTTCCGATCAGCTGCTGCAAACGCAGCCAAGTCCGGGAAAGGACTCGGCCGGTCCGCGCCGCCTGATTGTAATGCCGTATGTGCCGAGGACAATGATCGCATCGAAAAAAAGCGATGAATGGGGAGGGAGGGCTAAGGGTCAAGGGCTGAGGGCCAAGTGCCGGAGGGATGACTAGAGCACGATGTTGTTGGACGGGATCTGGCGTTGTGTTGCCAAATCGCCACCGAGGAATTCGGAGTCGCACGGGGGTGACGGCTGGAAGCGCGGGGCCCCGCGTGCGTATGCTGAAAATCATGGCCCTGCACCCAAACACTGCCGCTTGGTGCCTGACGCACAACCTGCCCGAGGATCAGCAGTCGCTGATCGGGCCGGTCTGCTCGTGCTGCAAGCAACACCTCTACGTGTCGCCCCCCGCGGGCACGTGTCGCAGCTTTTGGGAGAGCCAGCCCGCGGCGTACACGCTCGATCGGGAACCGTGTTTCGTGTACACGCTGATGTGGGATGACTTCCGCATCCGAACGCTGCATCCGCCGGGGACCGAATTCGACGTCCGTTCGCGGAACGTGGTGCGCGAATGCCCCGTCACGGGACTCGATGAAATCGATCTCGACCCGGACGTCTTTCTGCATCCGTGGGATTAAGACGCGCAGGGATGGCTATCCCTGGGCTTCCGGGGGCGTCAACAGTTCGCGCAGCGCGAGCCGTCCCACTTCCCGCCCTTCCAGAATCACGGGAACCTCGCCGTCCGCCTTGAGAATCTCGGTCGATGCGTAGGTTCCATCTTCCTGAGGCAGCGTCATCCGCTCCAGCTGCCAGTCGTCGAGGTTGACGATCCAATACTCGGGGACAGCGGCGCGGGCGTAAATGGCGGCCTTCTTGCGGTCGTGGCGAACCGATGATTCCGCGACTTCAATGACCAAGCCAACGTCTCGACCCGTCGGATGTATCTCCCGATAGTCGAAAGGGACACCGGGAAGGACGACCAAATCAGGTTCCGGAACACTGTCGGATGTCAATAGAGAGTTTTGAATTCTGACGTACCAGCCCAAAGGGAGAATCCTCAGGAGCAACTGATGAACATAGTCGATCGATGAATCGTGCAGCGGATATTTAGGCATCTTCGGGACCAAAAAACCTTCCAGCAATTCGACTGGGTCGTCCTCCGTCAAAGCCCCGCTATTCATCATGAGCTGGTAATCTTCGACTGTCAGCCGATAGATCGGCCAAGTCGGCACCGTAGCCTCTCGTGGGGTCTGGGCAACGACGGTCATGAGGAATGACTTTCCAACAGAATCTTTCGAAATCAACGGACCAAGGAAGACTACCGCGCGGCTGGATCGCCAACCAGATCAGTTACGAACATGCAACCGGGGCTGTGAGTGATCGCCAGCGGGGGCTTAGCGGCCGTCAGAACCGTCTGCGGCGTCACGCCGCAGGCCCAGAAGACGGGGAGTTCGCCGTCGCGAACCGGGACGGGATCGCCGAAATCGGGATGGTCGAGATCGGCAATGCCGATCTGACCCGGATCTCCCAGGTGAATCGGGGCGCCATGAGAGCCGGGAAACGCGGCCGTCACCTGCACGGCCTTGATGGCGTCGGCGGGCCGCATCGGCCGCATCGAGACCACCAGGGGACCCGAAAACCGACCGGCCGGAGTACAGGGCAAATGGGTGCGATACATCGGGACGTTGCACCCCTGTTCGAGATGCCGCACCGGCAAGCCCGCGCGGAGCAGCGCCCCCTCGAACGTGAACGAGCAGCCAATCAGAAAGCTGACAAAGTCCTCCTGCCACAGATCCCGAATCTCCTCTGGCTCGGCGACAAGCTCCCCCTGTCGCCAGACGCGATATCTTGGTAGGTCGGTCCGCAGATCGGCGTCGGGGGCGGACACTGCGGGGGCGATGCTCCCGGGTGATGTGACTTCGATCAGCGGGCACGGCTGCGGATTCCGCTGGCAGAAGAGGAGAAAATCGAACGCCCACTCCTGCGGCAGGATGACCAGATTGGCCTGTGCGAATCCCGGCGCCAGTCCGCAGGTCGGCCCACTCAGGGAACCGTCGCGACAGGCCCCGCGAACTTCACTCCCCGTGGCGAAACGTGACATGATATCTCTCCGGCGAGCGGGGGGACGCCAGTCCCCCCGGTGATTTCAAGACCTCTTCAGCGCTTCGTGACCGAGGGGACTCACGTCCCCCCGCTCGCCGGTCGGAGATTTCCCTGCAATGCAGACACTCGACGAGCGACTCAACATCCTACCGCAGATCGGCCGGCTGGAGTGCATCTGCCTGAGTCCCCAATCCAACGGCGAGATCCTCCTGGCGACGGAGGGGGTTCTGCTCGCCGATCACGGACTCGAAGGGGACCATCACGCCAAACGCCGGGCGGGAACCAAGCGACAAGTGACGCTGATCCAGCATGAGCATCTCGCCGCCGTCGCCGGGTTTCTCCACCGAGAGGAGCTTTCCCCGACTCTGCTGCGACGGAATCTGGTGGTTGCCGGCATCAATCTGCTGGCGCTCAAGGGCAAACAGTTTCAGATCGCCGACTGCGTCCTCGAGTACACCGGTCCCTGTGACCCCTGCTCGCGGATGGAACAGAACCTCGGCCCGGGCGGACTCAACGCCATGCGCGGGCATGGCGGCATCACGGCGCGGGTCATCACAGGGGGCGCGATTCGCATCGGCGACCCAGTGCGATCGCTGACGGCGGCGCCCGCCGAAGCCCAGGGATAGCCATCCCTGGGCTTCCGAGCCTTCGTCCACGCCCGATTCACACGATCACTTGGGAGTGACGTTCACCGTTCCCTTGGTGATCTTCACTTCTTTCAACGGACGATCGTTCGCATTCGTCTCGACGCCGCCGATCTGCAGCAGCACCTTCAGGCTGGCGTCATCCGCGGTCTTGCCGAAGACGGTGTACTGGTTGTCGAGATGCGGCACGCGGTCGAGACACAGAAAGACCTGCGACCCGGCGGAGTGGGGATCGCTGGTGCGGGCCATCGACAGTGTTCCGGCTTCGTGCGGAGTCTTGTTGAACTCGGCCTTAATGGTGTAGCCGGGGCCGCCGGTCCCGGTTCCGTTGGGACAGCCCACCTGGGCCATGAAACCGGCGATCACGCGATGGAAGATGATGCCGTCGTAGTAGCCGATCTTCGTCAGGCCGACAATGTTCTGGCAATGACCGGGAGCGATGTCGGGATACAAGTCGAGTTTGATCGTCCCCAGCGTGGTCTCAAACTGCACCTGGTACTTGTTCTTGGTGAAGTCGACGTCTTTGAGGGCCTGGTCAACTTCCGCACGGCGATTCGGAGCCACGAGCGTCTCTCTTTCGTTGGAGATATTGGCGATACCCCCGCACTTTAACGATTGCGTGGACCGGTTGCGACCGCGGTACAGAATGTCCCGGGCCAGCGGCGAACTTCAGCGACCGGAGCCGGTCGAACCGCTGACACTGCCCCCTGGGCCGCCGAAGACATCGCACCACCGAGCGGTTATCCGCGTCCGACCCGGAAGACGTCATCGACGGCAACTGCGAGACCGGGGAACAGCCGCGAGGTCGCTGCTGTTCCCGCGACAAACTCACCGTGAACGACGTAACTTTCGCCGACGAGCGCAAGCACGGACACGGTCGACGACTCTGGGTCGACAATCCAGGACTCTTTGACGCCGGCCCGGGCGTAATCCGCGCGTTTGTCAACCAGATCCCGTTTGCGGCTCTCACCGCCGTCGCTGACGACTTCCACGGCGAGCGCCAAACCCGTCGGCATTTCGTCGGGCCCGGCCAAGTGCTCCGGCAGCAGATAGAACACGTCCGGTTCGCGGACTCGGCCCGGCCACAGACGCACCGGACAGGGGGCCATCCCGATTTCTCCCGGCATCCCCTGTTGCTTCAGGTATTGATCCAGGAGCCAGGCGACGTATTTGACGATCCGCTGGTGACGCAACGTTGGCATCGGCAGGAACTCGAGGCAACCGTCAACGAGTTCGATCAGAACTCCCTGTTGTTCCAAACCCAAGTAGTCCTGTTCCGTCCAATCCCCCTGCCGCGGGTGCCTCAGCGCCAGTTCCCATGTCGGCTCGCCGCGCACAGACGTCCGCAATTCGGCGGCAGGACGGGGCTCGTAGGCAATCGACATCTCCAACGTCTCCTTGGTCTGGTCAGAGTAGCATCGTCTCGATGCCGAATTCCAGACGGATTCATCGTCCTCCGAGTCTTTCACCGGCTGTAACCGGCGCGATACATTACCCACCTCCGATCCACGTCACGTGCACCCCGCGGGAGCCCAGCATGTCGGCCGACGAGTTCCTGCATGAACACTGGCAACTCACGCGGCGATACTTCCTGCGAATGGGCGTCGTGGGGGCGCTCGCTTCACCCCTGGCGGTGCCGGTCAGCGCCGCCGACCCCGCCCCGGCCAAACCGGAAAAGCCCAAGAAACCCGATAAGGGGGGCGCTCGACACGATCCCTACTTCACACCCTCGGTCGACTTTCGCGACGTCTCGCGCGGCAAGCCGATCCCGCACACTCTTCCGGAAGACAAACAGCGCGAAGTCGGTCTCACGCGCGACACCTGGAAGCTGGAAGTCCTCGCCGATCCCGAGAAACCCGCCAGGCTTGGTAAACCGATGACCAAGACCGATGGGACCGCGCTCGACTTCGCCGGGTTGATGCAGCTTGCCGAGACGCATGCCGTTCGCTTTCCCAAGGTGATGACCTGCCTGAACCTCGGCTGTCCGCTGGGCATGGGTCTCTGGGAAGGAGTGCCCCTGCGCGACGTGGTCTGGTTAACGCAGCCGCGTGAGAATTTGCGACGCGTGTTCTACTACGGCTATCACAATGACGAACCGGCGCAGTTGTTCCGCAGCTCGCTGCCGATCGGTCGCGTTCTGGAAGACCCGTTCGATTTGCCCCCGGTGATCTTGTGCTACAAATTGAATGGTCAATGGCTCGACGCCGAGCGCGGCGGACCCGTGCGGATCGTCGTCCCCGAGGCATACGGGTTCAAGTCGGTGAAGTGGCTGACCCATGTGTTTCTCACGAATCTGGCCCACGCGAACGACACCTATGCCGACGCAAACAACGACGTCGACAGCCCCATGAAAACCTTCGCAGCGACCCTGTCGGTTCCGAAACAGGTTCGTGCCGGCGAACCGATTCCCGTCTCGGGTTATGCCCAGGTTGGTATTTCGGGACTGACGAAAGTGCAGGTCTCCATCGAGCCGACGGCGACCGAACGACAGGGCGACCCGTACTACACCACTGCTCCGTGGGTCGATGCCGAACTGCTTCCGATACCGCTGCATTGGGGCGATCTGCCGGACGGCAAGATCCCGGCCGACACCCTCGGATTCGATGCCTCCGGCCAGCCCCGCTCCTGGCCGCTGCGGCTGACCAATGCCCACTGGGCCGCAGTCCTGCCGGCGCTGCCCGCCGGCGACTACATGCTCCGCAGCCGGACTATCGACGAGAAAGGCTACGCTCAGCCGCTGCCCCGCCCCTTCAAGAAATCCGGACATGCGGCGATTGAGTCGATCGAAGTCGTCGTCCAGAAGTAGCCCGCATCGCGCCCCACGCAGATCACCGTTGCAAAGTGGGATTCAGCCACACGCCCCAGTCACTGTTGGCGCCGTCGCCGGCGTCTTCGACGACGAGTTCCAACCGTGCAACGCCGTCGATGTCGACGGACTGCTCGCGGACTTGGTGGTCGGTGATCTTGGGCGAACGGAACAGCTCCTTGCCGTCTCCTTTGATGACGAAGACCGCCGAACCGTCGTGGCGGTCCTGCAGACCATATTGGGTCGACAGGGTTTTCCAGCCTTTGGTCAACGTCACCACGTGACTCGCCGGGGCGTGGGCGTACAATCCTGACTCGAAAAACCGGCCGCCGACTTCCAGCAGTCCGCTGGCGTCGCCGTTCCGAGCGACCTGATTTCGCAGCGACGGACCCCAGCCGGTGCTGGCGGAGTCCCACACAAGGTCGGCCAGGGCCGCCGACTTCGCGGCCGCGGGAACTGTCGACAGCGGGCGCGGCGGCTTGGTGGCCGCCAGCTTCTGATAGTGCGCCAGCTTGCGATGGAGTGCGGCGGCCTGAGGCAGCGCCCGGCGCGCCTCCGCGACCACTCTGGCCAGTTGTTTGCCGTCGCGAGCGCTGTACGCGGCAAAGGCCCGTCGCAGCCAGGGGCCTTCAAGGATGCTCTCCACGTGCGGCAACTTCTGGGCATCGACCTCGAAGGAGTAATGGAAATACGTGGTGTCCCCCCCTGCCCCGATGGGTCGCAGCCTGAGTTCGTAGAGACCGGGCTTGAGATCGGTGATCGACACGTCGAATCGGCCGGCCTGATCGACCGGGGACGTTGCCGTGAAGGCGTCGTAGTCGCCTGGGACCTCTTGCGGATCGCTGTAGGCAACCACGCCGATCACCCGCGGACCGCCGGTCAGTTGACCCCGGAGAGTGAACCGGCCGGGCTCAGTCTCGGCCGTGATTTCCGTGATCTGGCATGTCAGCGGCGTGGAGGCCTTCGGTTGGCCCGTGAACAGCGGATGGACCGACAACGGCAGCGCGGCGGCGGACGACAGGAACGTTCCGCGTCCTTCGCCGCGCAGTTCATTGCCGTAGGTGTGGTTTCCCGCCCCCATCAGCGACGATCCGAATCGACCGGTCTCCTCGGGCCGTTCCGTTTCGTGGGGCAGTCCCAGCGCATGTCCGAGTTCATGGGCCACGCCGCCGAGGTAGTGTGTATTGAACTTCCCCAGCGAACAGGGCCCATTGTAATAGCCCCCAGGTTCGGTCGAGGCCAGGAGTCGCGGATCGAGCTTGGCGTCGTCGAAGACCCACGCGGTGCCGCTGAAGGCGTTTCCCCCGCCGACGTACGGCCCCAGTTCAATCGCCTTCGGGCCATCCCATTTCAGAAGCTGCTGGAAGATGATGATGGTTTCACGGTCGATGTCGAGCTGCGACTTCAGGGC
>JANRLN010000543.1:0-4569 GCA_033762515.1 Planctomycetaceae bacterium
TCGAGCGGGAATCGAAAGAAATCCAGCCGACGATCCCGCCGAGTTCCCTCAACGATCGTTGTGGGCGTGCTTCCGGGGCATGGATTCCGGCGGCAGTCGGTCGACGCCGAATTTTGCGAGAATCTTTCGCAGTCGCAGCGAGAACTCGCGCGGGAATCCAGTGCGGATCGCGGAACGGCGGGTGAACTTCGGAACCTCCTCCTCTCAGAGCCGACATTCGCAGGTGACGAAGGATTTCGGCGCGCCAAAGTAGTTGACGCGGGTGGCGCGCAGTAAGATCAGGGCTTGCGTGCCGATCGCGTCGCGACTCGCGACGGCGAGGACGCCGGGAATTGAAGAGTCCCCGGCGGACGGGCGGCAGCGAGGATGGATCGACCCCCACTTATGGATGAGCCGCGGAGCGCCCGCCGAGCGCCCGTCGTTCGCGGAGCCACTGGATGAAGTTTCGATTTCCGATCGTCATCATCGACGAGGATTTCCGGTCTGAGAACTCGTCGGGATTGGGGATCCGCGCGCTGGCCGGCGCGATTGAGCAGGAGGGGATGGAAGTCCTCGGGGTCACCAGCTACGGCGACCTTTCGCAGTTCGCGCAACAGCAAAGCCGGGCCTCCACGTTCATTCTCTCCATCGACGATGAAGACATCGTCGGCGGAGCCGACATCGACCCCGCGATCGTCAACCTGCGGAAGTTCATCGAGGAGATCCGTTTTCGCAACGCGGAGATCCCGATCTACCTCTACGGTGAAACGCGCACGTCGCACCACATTCCCAATGACATCCTGCGGGAGCTCCACGGCTTCATTCATATGTTCGAGGACACGCCCGAGTTCGTGGCCCGACACATCATTCGCGAAGCCCGGGCCTACCTCGACAGCCTCGCCCCCCCGTTCTTTCGCGCCCTCGTCCACTATGCGCAGGATGGATCGTACTCCTGGCACTGCCCCGGACATTCCGGCGGCGTCGCCTTCCTGAAAAGTCCGGTCGGGCAGATGTTCCACCAGTTCTTCGGCGAGAACATGCTGCGGGCCGACGTCTGCAATGCCGTGGAAGAGCTCGGGCAATTGCTCGACCACACCGGTCCCGTGGCCGCCTCCGAACGCAACGCCGCGCGGATCTTTAACGCCGACCATTGCTTCTTCGTGACCAACGGCACGTCGACGTCCAACAAGATGGTCTGGCATTCGACGGTGGCGTCGGGCGACATCGTCGTCGTCGACCGCAACTGCCACAAGTCGATTCTGCATTCCATCATCATGACCGGGGCCGTGCCGGTCTTCCTGATGCCCACCCGCAATCATCTGGGAATCATCGGTCCGATTCCGCTCGACGAATTCCGTCCCGAGAACATTCAGGCCAAGATCGAGGCCAATCCCTTCGCGCGGGAAGCCCAGGCCAGAAATCCGGGCCGCAAACCCCGAATTCTCACCATCACGCAGAGCACCTACGACGGCATCATCTACAACGTCGAAACGCTGAAACAGCAGCTCGACGGCAAGATCGGCACGCTGCATTTCGACGAGGCCTGGCTGCCGCACGCCACGTTCCATGACTTCTACAAAGACATGCACGCGATCGGCAAGGACCGTCCGCAGCCCAGAGAGTCGATGATCTTCGCCACGCACTCGACGCACAAACTCCTCGCGGGGATCTCGCAGGCCTCGCAGATTCTGGTTCGCGAATCGGAGACGCAGAAGCTCGACCGCCACATCTTCAACGAGGCGTACCTGATGCACACCTCGACGTCGCCGCAGTACGCCATCATCGCGTCGTGCGACGTCGCCGCCGCGATGATGGAACCCCCCGGAGGGACTTCGCTGGTCGAAGAGTCGATCCTGGAGGCGCTGAACTTCCGCCGTGCGATGCGGAAGGTCGACGACGAATGGGGGCAGGACTGGTGGTTCAAGGTCTGGGGGCCCGATCGACTCGCCGCCGAGGGGATCGGCCATCGCGACGACTGGATGCTGAAGGCCAACGAGACCTGGCACGGCTTCGGCAATATCGCTCCCGGCTTCAACATGCTCGACCCCATCAAGGCGACGCTGATCACGCCGGGGCTGGACGTCTCGGGGCAGTTCGCCGAGACCGGCATTCCCGCGTCGATCGTCACGCGCTATCTCGCGGAACACGGGGTCATCGTCGAAAAGACGGGTCTGTACTCGTTCTTCATCATGTTCACCATCGGCATCACCAAGGGACGCTGGAACACGCTGGTGAGCGCCCTGCAGCAGTTCAAGGACGACTACGACAAGAACCACAAGATGTGGCGCATCCTGCCCGAATTCGTCGCCCAGTACCCGCGGTATGAACAGATCGGGCTGAAGGACTTGTGCCAGCAGATCCACGGAACCTACCGGGCGAATGACGTGGCCCGGGTGACGACGGAAATGTACCTGTCCGTCACGGAGCCCTCGATGAAACCCTCCGACGCCTTCGACCGGATGGCCCATCGCGACATGGACCGCGTGGAAATCGACCATCTCGACGGACGCACGACCGCGGTGCTGCTGACGCCCTACCCGCCGGGGATCCCGCTGCTGATTCCCGGCGAACGATTCAACAAGACCATTGTCGAGTACCTGAAGTTCGCCCGCGACTTCAACGAGAAGTTCCCCGGCTTCGACACCGACATCCACGGACTGGTCGAAGAAGTGGACCAGGGCCGCCGCCGGTACTTTGTCGACTGCGTCCGGTCCAACGGACGGCATTAAGGGATTCCCACACAACTCGCCCGTGGTGGCCGTCGCCCGGCGGAACTCGTTCGGCACGGCGCTCCGAACGCGGTCTGGGGGGGATTCGGCAGACGGCGCGGAGAGGTCGCTTACACGTTCTGCGATGGCGGCGACTCCGGGAGGGCGAGGCTCCCGCCGAGCCGTTTCCCCAGTTCCAGCTTTTGTCCCGGTGAAGCTTTTGTCCCGGTAAAACTTCTGTCCCGGTGTGAGTGGTGATCCCCGGAAGCGCCCGCGGTTCGGCGGGAGCCTCACCCTCCCGTTTGGCCCATGGGAACCCGTTTGGCCCATGGGAAAACGGCCTGTGAAGGCTCTCAATTGCCGCCGGGAACGGGCGCGTCGAGCAGCTCGCGCAAGTGGAAGTGATGCTTGCCGAGCTTGCCGCCGTAGTTGCCGGCGGTGATCCGGAGCAGTTCGGGGCACTTCACCGCGGCGTGCAGGCCGCGCTGCATGGCGCGGCGGACGGCGTCGAAACTGAGGCCGTCGATGACGATCTCGTAGACGGCGCGGCACTCGGCCGGGAGTTCTGTCGTGGTGACGGCCCGCAGGGTGGGGCAATAGGCGTCGTTTGTGCTGGCCTTCAGTTTGGGATACTTCGAGCCAACTTTGCTTCCCGAACGGACGATTCCTCCGGGAAACGGCAACGCCACATCCGGCTCCGTCCGGATGGCCGCGACGGCGGCTTCGGCGGCGCGCAGCGTGGCGGCCGGGTGTTTGCCGCAGAACAGCAGATTTCCCCCGGCGACGCCGGTCACGGTGCCGAACCAGTCTTCGCAGAGGAACTCGCCGTCCATCACAGGAATCCGCCAGAAACGCTGGTCGCCGAGTTTCTTGGACTTCTGAAAGGTGTCGCCGAAGTATCTCAGAACGCCGCCGACGCGGAACTGCTTCTCTTTCGGACAATCGGCAATCCCGTTGTAACAGGCGGTGGTGGGGCAGGTGAGGATGCACTGTCCCACACGATTCTGCACCGCCTTGGCGAGGCTCTCGACGCTGAAGCCGAACACGAGCACCGACACACCGGGACGGCCGTCCGGGGTCGCCTCCGCCGGGACCACCCGTTCGATGGCCGCCTCGACGTCGCAGGCGATCACGCTGGTGGCGTTGCCGCACAGCACTGCGGCGGCGGTTTCCGCCCAGCGGTGCTCGTCCGCCGTGATCACCAGCCGCGCCCCCTTGATGGGAAAGGCCTCGGCAAAGGTGTCGACGATTTCCACTCCCTCGAGCGTCAGCAATGCCGGGGCGGCGTCGGCGGGGCGTTCCATTCCAGAGTCCGTGAGCGAAGAATTCCAAGACGCGGCGAGTTTACCCACGCCGCAGTTCGTGGACAAACTGGTCCCCGCCGGAATGCCGCGGGATCGACCGACGCGGCGCCGGCGAAAGGTGCTGGGCCTACGCCTGCAGACCTGCCGACCGCAAGGCGGCCTCATAGTCGGCGGGGGTGTTGAGATTTCTGAGTGTCGCCAGTTGCGGATCGACCCGTCGCAGTTCGTCGACCGGAACGGCGAGCGTCGGCACGCGATCGAACAACCCCCGCAGCCGCAGCTGGTCGGCCGCCAACAACTCCCGGACCGCACCGAGGACCGAACGACGATAGACCGCGGCCAACGGGTGGCACCGCTCGTCGTCTCGCGGGACGACAATCTCGAAACGGCCCAGCCGCGCGAACAACAGGCGGGCAAACGCGGGGACGAGAAGCGGCACGTCGCAACTGGTGACGTAGAGCGCGTCCACTTCCTCGGGAACCGCTTGAAGTCCCGCCGCGAGACCTTCCAGGGGACCGCGTTCGGGGCGCAGATCGCGTGTCACAAGAATTTCCGGCGGTAGTTCCGGCAGGACTTGT
>JANRLN010000544.1:0-8808 GCA_033762515.1 Planctomycetaceae bacterium
AAGCGTCTGCATCACGGCCTTGGCGTCGCGCTCGTCCTGAATCTCCTGGTTGGCGTGGACCCGGCCGCTGCCGATGGCGAAACCGTTCGTCCCGTCGTAGGCCTCCGCCCACCAGCCGTCGAGGATCGAACAGTTCAGGCCGCCGTTGAGGACTACCTTCTCTCCGCTGGTTCCCGAGGCCTCCAGCGGTCGCCGCGGGTTGTTGAGCCAGACGTCGACTCCCGCGACCAGATAGCGGGCGAGGTTGATGTCGTAGTCTTCGACAAGCACCACCTTGCCCTTGAACTCCGCCTCCTGCGTCAGCTTGTAGATCCGCTGCAGGATTCCTTTGCCGCCGTTGTCGGCGGGGTGCGACTTGCCGGCGAAGAGGAACTGCACCGGACGTTTGGAGTCGGTGATGATCTGGCGGAACATCTCGAAATCGCGCAAGACCAGATCGGCCCGTTTGTAGGGGGCGAAGCGGCGCGCGAAACCGATGGTGAGCGCCTCGGGATCGAGCAGGCTGCTCAATTGCTGAATCTCCTGCTCCGGGAGATTGAGCCGTTTCGCCCGCCGCACCAAGCGATACCGGGCGAAGGCGATCAAGTTGTTCTTCAACGTCTGGTGCGTCTCCCAGAGTTCTCCCGGGGAGATCGCGTCCACCGCTTTCCAGGTTTCAGGCTCGGCGGTGCGCAAGTCCCAGCCGACGGGCAGCACGCGGTCGAGCAACTGTCGCATCTGCCACGCTTGCCACGACCCGACATGCACGCCGTTGGTGATGTGGCCGATGGGGACTTCATCTTCGCTGCGCCACGGCCATAAGCCCGCCCACATCCTGCGACTGACGACTCCGTGCAGGTTTGAGACCCCGTTCGCCTTGCGGCTGCACTTGAAGGCGATGACCGTCATGCAGAAGGGTTCGTGATGATTGTTGGGGTCGACGCGACCCAGAGCCATCAACCCGCCGGACCCGATGCCGAGTTCATCGGCGATGGGTCCCAGGTGTTCGTCGATCATGCCGTAGTCGAAGCGGTCGTGGCCAGCGGGAACGGGGGTGTGCGTCGTGAAGCAGCACATCGCCGCGACGTCTTTCAAGGCGTCGTTGAATGACAGGTGGTCCTCTTTCATCCGCATGCGGATGAATTCGAGCGGGGCGAAGGCGGAATGCCCCTCGTTCATATGCACGCAGTGCGGGTCGTAACCGAGCGCTGTGAGGAGTTTGACGCCGCCCAGGCCGAGCACGATTTCCTGGCGAATGCGGGTTCGCTGGTCGCCGCCGTACAGGCGGGCCGTCAGCTTGCGGTCCTCCGCATTGTTCTGCTCGATGTTGACGTCGAGGAGATAGAGCTTCACGCGGCCGACGTCGACTTGCCATGCCTGGGCGTAGATCGGGCCGTGACGTGTGTCGACCCGCACGGTGATGATTTCCCCCGCGGGAGACTTCACCAGCCGAATCGGCAGATGTTCGTTGCGGACGTGGGAGTAAACTTCCTGCTGCCACCCGTTCTCGTCGATGAGCTGCGAGAAATAGCCCTCGTGATAGAACAGCCCGATCGCCACCAGCGGAATTCCAAGGTCGGACGCGCTCTTCAGGTGGTCTCCCGCAAGGACCCCCAAACCGCCCGAGTAATTCGGGAGCGACTCGTGGATTCCGAACTCGGCGGAGAAGTAGGCCACCGGCCGATGCCCGAGAACGCCGACATGTCCAGCCCCCCAACTCTCGGTTTGGGCGGTCTGCATGTATTCCTGCCAGCGCCGGTAAGCGTAGTTGACACGCGAGTGCAGGACAGCCTCGCGACCCCGTTGCTCCAACTGCTCCGGCGTGTATTGACTGAGGAGCAGCACCGGGTTCTGATCAGTCTTGCGCCAGCCCTCGGGATTTAATTCGTAAAAGATCACCTGGACTTCCGGGTGCCAGGCCCACCAGTAATTCCGCGCCAGGACATGCAGCTTTTCGCCGAACGACAACTGCTGCGGCGCCAGAGACAGCGACGATTCCATGACGCAAGACTTTCTCGAAGGAGCGACGAAACTCACCCACAGACGGCTGTGCTTCGACGAGAGGCTTCGGGCTTCGAAGCACACGTCGACAGATTCCGTGCGAGGGGGAGTATAGCCGAATCTCGCACGAGCGCCAGTAGACTTGCCCCCATCTTGAGCAGCGCTTGTGCCGGAAATGAACAAACCCTGTGCAGAGCCCACGAAGTCCTGTTCTGAGCGGGGCCGGAACCGGGTTTTTGACCCGATCCGCCGCGCACCCATCAGCGTCCGCCAACGTGAATTTTGGTGGAATCCCCGGTGATGCATTTCTGTGTCGCATGACTGCTGAGAACGGGCGCACTCTTGTGCCGCGAACCGGTCGTGTGACTTCCCGACTCGCCGCAATTTCACTCGGACCACCGGCTGCGAGGGAATCCCGCAACATCGAAGCGGCGCGGATTCAAGGATCACCGCTCCAGCCGCGGCAGCCCGCAGACTTGAGTCCGAGGATCTCCGGCCGCAGGGCGTCGGCGGATGGCTGTTCGTTCCTGGTTCATTGCTGCTGGCTCGTCCGTGAATCGTCCAATCCTCTAGAAACTTGCGTCCGCGATTGCGATCGGTCTATCATCCACGCCTACACGGGCTGCTCGATCTAACTCCCAGGACTGCGTCGTCCCATGGCTGCTGCATACACCAAGTACGATCCACGTGTCGATTCCCTGGTGGTTGAGTCACGAACGCTCTGGGACCCGTCGGTGGGCAAGCTGTCGGATGAGGATCGGGCGTGGCTGTCGAAGCTCGTGCATCAACAGCCCGAGCACGCCGCCAAGATCGCCTACGAGCGGATGCACACCGGGTTCTCGCGCGAAATCACCGTCACCACGGCCGACATCGCACGCATTTACCAGGAGAAGGTCGCGGCGGGTTAACTGGCTCCTCCGCATGGGAGGCGAACCGTTCTGCGAATCGCGACGGCACTGTTGATAGCCCACAGACGACAACTCGCAGAGGGGCCACGATCGCCCGCAAAGTCTTGTCGGGTAGCGTCGGCGGCGATCGCGGGGAAGGCCGGCTTCCAGAACCCATCCTCAACGACCGTCGCATTGAGCGGCGGCCAGAGCATCACCCCATGGCCTGGCTTCCAAACCCCGCGATACGGGGTCCGCAAGGTCGGCCTGTCAATCGTTCACTTCGCCGCCGCGGGCGTCCCAATCGCAATTCGCAACTCTCCCATCTGCCCCGGTCGCAGGACCGTCTTGGGATTGTCGATCTCCGCCCAGAACCGGACTTGACCGTTGATGGGGTCGATTTCGGGGCTGACGAACATCAGTTCGCCAATGAACTCCTGGCGTGATTCCTGCGAACGCTGGGTGACGAACGTGACCTTGGAACCCACCGAATCCGGGGTCAATTGCGACGCCAGACCAAATCCTTCGGCCCGGAGTTTGTTGAGTCGGATCACCCGCACCACGGCTGTGCCGGGTTCCACCCATTCACCAACGTGCTTGCGCCATTGGACCACCATCCCCGTGAGCGGCGCGACGATGCGGCGATGCGACACGCTGAGGGCCGCCAATTCGCGATCGCGGTCGCGCAGGTCGCGCACTTGCCCGGCGACCGAGAGGTCGATCGTCGCCTGTTCGATTTCCAGCACTGCTTTGTCGGCGAGCAGCCGCAGGCGGTCGATCTCAGATTCCGAAACGCTCTTTTTGAAATCCTTGGCCGATTCTTCCGCCCGAGACAGTTCCGCCTGCGCCACGTCGGCCGACTTCTTCGCGAATCGCACTTTGATGTCGTTTTCGGCCGCCTGCCTCGCCTGCTGGAACTCCGTCTCCGCCTTGGTTTCGCGGAGTCTCGCGTCGGTGTCGTCGATCTGCCCCAATAACTGACCGGCCTCGACGATCTGTCCTTCGCGGACCGAGAGCCGCATCAGCACCCCCGCTTCCCGTGCAGGGACGTCCGCCTGATCGATCAACGTGAGCACCGCTCCGGAAATCGTGATCTCCGTGGCCTCCACACCCCGCGGCTCACTCCCCAGACTTGCGACAAGCAACAGAATCGAGGTCATCACTCCCAGTTCCTCAAAGCAGAAGCTCGCCGATGAACTCCGCACACCGGACGCGGAAATCATCTCATGCACGACACCGGCGAAACAAGCCGAGGCCCGAGAGGAAGGGGCGGAGTCGAGTCTTTTCCGGAATTTCGTTATCTTCTTCAGCCCTGGCTCTGAAGCAGCCGCTCATCTGAAGCTTCCCCCAAGCCGCGCCTCCCTCAAGTCACGCGATCATCGCCGACGCAGAGCATACTGTGCCATCGGAATCCGCGCCCAATTCCTCGCCGCTGCTGCTCACGGTGATTATTCCGGCATTCAATGAAGTGCGGACCATCGCGGAACTCCTGCGGCAAGTCCTCGCCGCTCCCTACCACAAGCAGGTGATCGTCGTCGACGACGGTTCCTCAGACGGAACGATCGATGCGCTGGCCCCGTTCCGCGAGCATCCGCAGGTCGAAGTGCTGCGGCACGATGCGAATCGCGGCAAAGGGGCCGCGATTCGCACCGGGCTGGCATCAGCCCGCGGCAAGTACTGCATCGTGCAGGACGCCGACCTGGAGTACGACCCGCAAGACTATCGCGTGTTGGTGGATCCCCTGGAGTCGGGTCGGGCCAGTGTGGTCTATGGCTCGCGCTATCTGCGGGGGAGACAAGAGCGCTGGCGACTGTTTCGATACGGGGTCAGCGCGCTCAATCTGGCGGTGCGCATTCTCTATGGCGTCCGACTCACGGACGAGGCGACCTGCTACAAGGTCTTGCCGACGGATCTCTTGAAAGCGCTGGAGCTGGAGTGCGAGCGATTCGAGTTTTGTCCGGAAGTCACCGCCAAGCTCTGTCGACTCGGCCTGCCGATCCTCGAAGTGGCGATCACCTATCGCTCGCGAACGGCGCTGGAAGGCAAGAAGATCCGCTGGACCGACGGCGTCCAGGCCCTGGCGACTCTCTGGCGCTGGCGGCACTGGCACGGGCGATGGCCCCGAACGTCCACCTGATGCTCGCTCATGGCCAGGTCCCCATGCCGCTGAAAATCGGGAATTGGCCCGATCGTCAACCGGCGTGGTGATGGAACTCCTGCATGCGGGATTCCGTCAAATACAACGGTTTGCGAATCACGGCGCCCGGCGGAATTCGACCGATCAGGTCGTCGGGGCCGAGGGCGACGAGCGGACTGATCTCCACCGGGATGGTTTCATCAACGAGCACGCCCGCCCGACGCAACCAGCGACGATGTTGCGCCATGAGCGCGCGTCGGGACGTTTCCGGGGAGTCGTCGCCGTCCCGGTTTTTGACCGGATTGAATTCCTCCGCCCGGTCGCCCTCGACGATCAGGGCGGTGTGCGCCCAGGGGAGCACGTCAAAAATGAACCGCTCGAATTTGAAGGCATTCGGCTGGGAAGGGGTGACCAATTCCCCGTCGCCGTTCACATACGGTACGACCTTGCGCGCGATGTGGAATGGGAGCGCCCGATCATCGACCAGGGCGCGTTCCAGGAATTCCCGTTGCAGAATGTGCATCGCGGTGTTGCCGGCCCAGATCGTCAGACGACCATCGGCATCCGTTCTGGCGGCGATGTCGGCCGGAAGGTCGCTGTATTCAATGATCCGCGTCACTCCGTCGACGTCGACGGCCACCCCCATTTTTTCCGTCGCACTGCGTTTGGCGACAACCTTCGTGCTCACATCGGCTGCAGCGTCGAGATGCAGCCCGATGAAGGCCGGGTCGCAGAGCGGCGTCGAAGGGTTGTCGACTTGATGATAGAACAGGGTTTCGATGCCCTGCGCCGCCCAGTCTTGCAGAATGTTCGCCTTGGC
Organism: Planctomycetaceae bacterium; assembly: GCA_033762515.1. GTDB lineage: Bacteria > Planctomycetota > Planctomycetia > Planctomycetales > Planctomycetaceae > DSVQ01. Next base: position 5,825 of record JANRLN010000544.1, read on the forward strand.
CAAAGCGGCCAGCATCCCGCCGTGTCCATCGGGACTGAGGGCCAGTTCTCCCGGAGCCGTCAGCAACGCCCGACCGGTTTCAGCGTCGATGGCGGGGAGATGTCCCTGCCGAAACAGGCGGACCTCGTCGGCCGGCAATCCGAAGCAATCATGACTGGCGAGATAGGCGGCGGTCTCCTGGTGAGTGGCGTCGCTGGTCATCACCGCATACGGAATCGGCTGACCGGAACGCTCGCGGCGGGCCCGCAATTGCTCGCAGAACCATTGGAACAGCGATTTTCCGCTCAACGGGCCGATGGGGTAGATCCCCTTGGGCTGTGATGACCCCAGTCGCGTCCCTTGACCCCCGGCGACGACGATGACGCCCAACTTGCCGGCGCGCAGCCACGCTTCGCCATGCTCGCGGGCGTGCTGCCAGCGTTCGCGATCCCCCGGCGTCGAAGGAAGTCGCACCACCGAGCGCGGCGGAACCGCTCGGGCGGCAAGCGACCTTGGATCTTCCTGATCCTTCCCGCCTTCCAACGCACGCCGAACCAATTTCGCGACAAGGTTCCAGTCCACCGACGCCAACTGAGCGCGAAAGTGCGCCGCCGACTCGCTCGGCAAAGTCGCCGCATGGGCCAGCAGATGTTCCTGACCCGCAGCAGCCAGGCCTTCAGACAATGTTTTGGGGACGGAATTTGACATCGGCGAAATCTGTCACAGCGACGGGCGCAGGCGGCCGCACGAGATGAGGCGATCAACGGTTCCTGGGACGGGATTATGCCGGGTTGTCGGTCGCGGCGGTAGACCGCTCAAGTTGATTCGCGCCCAACTGCGATTCACGGCCCGCTCCCCAGACCAATCCCCACAACAGAGCACATGCGGGTCCTTCGACCGCAATCCACCACCAGGGCATTCGACTGGCAACGTCGATCCCGATCAGAATTCCCCCCGCGAGCAGTCCCACCCGTGCGATGAAGCGGATCGCCGGAGCATAGCGAGCAACGTCGCTGCTGAGAAACAGCAGCAGAGTTCCGCACAGTCCATACAGCATGGACGATGACCTCACCAGGTAAATCGCCACGGGAACTTCGGGGAACGTGCCCATCTGCAAAGCGGCGTGGATTGCCGACAGCCAGGAAACGGGCTGCAGCATCGCCGCGAATGCCAGCAGATCCAGGACGCCAATCACGCGCAGCAGCAGCGCGAGTCGCCGTTGTCCGCGATTCACGGCGTCATCCCCAGGAGGGGCGGAGTCGGAACTGCAGGACCACGGTGCGTCATGGCGAGCGCGACTCCACCGTCCTCAGCACATCTTCCAGCGGAACAAACGCGGGGGCGGGAGGAGCATCTTCCAACCGGGACGCGTGCGCACAGGCGGCGCAGCCGCTCCCGCAACCGGCATCGGTCGGCGCGCGCCACCCGCGTCGTATCTGCCAAGCCATCCACCCGGCTGCGGCAGCTACCGCGAGCATCACAACCACTGTCTGCCAATCGAACACGCAGGGTCTCCTCCCTGGTATTGTAATCAGCCGCTGTTGGGTTGCGGCAGTGAGCCACGCGACGGAAGTCTACCTATGAAGATGTGAAATCCTGCTTGGAGCTAGCTGACAATAGCTGGACGTGCGAAAAACACAGCGTCCCGCTTCGATCTGTGCCAGGAAATTCAGCCCAAGGTCGTCGGTCTACCTGTTTGAGAACTCAATAGCTTATCCAGTAACGAATCGCGACGATTCATACCGATAGCCGAGTCGCTGAGATTCTACTCGGACTTGCCACGCAGCGATTTCTGGCCATCCCAAGCTGCATGGAGTGCAGGTGCTAACCTTTTGATCTCCGCGAACTCTTCAATCGTGAAGACGCTCCAGCCAGTTTGACCACCGGCCCTTGGCGTCATGCCTTCACAAAGGGTTTCCGCACGATCCAGAGGAATTGGAACAGAGATTTGCTTTCGTTTCCTGGAAAAGAAGAAACGGCACACGGCCCAGAATGGTTGTCCTGGCAGATGGACCTTGAAATATGCGGTCGTATCCTCCGACTCGACTGGACGTTCGCTTCCCAACACTTCCCTTACTAGAGCAAAAGCGTCCAGTTCATCCTGCGTAGTTTCTACGCGACTTACCGGATCTTCGGCAACTGCGTCTTCTGCTGCGGGTCGCAAAGCAATGCTAAGTGTCCGCTGCCGCGCCCATTCTTCGATGGCCCCTTCAACAATTGGCTTCCAAGTCTCCACAACTGCGGAAGTTAGATTTCGCGTTTCAAAGCTACTCACCGCCAGCTTCACGAACTCGGATGATGGTTCAAGAAGTCGATTGATCTCGCTGACAAGCTGATTCGTGCGGTGCTTCCGCTGTGCGTAGGCACGAATCAGTTCAGCGTTGTATTCGGCTTTTTGCAACAGCCTCAGCACATCGAAAGGTGGTTGATCATCGCCCAGAACATCCCATGCAGCATACGGCTCCTTGTCCATGATATTTGGGTTTACTGCGTCAGTGTAGAAACGCCTCTGAATCCCGTTCGTCAGGATTCCCAACTTGACGTCGGGTGTCTTCGCAAAATAGTCGGCAAGCTGTTCATCAAACCCACCGAGTTTGCGCCCAGCATCTTTGGCCTCAACGAAAAACGCCGGTTTCCCGGAGACGAAGAATGCCCAGTCGACCGGCTTGTTCGATCTGCCGGGACCAAAGTCTGCTCGATACTCTGGAACGCATTCCCGCGGGTCAGTCAGGTCGTAGCCCAGCAACGTCAGCAGTGGCCCAATAATGCTTTGTTTCGTCGCTTGTTCATTGCCTCGCACGTGTTCGTGCAAGTCCCGTACACGTTTGGCATACGCCGCAATTTCGTCTCGCATCGTGCTTTTCCCTAAGGGCGCGCGTCAAAACAACTTGAGCAAGTTATTTGGCAGGGAGGATCGTGTAATTCCATTCTCCGTGAAACTTGTGTCGTTTGATTTGAACCGCCTGGAGTTGCTCGTCGGTCACTTTGGTTTGGAGAGGGTATTT
>JANRLN010000545.1:0-5192 GCA_033762515.1 Planctomycetaceae bacterium
GATTCCCGCGTAACTGCGCTCCCGGAACTCCTGTCGGTCGAGCGCGTCGTTGTGGTTCAAATCGATGTAGGAGTAGAGCATGTAGTTGACGACGCGGCCGTCGGGTTTGCGCAGCAGTTCCCCGTCGCGACGACGCACACCCAGATGGAACTCCAGGAGTTGGCGGGCTTCCGCTCGACTGATCGTCGCTGCGCCGGCGCGCCCGCCGTTGAGCAAATTGAATTCAAAGGCTGGATTGACAGTGCTTCCATTGATCACCGCCAGGACCGCGTTGCGGTCGAGCTCTTCGTTGGGCCGCAGGTTCCAGCCCCCAAGTGCTTCGTCCAAGGCCACGACGGCTTCGTCCACGAGTCGCGACAACGGATCAAACATCGGGCCGCGCAGGTGAGGCGGCAGAACGGTGGGGCAACTGAAAAACTCATCGCGCGTCAGCAACCTGCCGGCGTCGAAGTCAAACAGTTGGAAGTCGCGACGAGCCACCTCTGGTTGCGGCTGGCACTGGACGAATTCCTCCAACGACAGCCGCTGATCCCCGTCGCGATCGGCCTGCTGGAACGACTTCGCGGCCTGCGCACGCAGCGTAGCGTCCGTTGCAATGTCGGCTGCAGGGGTGAAGCCGGCCGCCATCGCGATGGCTCCCGTCCCCACCACAATCTTGATCACGATCGATCTGATTTTCATCCTGGCCCCGCGTCGCGTCGACCACCGTTGTTGCGCACGCACCCCGACCCAGCGACGACCCTCAACTGGTCGTGCCACCGACCTCAGTCCTCGGCCGCCGTCTCCTCGACCAGTCGATGCACGATCCGTTTGGCGTCGATCCCTTCGGCTTGCGCGGCGAAGGTGGTGATGAGGCGATGAGTCAGGACCGGGGCGGCGATCTCCTGCACGTCTTCCAGACGCACCATGTAACTGCCCAGGAGCGCGGCACGGGCCTTGGCGCCAAGGATGAGACACTGCACGGCTCGCGGCCCGGCGCCCCAGGCGACGAGGGGCTTCAGCCATTCGGGCGCCGTGCTGCCGTTCGGGCGCGTCTTGCGCACCAATTTGGCGGCATAGCGATAAATGTGATCGGGCACCGGCACCCGCCGCACGAGCGCCTGGAACCGCAAAATGTCCTCGGCATGGAGCAGATGGTCCAACTCCGGCAGGTCATCCCCGGTGGTGCGGCGGGCGATCAGAATCTCCTCGTCCTCCGACGGATAGTCGAGTTCGATCAAGAACATGAACCGGTCGAGTTGTGCTTCCGGGAGCGGATACGTCCCTTCCTGCTCGACCGGGTTCTGCGTGGCGAGGACCAGGAACGGCGGCTCGAGCGTGAAGCCTTTGCCGAGCACCGTCACCTTCCGCTCCTGCATCGCCTCCAGCATGGCGGCCTGAGTCTTCGGGGGGGCGCGGTTGATTTCGTCCGCGAGCACAATGTTCGCGAACACGGGGCCGTGCACGAACTGGAACTCACGGCGGCCTTCGGGCGTATCCTGCAGAATGTCGGTCCCGGTGATGTCCATCGGCATCAGGTCGGGAGTGAACTGAATGCGCTGAAACTTCAGCGACATCGTCTCCGCCACTTTGCTCACCAGCAGCGTTTTGGCCAGACCGGGCACCCCCATGAGGAGCGCATGGCCGCGGGCGAACAGGCAGATCGCCAGCCGCTCAACCGTCCGCGTCTGGCCGACGATCACCCGGCCCAACTCTTTCTTGAGACGTGCAAAGGCGTCCCGGAGTTCGTCAATGGCCTGCACGTCGTTGTCGCTCAGACGCTCGACTGCGGTCGCCGACTCTGCCATGGCCCGAAGCTCCCGAACAGGGTTCTGATTGGATCCGCTCGACCCGGAGACAGTCTCCGCGCCTCCGACCGGCGGCCACGAGGACGTCAACTCCGCAAGATTCGCGCCGTGGGCTGCTCAACGACCGCAATCTCAGGATCTCAGCGGAATCGCAGGGTCCGCGATGGACAAGTCGTCTATCAGATGTAACGCTCGCTGCTGCGGTTTACAACAGCCTCTTGTAAGAATTTCTGCAACGCCCCCATGGATTCGCGGCCGTTTCCACCCGATACGATGGAGCGGCGCGGAATCGAACCACAGCCCTTCACGAGGACCGTCGCCTGTTGTCTTGCTGGAGCAGTCCCTTCCAATGCCCCGCCTGTTCGTTGCCCTGAGTCTTCCGAACTCGACTCAATTCGCCCTCGCTCAACTCGCTCCGCCCAACGTCCGCGGAGTGCGAGTCACCGCTCCTTCCCAGATGCATGTGACGCTGCACTTTCTGGGGGACGTGCCGCTCGAGCGCGCGTTGGACGCGCTGTCTGATGTGATCCCGTCAGAGATCGAACTGGCAATCAGCGGCGTCGGCCGCTTTCGAGCGCGCGACGGCGAACAAGTCCTCTGGGCGGGGTTGCGGCCCTGTCCCGCCCTGCTCGACCTCCACGGTCGGATGGGGGAGGCGCTCCGCCGGCGGCAGTTCCACGTGGAGCAGCGCCCCTACGCGCCGCACGTCACGCTGGCCCGCTGTCGGCGCGGTGTCCCGCCCGAGTTGATCGAGGATTTTCTGGGGCAACACCGCACCCTGACGCTCCCGCCCGTGACGCTGCGCTCCTTCGAGCTCTACTCCAGCCATGTCGCCTCAGGGGGCCACGAATATCGTTTGGAGCGATCGTTCGCCGCCCCCGCGTGACCCGCTCGGGCTCTTGATCGACGTCGCGTGGATGCGAACTCGAAAAACGAGCGGCCGGCGTCCGTTCGGCGACCGCGATGAGTCATTCGCATGGCACACCGCTGCGGCGATCCACGCGTCATCCCCCCGCCGGCGACCAGCCGCGCTGAGGCAGCGAATGCACCCGCGTCTCCTGTCCGGCCTGCAGCTTCGCGACGTGCGCCATTTGCGCTGCGACGCCGGCGGCGTGATCCGCGAAATCCCAGCGCATGCTCGCCTGGTAGCTTTCGCCGGGTTGGAGGATCGGCAGTCGCCCGTGCTGTCGTTCAAATCCCCGGAAGTTCGGGAAGTTGACCGCCGGTTCCAGGCCCGTCACGTAACCTTCCGCCTCCGACTGGGTGTTCTTCCACACCACGAAACAGGGTAGCTGATGCGTGTTGTAGTGCACGGCGAATCCGGCCGTCGCTGCAGCATTGTGCAGGACCGCTGACGACCAACCCTCCGCGTCCGCAGCCGGTCGATAGTAGTACGCCTGCTCGGCATACCCGCTGGTCGGTCCCTCGTAGACCGCGTGCTGCGCGACCCCATCCGCGGCGCGCTGATCACGGGGCGCCAGCTCTCGGAACGCCACCACGTTGCGCGCCCCAGCCTCCAGGAACGGCCGGCCGATATTGATGTGATACAGCAGCGACAACGGCTGCGCCCCGCCGCCGATGTTTGTGATCTCGTCGCGGAACTCGACGGCGTTCGCCCCCGCTTCCATCCGCAGCGTCGACGTCAATCGAAAGCACGCTCCGAACATCGAGGTCTCGTCGACCACCCCTTGAAGAGTCAATGATCCGGGTCCCTCCGGATGGATGGTGAGCGAAACGCGGTGCGCCGGGAGATTCCCGATGCGTCCGTGCAGCGTGACGTCGGTCCCCTCGTCGTTGCCGGGAGGCCCGTTAAAGCCAAGTCCACACCGCACGAGGAGTTCGTTGAACCCGTTGAGCCAGCCGAGGCCGTTGCGATCCTGCAGATTCACCAGCGCCGGATGAACGGGCCTGGGCACGGGCGACTTCCACTCCAGCGGCAGATCGCGGTAGCGCCCCTTCCACAAGCTCATGCCGCGCGTCGGCAGGACGGAAAAGCTGAGTGGACCATTGCCGATGTCCACCACAGAGACCCCCTGCGATTCCCCCCCCCGCAGCGTCCGCACGCAGACGTGCCAGTCGCGACTCCCCGCCAGGGACAATTCCGCAGATTCCCCCAGCGAAAAGTCTTCGAGGTGCGTAGAGGTGTCAAAATCGGTGAGAATGATCGTGCGCTCGATCATGAATGAACCTTCAATGTCGGTGCGGCTGGAAGTCTGACAGACCCCGTCATAGACTGCGAAATTCGACCGGGAATTGCCAGCGATTCCTCACCCTTGACCAACGCGCTTCACGACGACTGAAAGCTCACATGACCGCCACGTTCGAACCCGATGCCGACGCGCCGCCCTATACCGCGCCGTGGTACGAGCATCTCCGGCAAGGCCTGGGCGAAGCCACGTGCCGGCAACTCGGTTTTTACGCCATCCCCCCCGATCTGGTGCTGTCGGTGGTGATTCCGGTCTACAACGAAGAACGGACGTTGCGAGCCCTCGTCGATCGCGTGCGGTCGGTCCCCATCCGCAAAGAACTGGTCCTCGTTGACGACGGCTCCAAGGACGCCAGCCGACAGGTGCTGCAGCAGCTCGCCGACGAGGCGGCGGCCAATCCGGACCCGGAGAACGTGCTTTCGATTCACTTCCACGAGAAGAATCAGGGGAAGGGCGCCGCGGTCCGCACGGGATTCTCGAAAGCCACCGGAAGCGTCATCATCATTCAGGACGCCGACCTGGAATACGATCCCGCCGAATATCCGCGCCTGCTGCGACCCATCGTCGACGGCCGGGCCGACGTGGTCTTTGGCAGCCGGTTTCTGGGAGATCGCGAACACCGCGTCCTGTATTACCGGCACTACCTGGCCAATAAGTTCCTGACGATGCTGTCGAACTGGTTCACCAACATGAACCTGACCGACATGGAGACCTGCTACAAGGTCTTCTCCAAACCGGCCCTCGACTCCATCTGGCCCACGCTGAAGCAGAACCGCTTCGGCATCGAACCCGAACTCGCCGCGAAAGTCGCCACCCGCAAACTGCGGATCTACGAAATGGCGATCAGCTACTCCGGCCGCACCTACGAACAGGGCAAACACATCCGACCCATCGACGGCCTGCAGGCCCTGTGGTGCATCGTACGGTACTGGTGGGCGGATTGATGGGGCCGACGAATCGAGTTGAGTCGACATGTCGTCAACCCGCCATGTGTTGGGTGAATTGACTGGGAGACTTCCGTTTCGGAGCCTCCACTCAGCGAATTTCAGGAGAGTTCACTTAGGGCGCGCGTCAAAACAACTTGAGCAAGTTATTTGGCAGGGAGGATCGTGTAATTCCATTCTCCGTGAAACTTGTGTCGTTTGATTTGAACCGCCTGGAGTTGCTCGTCGGTCACTTTGGTTTGGAGAGGGTATTT
>JANRLN010000546.1:0-2852 GCA_033762515.1 Planctomycetaceae bacterium
CGACGGCGGAGAAGATCGAGAAAGATCCGTCCAACCGGCTCCTCTCGCGGGGTCCGCGGTTCCGCATGGACGCCGAGATGGTGCGTGACTACGCCCTTGCATCGACGGGGATTCTGACTCCCAAAATCGGCGGACCAAGCGTGAAGCCGTATCAACCGGACGGCGTGTGGGAAGCGGTTGCCATGATCGGCAGCAACACTCGGGACTATCGCCGCGAAACGGGGGAGAACCTGTACCGCCGCAGTCTGTACACGTTTTGGAAACGGAGCGCTCCCCCGGCGTCGATGGACATCTTGAATGCTCCCGCTCGAGAAGTCTGTACGGTTCGTCGTGAACGGACCAACACGCCGCTGCAGGCGCTCGTGACGTTGAATGACGAACAGTTCGTCGAGGCAGCGAAGTACCTGGCTCAGCGAACATTGAAGTCGGCCGGCGCCGACGACTCTGCCCGGCTGGATTTCGTCGCCAGACAGGTCCTGGCCCGTCCCTGGAGCGTTAAAGAAGCTTCCGTCGTGCAGGCCTCACTGGCGGACCTGCGGTCGCACTACGCCCAGAATCCCGCCGATGCCGAGAAGCTCTTGAAATTCGGGGAGTTCCAGGTCGACGCCCAACTCGCCTCGACAGAACTCGCGGCCTGGACCATGCTGATCAATGAGGTGTTGAATCTAGATGAAGTCTTGTGCAAGTAAAGAGTTGGCGGATCTCGTCGGCACGACCAACTGTCGGGAAGTCACGCGATGACACACGAACGACTGACGCAAGCTCACAATGCTCGACCGTTCCAGCCATTCCGAATTCACCTGGCGGACGGTCGAACCTTGGAAGTCCCGCATCCGGAATGCCTGGCCTACGCTCCACAAGGTCGGACGTTCATCGTCGTCAAAGCGGACGAGAGTTTTGAGATCATTGATCTGTTGTTGGTCACCAGTCTGGAAATGCGGGCCGCCAGCCCGCCGAGATCGAAATCCAAGAAATAACCACGTGACGCCGGAGAATTCCATGTCCCTCTTTAAAGACTACTGCTTGAATCTCACCCGGCGCCATTTCCTCAGCCAGGGCTCGCATCTCCTCGGCGGCGTCGCGCTGGCGACGTTGCTGGGGCAGAACGGCAGCGCTCAGGCGGCGACGGGCGCAAGCGCCCCTCCGAACCTGGCTCATTTCGCGGGCAAAGCCAAGCACGTCATCTACCTGCACATGGTCGGCGGGCCGTCGCAACTCGATCTGTACGACTACAAGCCGGTCATGCAGGAATGGTACGACCAGGATCTGCCGGAATCGGTCCGCATGGGGCAGCGGTTGACCACTATGACCTCGGGTCAGAAGCGGTTTCCGATTGCACCGTCGATGTACAAGTTTCAGCAGCACGGCGAGTGCGGGATGTGGGTGACCGAAAAGTTGCCCTACACCGCCAAGTGCGTGGATGACATGGTCTTCATCCGCAGCATGCACACGGAAGCCATCAACCACGAACCCGCCATCAGCTACATGCAGACGGGAAACCAGAACACCGGCCGTCCCTGCCTGGGGTCCTGGACTTCCTACGGACTCGGTTCGCTCAACGATGACCTGCCGACCTTCGTGGTGCTGGTCGCGCAGCCGCGGAATGTCGAGCAGGTGCAGGCGATCTCGGCCCGGCTGTGGTCGTCGGGGTATCTGTCTGGCGAACACGCAGGGGTCTCGTTCCGCACCGGAGGTGACCCGATTCTCTACATCAACAACCCGCCGGGAGTGCCGTCGACCGTTCGTCGCCAGACGCTGGACGGTCTGAAGGCGCTGAACGAACTCACTTATGAACAGATCGGCGATCCGGAAACGCGGACCCGCATCCAGCAGTACGAACTGGCGTACCGGATGCAGTCGAGCGTGCCAGATCTGGTCGATCTGAAGCAGGAACCCAAATCGACGGAAGAGCTTTACGGTCCCGACATTCACAAGGCCGGCTCATTTGCCCATACCCTGCTGTTGGCGCGGCGGATGGTCGAGAAGGGAGTCCGTTTTGTACAGATCTATCACAACAACTGGGACCACCACGGCAACATGGCCGGCCGCATGCCCGACCAGTGCATGGACGTCGACCAGCCCTGCTACGGCCTCATTCAGGACTTGAAGCTGCGCGGCTTGTTTGACGACACGCTGATCATCTGGGGGGGCGAATTCGGGCGGACAATCTATTCCCAGGGGGGCGTGTCGAAGACCAATTACGGACGCGACCACCACCCCCGGTGCTTCACAATGTGGATGGCCGGAGGCGGGACCAAAGGGGGCACCATCTACGGCGAAACGGACGACTTCAGCTACAACATCGTGAAAGACCCCGTCCATATCCACGACTTCCACCGCACAGTGCTGCATCTCATGGGCTTTGACGGCGACCGGTTCACCTTCAAGTACCAGGGCCTCGACCAGCGCCTCGTGGGCGTGGAGCCTTCGCGGATCATCACCGAACTGCTGGCCTAGCGAAGAGGGGCTCACCGTCGGTGAATTGTTGTCGCTGAATTCGCAAGGATTCAGTGCTCTTGCGAAAGTCGGAATTCTTGCGAGTTCAGCGACGGGACGACCGAAGGAATCTCATCACGCATGCCCACCACGACCGCTTATCGCGCCCGCTGGATTGTGCCGGTGGACGCACGCCCGGTCGAAGACGGCGTGCTGCTGGAGGCGGACGGCCGCATCGTCTCGGTCATGGATCGCTGGTCGAAGCCCTGCGTTGACCTGGGCAATGTGGCCTTGATCCCAGGTCTGGTGAACTGTCACACCCACCTGGAATTCAGCCTGCTGAAACAGCCGATTGAACCGTTCCAGCCCTTCATCGATTGGATTCGGGCGGTTCTCCGATATCGCGCCGAACATCC